>DASXLC010000029.1:0-36605 GCA_036496445.1 Pseudolabrys sp. | reverse complement strand
CTCTCGTCGCGAATCATGCTCCGCGTCCAGAAGAAGGACGCGATCCGGGAACCGCGCGTTATCGGTGTGACATAGTGCAAAGAAGTGGCCGGATAGACGATCATGTCGCCGGCCGGCAGCTTGACGGTATGACTGCCATAGGTGTCTTCCACCACCAGTTCGCCCCCGTCATAGTCTTCGGGAGCCGAGATGAATAACGTCGAGGAGACGTCGGTGCGAATGCGGATGCCGCTGTTGGCGATGCCGCGTATGGCATTGTCGACATGCGCGCTCATGCCCGCGTTGTAGCGATTGAACAGCGGCGGAAATACCTGTTTCGGCAGCACAGCCGACATGAACAGATTGTTGCGCGCCAGCGCCTCGACCACCATTGCACCGAGTTCGCGTGCTTCCGGGGAGTTCTCGGGCAGACGGTGCGCAACGCGTCCTCCATGGTGCTGAAGCGCCGCTCCTGAATTTCCTGCTGAGGGACCACGTTGACGGTCTGCGGGATGTTGAGAAGCGCCGTCTGCAGCCGATTGATCGACTGGTGTGTCGCCTGATAACCACCCTGATCGTCCGTCACATCGATGGGTCGGTGCTTGCAATCCGGAACTACCGCCCTCTTGTGCTGACGCGGTGGATACAACCATCAGCGAGGCGAGACTTACGGCCGCGTGAAGCCGCGAACGACTGGAGAGTTGGCCTATTTGGACTGTGCTCGACTTCAGAAGCTGCGAAGCAAAACGCGATGAGTAAAAGCATGCGACCCAATACTCAAATTCACCCTGTTCATCTTGATCAGCCCCAGCAAATACTATACTTTAAAACTATAATAATCAGGCTGATTGTTAGGCTATATTTGGAAACAACAGACTGTATTCGACGTCAAGAACAAGTTGATTTTACATCACAAAAATTGAATTAGAATAGTTCTAAACCACGTAATACTGTTTTGAATACTTAAAACTGCGATAGCTGCATTATTTTCTATTTCCCCGTCGCTTTCGCTAGGATAGGTTGCCGCGCAAAGAGGCGGGCTATGGCGGATATTCCTGCGACGAACATTCGTCGCTTCTGGTTCACCCTGCATCGATGGATTGGCGCCAGCCTGGCTGCGCTGCTGATTCCGATTTCGCTGTCCGGTGCACTGCTCGTCTGGCACGAGCAAATCGAGGCGCTTCTCAATCCCCAGCGTTATGCTGTCACCGGCTCCCAGATCCTCCCTCCCTCCGCCTACCTCGAAAGCGCGGCGCGCTCGCTTGAAGGTGGCGCCACGCCGATAAGCGTCCGCCTTCCTGGCCAAGCGTCCCCGGTGATTGTTGCGGCGCGCGGGCGCGACGCCGAGGGCCGGCCTCGCCTGATGAATGTCTATATCGATCCACCAACCGCGCGTGTGCTCGACATCGTCGACTTTCGCTCAACATTTTTCGGCGTCTTGCACCGGTTCCACGAAAATCTGACCGTGCCGGAATATTCCGGTCGCGCCATTGTCGGCTGGGTCGGTGTCGGCATGGCGACACTGGCGTTGACGGGCATCTGGCTCTGGTGGCCGCGCGGCACCGGCAGCTTTGTGCGCGGTCTGCGCTGGGCGCGCTCCCCGCGCTTCACCTTCAATCTCCATCACCTGCTGGGTTTCTGGATATCGATCCCCCTGGCGGTGGTCTCACTCACCGGAATCTATCTGGCCTTTCCACAAACCGCGCGCGACATGATGTCGTCGGTCGCGGCGATGAATCCTCAGGCGCAGCGCGGTGGCTTCGGCCGACAAATTGCCCAGCAAACGGCATTGACTGCGGATCGTGCGCTTGACATTGCACTGCGAGCCAACCCGAACGCAAAAGTATCTGCGCTATTCGTGCCGACACAAGAGCGCGGTGAGCGCGTGAGCGCGTGGCGCGCGCAGATGCGCAGCGACACAAAGGATGAAGTGACGGTCATGGTTGATGACCGAAGCGGCCAGGCCAGCGTTCTGGCCCCGCAAGCCGGTGATCGCGCCGCCTCCTGGATACGTTGGATTCACGACGGCAGTCGTGGAGGTCCACTGTGGTCTGTCGTTGTGTTCTTGACTGGTGCGTTTCCAACTGTGTTTGCGGTGACCGGCATCATAATGTGGCTGCGCAAGCGTTCCGGCAGCAAGGTCGTCAAAGAAAGCCCTGAGACGCAGCTAAATCCCGCGGAATGACGCAAAACCGCGAGATTGCTAGAATAGGGTAGCAAGCAGATAAAGGATCAGCCGGTGAAAGTGAAAAACAGCCCCCATATGCGTCCGTTCATAGCGGCGCTGCTTGCCATCGGCATCATGTTACCCGCCGCCGCGTCTGCGCAAACTCAACCGGCATCCGAGGCCGGGCCTTCCGCGCCGGCTGCGAGTGCGCCAGCGTCGCCCGCCATCGCTGCGCCGCCTGTGAGCGTACCCGTGACCGCCACGCCGACGGCACCTGCGGCGCCGGCCGAAGCCCCGTCTCCTGCGGCTTCTCCAGGTCCGCCCGGGCCTAGCGCCGCCCTGACATTGCCCCGCGACCTATCACCTTGGGGCATGTTCATGGCAGCCGATATCGTGGTCAAAGCGGTCATGATTGGCCTCGCCTTCGCGTCGGTTCTGACCTGGACTGTCTGGTTCGCCAAGGCGATCGAGCTCCTGATCGTTCGTCGGCGCATGCAGGCCACAATCGACGCACTCAGCCAGGCTCGTTCCTGGAGCGAGGCGAGCGCGCGCATAAAAGGACGCGATGACGGGTCTGCCGCCCTCGTACGCGCGGCCGATGCCGAATTACGGCTGTCCGCAGATGCGCTCTCGCCGTCCGGCGTGAAGGAACGCATTGCGTCGCGCCTTGAGCGCATTGAGGCTGCTGCCGGCCGGCAGATGATCCGAGGCACCGGCATCCTCGCGACCATCGGTGCTACGGCCCCATTTGTCGGGCTGTTTGGCACGGTGTGGGGGATCATGAACAGCTTCATCGGCATCTCGAAACAGCACACCACCAATCTGGCGGTCGTCGCACCCGGCATCGCCGAGGCGCTGCTTGCCACCGCGCTTGGTCTGGTGGCAGCAATCCCGGCCGTGGTGATGTACAACATGTTCTCACGCTGGATTGCAGGCTATCGCGCGCTGCACGCTGATGCTTCCGCCGAGATCCTGCGGATTATCAGTCGCGACCTCGATCGTGGGACTTTTGAGCATCGCTCGGCCGAGCGTCGCCGCGCTGTAGCAGCAGAGTAGTCCTGATGGGTGTGCGTCTCGATCACGGCGACGAGACTCTCAGCGAGGTCCATGAGATCAACGTTACGCCGTTCATCGACGTAATTTTGGTCCTCCTGATCATTTTCATGATTGCGGCGCCACTCGCCACGGTCGACATCTCGGTCGATCTGCCGGCGGCTAATGCCGAGCGCACGCCGCGGCCAGAAAAACCGCTGTTTCTCACGTTGAAATCCGATTTGAGCGTTTCGCTTGATGAGAATGCGATCACGCGTGCCGCACTTGCCAGCGCGCTCGATCAGGCAACGTCCGGCGACAAACAGCAGCGCGTTTTTCTACGTGCCGACAAGACCGTACCATATGGCGAGTTGATGGGCCTGATGAACGAATTGCGCAGCGCGGGATACTTGCATGTGGCGCTGGTCGGACTTGAAGCGGACAAGCAATGAACGCGACGGGCGACACGCTGGCGGTGCGGCGTTGGCCGGAGAGCACACGCTGGGCCGGCTGTTTTGTGCTGGCGGTCGCCTTCCATGTCGCCGGTGCCGCCGCCCTGCTTGCGCGGTGGAATGACACCGGCGACCTGGTCGCGAATGCGCCCGTGATTACGATCGAGCTCGCGGCGCTGCCGGTTGCGCCCGAGACCACGCCGAATGAAATGCCGCCCGGTCCACAGCAGCAAGAGGCTGAACCGGAGCCCGAGCCTCAAAAGCCGCTGGAAAAGCAGCTAGAGCTGCCGCCGGATCCGAAGTCCGAACCGGTACAGGCAGTCACCCCGCCGCCACCCAAAGTGGTCGAAAAACCGCGCGAGAAGAAGCCTAAGCAGAAGGTCGCGAGCCTCGCCAGCGCTCCGAGCTCTGCAGAGACCAAATCGAAGCGCGCAGCAGCACCGATGCCGGGGGCCAACTCGCAAAACCCGAACGCCTTGCCAAACTGGAAGTCGCAATTGATGGCTCAGCTCGAGCGCAACAAGCGCTATCCGCCCGAGGCGCAGTCGCGCGGTGAGCAGGGCATTGCGCAGCTCGCCTTTAACGTCGACCGCAGCGGCGGCGTGCATAATGCGCGTATCGTGCGGAGTTCGGGGTCGAGCGTACTCGACCAGGCAACGCTGGCAATGGTTGCGCGCGCGGCACCGTTGCCACCACCACCGCCAGAGATCACAGGTAGTCAAATTCCGGTATCGGTGCCGATCCGCTACAACGCGCGGTAATTGGTGTCAGCCGGCTTTCTGGCCCACAGGTGCCGCGCTTGCTCGGACGGTGGCCCGTTCTTCAAGGGCATGTCCCAACATCACCAGCACCGGACCCGGTAGATTCGCTTCGGCAACCCTCAAGGGAAGTTCGCTGATCGGTGCTGCGACGACAGCCTGATCGGGCCGCGTGGCGCGGGCAATTGCCAATGCCGGGGTGTGCGGGTCGAGACCTTCGGCGATCGCTCGCGCGACCAGAGCTGCGAGCGTACGCGTTGGCATATAGATCGCCGTCGTGGTCGTCGGATCGGCAAGGCTTTGCCAGTCAAGATCGCCAGGCAGCGCGCCCTCGCTGGCATGGCCTGTGACATATTGCACCCGGCGTGCGCGCTTGCGGTCGGTGAGCGGAATGCCAAGTTTGGCGGCTGCGCCTTGCGCGGCAGTGATACCGGGCACCACGTCCACCGCGATGTTCGCCTCCTCGCAGGCGGCGATTTCCTCGGCAGCGCGACCAAAAATGAGAGGATCGCCGCCCTTGAGGCGGACCACGCGTTTGCCCTGCCGGGCGAGGCCCACCATCAAGGCATTGATGTCTTCCTGCTTGCAGGAAGGCTCGAAGCCGGTCTTGCCCACGAGCATTTTTCTTGCTTCGCGGCGAGCAAAATCGAGCACCTCGCGAGAAACCAGATCGTCGAACAGGATCACGTCGGCTGACTGCAGCGCGCGGACGGCGCGCAAGGTCAGCAATTCAGGGTCCCCGGGCCCGGCTCCAACCAGTGTTACCGATCCGTTTTCGACCGCTGTCCCAAGCCCCTTCACCTCGGCAATGAAGTTCTCGAAATCGGTCTGACCGGGTTCGTGGTTTGGGTCGGTGACGGCCTGCGCGGTGAACAAATGCCAGAACTTGCGCCGCCCGGAAAATGACAGCCCGGACGATTTCACCGCACTGCGCCAGCGCGCCGCGGCGGCGGCCCAGCCGGCAAACCCGTTGGGCAGAAGAGCTTCGAGCTTGGCGCGGATTGCCTGCGCGAAGACCGGTGCCGCGCCGTCGGTCGAAATCCCGATCACCAGTGGTGAACGATTGACGATGGCGCCGAACGAAAAATCGCAGAACGCCGGCTTGTCGATCACATTAACCGGGACGCCTGCGGTGCGTGCGGCCGCCGCAAATTTGTCCGCGCCTTGGTCGTCTTCGAATGCGCCGACCGCAACCGCAGCGTCTGCGAAAGTTTCCGCCGACCACATACAGCGATGGATGACGATCGCACCGCGCGGCGGATCCGCCGCCAGCTGTTCCAACGCGTCGCAGATGTCGATCGCGTAGACGTCGACACGCGCACCCGACGCCGACAATAACTCTGCTTTCCATGCCGCCGCCGGGCTTCCGCCGGCAAGCACCGCCCGCTTCCCGTCAAGCGACAGGAATATGGGAAGCCGGGCCAGCGCGCCCATGCGCGCTGGCCTTGTTTCGGAGGGGGTGCGACGCTCGTTTATCGGCATGGCCTTTTAATATACGTCCACCTGATAGCGGTCATTCTTTTTCAGTTCGGCAACATAACGCGCTGCGTCTTCCGGGCTGCGTTTACCGTGTTCGGCAATGACGTCTGTCAAAGCGCGTTCGACATCTTTCGCCATGCGCAAAGCATCTCCGCACACATATATGTGCGCACCACGCTCAAGCCAGGCCCAAAGATCCCGCCCGTCATCGCGCATGCGATTCTGGACGTAGATTTTCTCGTCGCCGTCGCGCGACCAGGCAAGTGTCAGACGGGTAAGGTGGCCTGACTTACGCATGGCCTTGAGCTCTTCCTCGTAGAAGAAATCATAGTCGCTGCGCTGATGGCCGAAATAAAGCCAGTTCGGTCCCGGGGCCTGCGTGGCGAGGCGCTCCTGCAGGAATGCGCGGAACGGCGCGACGCCGGTGCCAGGCCCAATCATGATGATCGGCTTGCCCGGATCGGCGGGCAGCGCAAAATGCTGCGCCTTCTGCACATAGACGCGTACGGGCTGCCCAACCTCGACGCGGCCGCCGAGAAACGTCGAGCCGACGCCGAGCCGCGTGCGGTCGCCGACTTTGTAGCGCACCGCATCGACCGTGAGCGAGACGCGATCGGGATGGATCCTGGGCGATGACGAGATCGAATAAATGCGCGGCTGCAACGGATCGAGCGCCTCGATGAAGGCCTCTGGATCGGGTCTGATCCCCTCGAATTTCTGCAAGGCCGCGAGCACATCGAGGGTGGCGGCGTCGCCATCGGGATCCTGCCCCGCAGCGAGCGTCTTCGCCCTCTGCTTTCGCTCCCCGCCGGTGAGGTAGGAAATAAGCTGGAACAGCATGTCGGGCGCGGGCGACAGCGATACGCCATCGTTCAAAGTTTCACGCAGCGTGCGTCCGCCGATCGGAAAATCCGGCGGCGCGCCGAGCGCAGCGATCACCGCATCCACGAGGCCCGAATCGTTCACCGGAAAGATGCCGAGCGAGTCACCGACCGCATAGTCCAGGTCGCAGCCGGAGATGTCGAATTCGATGTGCCAGGTTTCCTTCTGCGACCCGTCTTTATTTAGGCGATGACGCCGGGCAAGCGTGGCAATCAAGGGATGATCGCGCGACGTGCCGGGCGCGGCCGGTTTTGCCGCCGCCGGTGCGGGCGTGGTCGGCGCCGCCGCCGGCGCTTCGAACTCGGCATAGAGTTGCTTGAGCATGCGGGCAGTTTCCTTGCCGCCCGGCACGCACAGGTTCAGCCGCTCTTCCTTTTTCGTGAACAGGGCTTCCGAATAGTCGTGGCAATTATAGCCGCACTGTCCGCAATCCTGCTGTGCCATCGCCGCCATCATGCGGCGGGGCAGCGGCTTGCCCTCGGCGAGCTTCATGCGGTCGCTGAGCGCCATCGCCGGATCGTGCCATGGTGCACCGTCATCGACGTCGGCGGCCGGTGCAGTGCCTGTATCGATAAACCCAGGCAGGAGCCTGGCAACGTCCGCGCTCGACAGCGGCGTCACGCCGCCTTCGAGACCAAACATGCCCGCGAACAGCCCGTTGAGCCACGTGCGCTGCTCGACCGTAAAGGGCGCGGACTCAGGGAGGAAGGACGGGATTGGAGGCCGTTGAGTGACGCTCATGCGGCCTCCTGTTCGGTCATGGCCCTGAGCGCGTCGATTTCGTGGCGGCGGGCAAAAGCGATGAAGCTCTCCTCGCGCGCGGCGCGATTCCTGAGATAGGCCTTTAAAATACGTTCGACCGTCTGTGGTGCGTCCTGCGCCTTGACGTCGCGATAGAGTTCGCGGCCAAGTGCGGCCTGCGGGCCGAAGCCGCCGCCGATCAGGACGTGATAGCCCTCGACCGCATCGCCATCTGCGCTTTCCTGGACCTTGCAGGCCAGCAGGCCGATTTCACTGATGAAGTGCTGTGCGCACGAGTGATGACAGCCGGTAAGATGGATATTGACGGGCGTGTCGAGCGAAACGCGCGTTTCACACCAGCGCGCGATCTCCTCGGCGTGGCGTTTGGTGTCAGACGCCGCGAATTTACATCCCGTATTACCGGTGCATGCGACGAGCCCGGACCGGATCGCATTGGCCTCGACCGCGAGGCCCAGCGCCTCGATTTTGGCTTGGGCCGCTTTCAATTTCTTCGATGGCACGCCGGAAATCAGCAGGTTCTGCCAAACCGTAAGCCGAATATCGCCATCGCCCATATCGCGCGCGACATCCGCAAGCCCGCGAATTTGGGCGACCGTCAGATGTCCAACGTGTACGACGACGCCGATCCAGTGCAGCCCCTCCTGTTTCTGCGCGTGAATGCCAATGTGCGCTGCACGGTCAAATGGCGGACGCACCACCACCGCGCCAGGCACAACGCGGTCGAGTTTCCGGCCAAGCCTCTCTTCGAGCAGACCGAGAAACTTGTCTACGCCCATGGAGTCCAGAACGTATTTCAGACGCGCCTTGGTGCGGTCGGTACGGTTGCCGTGATCAATGAACACGCGCACCACTGCGTCCGCGACCTTGCAAGCGTCGGCGGGTTTCACGATGACGCCCGTATCACGCGCAAAATCCTTGTGGCCCGTCAGACCGCCAAGACAGAGGCGAAACCAGACGCCGGGTTCAAGACCAAGGCCGTCTTTCACCAAAACGGCCTGGAATCCGATATCGTTGGTATCCTCCAGAACCGGAATAGTACCGGCGCCATCGAAGGCAACATTGAACTTACGCGGCAGGCCGTAGAGTGACCGGTCGTTGAGAATATGGAAGTGCCATTCGCGCGCATAAGGCCGCGTGTCGATCAACTCCTGCGGGTCTATACCGGCAGTGGGCGTGCCAGTGACGTTGCGAATATTGTCTGCGCCGGAACCACGCGAGCACAGACCCAGGTCCTGGATTGCCTCGATCATGGCGACCGCATTGCCGGCCGCAATTTCGCGGATTTGCAGATTCGCACGCGTCGTGACGTGCGCGTAGCCGCCGCCGAAACGTTCTGCGAGATCGGCGACACCGGCAAATTGTGCAGCCTTGAGAATGCCGTTGGGCAGCCGCAGCCGGCACATATAGGCATTCTGGTTGGGTGCTACGTAAAACAGACCGAAAAAGCGCCAGCGGAAATTATCCGGTGGTTTCGGGTATTCGCCTTTGTCGGCGTGCGCCTTCAGCCGCTCGTAACTATCGAAAGGATGCTCTTCGCGCTTAAACTTCTCCGGATCCGAAAGCTTCCCGCCAGCAGCAAGCACTCTGTTCTGGGCCTTCAGGCCCGCTGCGTCCGGACCAACCGGATCCCCCACGGCTGGCACAGAAACCGCGCCCGATGGCGCAGCTCCATGGCCGGCGATGGATTTCGCTGCCTTGGCAATTTGCAAACCGGCAACGAACCCTTCCAGGTATCGCTTCTGTTCGGGTTCAAAATCGCCGGCCTGTGTCTCGGCCGGCGGCTTGACGTCTATGTCGCTCATTCCGCAGGAACCTGCGTCGGCGCCCTCATCGGCGCGGGCGCGGCCGAACGGGGTTTGTGTGTCAGATAGATCGCGAGCCCCGTGAAGATGGCACCGCCAACCAGATTTCCGAGCGTCACCGGAATCTGATTCCACAACCACCAATCCGCCACCGTCACCTTAGCACCCATCATCATGCCGGTAGGGATGATGAACATGTTCACGACGGAATGTTCAAACCCCTGCGCGAAGAAGATGAACACCGGCATGTAAGCGGTCGCGATTTTTCCGATGGTGGAATTGGTGGTCATGGCCGCGACAATGGCGAGACAAACCATCCAGTTGCACAGCATGGCCTTCACGAAGACGGTGATCAGACCCGCGTAGCCGATCGCTGCATAGCCAACGGTCTTGGCCTCAGCGACCGCGATGATTTTCGCCGCGACGCCCGCCGGCGCGGCCGTGCCGAAATTTGTCAGCGCAATCGCAAGCAGTCCGCCGTAGGCAACGCTCCCGATCAGGTTGCCGATAAAGACGTAGCCCCAATTCGCCAGCATAGTGGCGCCGGCAGCGTCCCGTTCGAGCCACGGCAGCGGCAGCAAGCCAAAACTTCCTGTCACCAGGTCGAGCCCAAGAAGCACGATGAGAATGAGGCCGACCGGAAAGATCAGTGCGCCGACCAATGGCTGCCCTGTCTGGACGATGCCTGTCAGCGCAAGGCTCGTAGCCGCGGCAAGGATGGCTCCGGCGAGCGCGCCGCGTATCAGCAGATCAGCAGGTGAAAGTCCAAGCTTGCGGCGACCGGTGTCGACCATGGCGGCGGCAACATCCGCCGGCTTCACGTAGTCCATTTCTCGGCTCCCTGTTTTTGCGACCGCCCGGAAATTGCATGCAGATCCCCGGGACTTGGCTTAGCCATGGTGCAAAGCAGCAAGGAGCGTGCCAGCTGATACGGCATTGATAATACAGCACTATTTATCCACAGCTGGCCCGGGCAGGTACCTGGACTGCGCGAGTAAGCAGCAGCGGACCAAATTTTGGGCAGGTGCCTTTTCCGCGCACGCGGTTACTGCACCGCTCGTTTGTCGCCAGTGTTGTCATGGAAATCGCGGCCGTTGCCGCTTGCCGCCACGAAGCCGGCGCGGATGGCAAAATCACCGAAGCGTTCACCCTTCTGGCGGCCACCCGCGTAGGCCGCGAACACAGGCTCAAGCGCAGCCACGATCCCCGCGTGATCGAGATCTTCGGCGTAGAGCTTGTTCATGCGCGAGCCGTCGAAGGCCGCGCCGAGATAGAGGTTGTAACGTCCCGGTCCTTTGCCGACCAAACCAATCTCAGCGAGGTAGGGCCGCGCGCAGCCATTGGGGCAACCTGTCATGCGAATGACGATATCGTCCGCGGAAAGCCCGTGCGCTGCGAGCTGTTCGTCGAGGGCCGTCAGCAAATCGGGCAAATAGCGCTCGCTTTCGGCAAGTGCCAACCCGCAAGTCGGCAGCGCAACACACGCCATTGAATTGCGCCGCAAGCCTGACCAGGGCGCAAGCAGATCCGCTTCGCGCATGATGCGCTCGATCTCCGCTTGCTGGCTCGTTGGCACGTTCGCAATGACCAAATTCTGGTTCGCCGTGATGCGGAACTCGCCGTCGTGCATCTGAGCGATGGTACGCAATGCTGTTTGCTGAGCGACTCCTCCCACATCGTGAACGCGGCCGTTCTGTACGAAGAGTGTGAGGTGGCTGCGTCCGTCGCTCCCCTCGCTCCAGCCGTATCGGTCACCGGTCGACGTGAATGCAAAGGGCTTGGGCGGCGCGAGTTTAACACCGGCGCGGCGCTCCACCTCGGCACGAAAAGCGTCGAGACCGCGATCCTCGATCGTGTACTTAAGCCGCGCGTGCTTACGGCTCTTGCGGTCGCCCCAGTCGCGCTGCACGGTGACGACGGCCTCGGCGATTTTGACGGCATCCGCGGTTTTGCAAAAACCCATGACGTCAGCGGTGCGCGGATAGGTATCGAGCTCGCCATGGGTCATTCCCATGCCACCACCCACCGTGACATTCCAGCCGATGATATTGGCGGCGCCGTCCGCAATGGCGATGTAGCCGAGATCGTGCGCAAACACATCGACATCGTTCGACGGCGGCACAGCGACCACGACCTTGAATTTGCGTGGCAGATAAGTCTTGCCATAAATCGGCTCGACAACTTCCCCCTCGCCGCCCGCGATCCGTTCGCCATCGAGCCAGATTTCCCGGTAGGCGGGGGTGTGCGGCAACAAGTGGTCGGATACGGAGCGCGCCAGCTCAATTGCGGCGGCGTGCGCGCGCGACTGCTCCGGAAGGACGTTGCACATGACGTTGCGGTTGATGTCACCACAGGCTGCGATGGAATTAAGCAGAACTGTGTCGATCGCTTTCAGTGTCGCTTTCAGGTTCGATTTGATGACGCCATGAAGCTGTACAGTCTGCCGCGTAGTCAGCCGCATGGTGCCGTTGCCGTAAACCCGGGAAACCTCATCGAGCGCCAGCCATTGCTGCGGTGTCAGCACGCCCCCCGGAATTCGCACGCGGATCATGAAGGCAAACGCCTTCTCCATTTTCTTGCGCGTGCGCTCCGGCCGCAGATCGCGGTCGTCCTGCAGATACATGCCATGGAACTTCACCAGCTGCTGGTCATCCTCGACGATGCCGCCGGTGATTTCCTCACGCAGCCCTTCGGCGAGCGTCCCCCGCAGATAGTCGCTCGCTTCCTT
The DNA here is from genome assembly GCA_036496445.1 of Pseudolabrys sp. Taxonomy (GTDB): domain Bacteria; phylum Pseudomonadota; class Alphaproteobacteria; order Rhizobiales; family Xanthobacteraceae; genus Pseudolabrys. Next base: position 24,564 of record DASXLC010000029.1, on the reverse strand, counting down.
GATGCGCTCGTTGCGCGAGACGTCGTCGGTCATTGCTTATCCATTGAAGACGCGCGTAAACGCGCTTATGGGCCGTCCAGAAGCAGGATCAATAGGTATCCTGCAGATAGCGCTTTTCGCGCTCCAGTGTCACCACCGCCTGCTCGGCCGCCTCGGGGGACAGAGCCTTTACGTCTGCATAAGCACGCACCAGCGCGGCGCGAACGTCCTTCGCCATCGCTTTGGCGTCACCGCAGACATAGAAAAGGGCACCGCCATCGAGCCATTCGATCAGCTCGGCGCGCCGGTCCCACAGCTTGTGCTGGACATAGATCTTCTCCGGCGTATCGCGGGAGAACGCGACATCCATGCGGGTGAGCGCACCGTCTTTCAGGGCATCCTGCCAGTCCAGCTGATAGAGGAAGTCGTGCGTAAAATGCCGGTCGCCAAAGAACAGCCAGCTGCGGCCCGTGGCCTCAGTGGCCCGGCGTTCCTGGACGAAAGCGCGGAACGGCGCAACGCCTGTGCCCGGACCCACCATGATGATGTCCTTGTCGGGCGCCGGCAGCGCGAAATGCTTGTTCGGCTTCACCTTTACGCGCACGCGGTCGCCGCGCTTGAGCCGCTCGGCCACGTAGCTCGACGCGACGCCCTTGCGGGCGCGGCCATGGCTTTCGTAACGCACCGCCGAAATCAGCAGATGCGCCTCGTCGCCGACTTCGCGCCGTGAGGAAGCAATCGAGTAAGCGCGCGGCGCAAGCGGCCGCGTCAGCGCGCGCAGTTTCTCGGCATCGAGCGCGATCGGAAACGTCGCGATGAGATCGATGAGCTGACGGCCACCGATCCATTCCTTTGCCTGGCCCTCGTCGAGCAAGGTCTTGACGTATTGGTGGCCGGTCGACGACGCGTAAATCTCGACGGTCTTGAGCGACAGCGTGGTCACATCGCGTGACTTGATGAACTCTGCGCGCAGCTTTTCGTCCCCGGACAGGCCGGCAGCCTTGAGCAAATCGTCCACGTAGGCCGGATCGTTTTCTGGATAGAGGTCGAGCGAGTCGCCCGGCTCGTAGGCGGGCGCACCACCTTCGAAGCTGAGCGCGAGATGGATGGTCTCTTTGTCCGACCGCGAGGAGTTGAGGTCGACATACTCGATGATCTCGGCCTCGACCACGTCCGTATTCAGCGCGGGAGCAGGCTTGGCGCCGAAATCGACCTCGATCACGCGCCCGCCTGCGTTCGGAGGCGCCAGCGCCTTCACGGCGTCGCCGATCCAGCGGCCGGCGGGCTCGGCAAAATCGAGATCGCAATCGACCCGATCGACGATGCGCTTGCCACCGAGTGCGGCCAGCCGCTCATCGATCTTCTTGCCGATCGCGCAGAATTCCGCATAAGCGGTGTCGCCGAGCGCAAGCACACCGAATTCGACGCCCTCAAGACGCGGCGCGCCGTCGCCCATCAACTCGTTATAGACACGCGTCGCCCGCGCCGGCGGTTCGCCCTCGCCCCAGGTGGCGGCGATGAAGACAAGTCGCTTGGCGGTCGTGAGCGCCGACAGGTCGAGATCGGCCATGTCGATGATCGTTGGCTTGAGACCATTCTTGCGTGCCGACTTGGCGAGATCGCCGGCAAGCTTCTCCGAATTCCCTGACTCGCTCGCATAAACGATCGTCAGCGGCTCGGCAGGGCGCGCAGGCGCGGCCGGCTGCGGCGCAACGGCACCTGCCCCTGCGGCATCAAGACCTGCGAGGAACCCGGCAAGCCACGCCCGCTGGTTGGCGCTGGCAGGGCCGACCACGCGGTTGAGGAGATCGATCTCCTCTTCGGCGAACGGCGCGGTCTTCGGAATTGGCGACATTTCCATTCTCATTTCTCGGCGGCGCAAGAGGCGCCGTCGCATTGCAGGGCGTCAAATCGACGCCGGGAACAGGTGGTTGACGATGGCGAGGATGACGAGCAGAGCCACCCCGATGCCGAGGCTCCAGCCGATCAGCTTCTTCTCGATCGGCAGCAGCGGTTCGACCTCCGCCTTGCGAAATTCCTCACCGACATTCACGTGCGACATTGTTTGCTCCTTGCCTTAGCTGGCCAACGGCGGCTTCACGCCGCTGAAGAACAGCCAGGAAATCAAAAGACCGACCCAGATCACGAAGCCGAACAGGCTAACGACATAGACCGCGGCAAGCCGGCCGATGCCCTCCTGCCAAAGCTTCTTGAAGTTCGAGAGCACCCCGATCGAGAAGAAGGTCAGGATAAAGAAGACGACCCGGATAGTGTTGGCTTCGCCCATCGCCGCTGGCACTTTTGTCGCGATATTCGCCGGCGTCGCCAGCGCGAGATAAAGCCCGACCGCGAAGGTCAATACGAAGCCGATGACGAATTTCGGGAAGCGATCCCAGATCTCCCGCACGCTCGCTTTGTCCGAGGTGCGATTGATGTGGTTTGTCCAGATGTAGCCGAGCACGAAGGCCCAGATACCGATGAAGATGTCGATGAACACCTTGATCGTTGCCGCCGTGCCCAGGATCCAGCCAGGCTGATACTTGATGCCTTCCGCGGCGTTCTGCGCGAGGATAAGTGATTCCGTGATGGCGCCGGCGGCAACCGCCGCACCGTCGGTCTTGACGGCAAGACCCATCCAGGCGCCCGCCACCAGCGGTTCATGCGACAAGAACGTCTGGGCGAGAAATGGCAGCAACAGCACTTCGACGACCGCAAACACGACGACCAGCGAGGAGACGAGCACCGGAATCATCGGCCGCGCGCGGATGGCGCCGCCAGTGGCAATCGCCGCCGACACACCGCAGATCGAGATACCGGACGCGAGAGGCGCCGCCCATTCGCGATTAAAGCCGAACCATTTGCGGGCAACGAAATAAACGACTGCCCAATAGATCAGATAGGCCTCTATGATGGCCGCGACGCCGCGCAGCAGGAGAGAACTCGCCAGCGACAGTTTGCCGGCGGCCGTCACCGCAAAGAAGCCCCCGAGGATCACGATCGCGATCTTGATGTAGAGCTCGGGGCGTACAGCTTCTTTTATCCCCTCGGCGAAACGCGGAAACACATTGGCGATCACCAGGCCCGCGATCAGCGCGAAGATGTAAGCGCCTTCATTGGTCAGCTTGAGCGACCAGCTGATGCCGAATTTCTGCAATTCAGCCGGCGTGACCGCAGCGAAATTTGCGAAATTGCCAATGATCCAGCTCGCATAGGCGATCCAGAACACTGCAGTGAAAGCGAGCGCGAACTTCCTGATATCGCTCTTGAGCGCGACCGCGGCGGCACTCAGGATGACGAGAAGCGCAACATAGGTTGCGACCAGCGCGCCGAAGCCGCCAAGCGATGCATACGACTTTGACACCGTACCAAGAGCCTTGCCCGCGTCACTCCACACCGATGTGGTGACGACCCAGCCAAGCAGGTCGACGTTGGCGATGCCGGCCAGCGCCAGAATGAAAATGAAAAGCCCGATGATCAGCGACAGCCAATCTTCGCTGATGCGCGGCGCCAGTTCGACATTGTCGGCGCGACGGGGCGTTGTGCCGGACCAGGTGGTGGTACTCATGGACGAAGGGTCTCCTTAACCGGCAAGATGCGGCAGAACGCCGAGGACGATCAGGGCCACCAGCGCGGTCGCAATCGCCAATGCCCAGTTATCGAGCGCGGTCGGCGCCAGGACGCTTCGGCGTTCATGGGGAAAATCGGTCATCGCTCAGCTCCAGGGCCAATGAGCAGGAGCTGGATAAATAGGATGTTATTCTAAAAAACCGCAATAACAGCCCGAAAATAAGAAGAAATTCGTCATTTTGGCCGCCAGGACGCATAACTTCTTCCTGCCGCTACCACATTGTGGAGAACGCCGGTACCGCTCGAATCCCGCAAAAACGTATGCAAAACACAGAAGATGTCGCTCACTTCGGAACACTTCGCTCCTTGATGTCCACGTATCGCCGCAGGCTGCACGCACTGCTGACGCCAGCCGAGCATCGGCTGTTCGTGCGCCTCGACACGCCGCAGAAGATCCAGACCTTCCTCGACAGGCTGCCGGTCAATTTCGGCCTCAACGGCGATACGGCCATGTCGCCACGCAGCGTCCTGAATGCGCGCATGGCCCACTGTGCCGAAGGGGCGATCTTCGCCGCCGCCGCGCTGGCCTATCACGGCAGGCCACCACTGCTGATGGATATTCGCGCGCTGCCGAGCGATCAGGACCACATCATTGCGCTTTTTCGCGAGCACGGGCTCTGGGGCGCTATCAGCAAGACCAATCATGCCATCCTGCGCTGGCGCGATCCGATCTATCGAAGTCCACGCGAGCTCGCGATGACGTATGCGCACGAATACGCCCTGCCCGGCGGCAAGAAATCGATGCTGTCGTATTCGAAGCCTTTTTCGCTCGCACGCTATTCGCCGCGCAGCTGGGTGATCGCGCCGGACGATCTCGACCAGCTGCTGGTCGACCTCGACACCTCGCCGCATCTACCGGTCGCGCCGCGGCACGCGCTGCGCCGACGCCGTCGCATGTCGCGGGTCGAGATGCTTTCGCAGGAAGTTGTCGAATGGCAGGATCCGCGCAAGAAGAGGAACAAGAAGAGGAAAAAGAAGAAGCGGAAGGCGAGACTCTAGTGTTCGTCATGGCCGAGCATACCCGTCCAAAGGACGGCGTGCTTTCGCAGGCTTATGTCCCGGCCATCCACGTTTTTTGACTCTGCGCTTTCGTCAGACGTGGATGCGCGGGTCAAGCCCGCGCATGACAGATGAGAGTCCGCCCGGTATAAAGCAATGCAAAATCTGACCTGAGGCACCTCGCGTGGCGTCTTTCACTTTCCGCAGGCAGTTGACGATCGAATGGGGTCAGTGCGATCCGGCCGGCATCGTATTCAACAGCCGATTCTTCGAGATGTTCGACGCCAGCACCTGGCAGATGTTTCAGGCGGCGCTCGGCGTCAAGCCGCATGAACTCGCAGGTGAGTTCGGCATCATGGGGATTCCGCTCGTCGATGTGCGCGCCAATTTCCTCAAACCAATCAAATTCGGTGACGTAGTCGACATCACTTCCCGGATCAGCGAATTCCGCCGATCCAGCTTCGACGTCGAACACCAGATCTCGGTTGGCGGAGAACTCGCGGTCGAGGGCGGCGAAACCCGCGTTTGGGCGTCGCGCAGCAAGGATGACCCGGAAAAGATCGGCGGCACCACAATTCCTGCCGACGTGATCACTAGGTTTGGGCCGGCGTAATCGTTCCAGCCATTCCCGGGAATTGGTCTGGAGAATGCCTTCGACCCGGCGTGCAGCGGCGCTAGTATTGGTTGTCAAAACAAGACAATAACCGCGCACGTCATGCGCGTGAGGGGATGATACGCTTGGCCCGTCTGCTTGAATGCAGGCTCAATGGCCGTGACCGCGCCGACGCGGTCGCCGACAACATCCTGTTGCTCGACTATCTGCGTGAAAAGGTCGGACTTACCGGCACAAAGACGGGTTGCGACGGCGGCGAGTGCGGCGCCTGCACCGTATTGATCGACGACAGGCCGACGCTCTCCTGTCTCACGTTGGCCGCAACCGTTCAGGGCAAACGCGTTGACACCATTGAATCGCTTGGCACGGACGGGCAGCTCTCAGCGGTCCAGCGCGGCTTCCATGAAAAGCTCGGCTCGCAGTGCGGCTATTGCACGCCAGGCTTCATCATGGCCTCGGCCGGGTTGCTGCGGAAAAACCCGAATCCGACCGATGCGGAAATCCTGGACGCGCTCGGCAGCAATATCTGCCGCTGCACCGGTTACGTGAAAATCATCGAGGCGGTGAAATTTGCCGTGGCGCTCGGTAGACAAGGCATCGCGCCATGAACAAACCCACACCCGCACACAACATCGGCTCGTATGTGCCGATGATCGACGGACCGGAGAAGGTCTCCGGCCGCGCCAAATACACCGCGGACATTCTTGGCGCCGGTCAGCTGGCCGGCCGCATCTATCGCAGTCCTTATTCGCACGGCGAGATCGTCAATGTCGATGTATCGGAGGCGCTGAAAGTCCCGGGCGTCGTGTCTATCGTCACCGGCGCCGACTGCGACAAGACCTTCGGCGTGCTCCCGGTCGCGCGTAGCGAGCATCCGCTGGCGCGCGACAGAGTGCGCTACCGCGGCGAGCCCGTTGCGGCCGTCGCCGCAATCGACGATGCCGCCGCGCGCGAGGCGGTCCGCCGCATCAAGCTTACGGTGCGCGAGCTGCCCGCCTACTACACTGCGAAGGACGCACTCGCTCCTGGTGCCACGCTCCTGCATGAGAAGAAGCCCGGCAATATCGAGCGGGATGTCCTGTTCGAGCTGGGCTCGACGGCGAAGGGCTTCGCAGAAGCCGATCTCGTGCACGAAGGCACCTATAACTGCGCCGAGGTTTGCCAGAACCAGATGGAAATGCACGCCGCGGTCGCAGAATACGACGCCGTGCGCGACCGCATGACGGTACATGCGTCCACACAGGTTCCCTACTACGTGCACCTGATGCTGTCGCAGATCCTCGGCATGGACATGTCGCGGATCCGCGTGATCAAGCCGCACGTCGGCGGCGGTTTCGGCTGTCGCACCGAGACGTTGAACGTCGAGTTGATCGCCGCACTCCTGGCGCGCAAGGCCAATGCCACCGTGCGCATGGTGACGACGCGCGAAGAGACCTTCATCACCCATCGCGGGCGACCGGAAACCGACATCAGGCTCAAGATCGGCATGTGCAAGGATGGCCGCATCACCGCGGTCGAGTGCGATTGCGACCAGCGCGGCGGCGCGCATAGCGGCTACGGCATCGTGACGATTCTCTATTCCGGCTCGATGCTTTACGCGATCTACGATCTGCACAATGTGAAATACGTCGGCAGGCGGGCGCTGACCAACACGCCGCCCTGCGGGGCCTTTCGCGGCCACGGGACGGTGGATATCCGCTTCGCCTTCGAAAGCCTCGTCGATGAGATGGCGCTGGAGCTTGGCCTCGACCCCTTCACGGTGCGGCGCGCCAATCTCCTGAAGGCACCGACCTTCACCGACAACGACCTGATGGTGAATTCCTATGGCCTGCCCGAGTGCCTCGACTGGGTCGAGCGCGCGAGCGGCTGGGAAAAACGCAAGGGCAAGCTCGGCAACGGCAACGGCTTGCGCAAGGGCCAGGTTCGTAAAGGACAAGTTCGTAAAGGATTTGGCATGGCCTGCTCGCATTACATCTCCGGCGCATCGAAGCCGGTGAACTGGACCGGCGAGCCGCATGCAACGGTGAAGATCAAGCTCGATTTCGACGGTTCGATCGTTGTGCTGTCCGGCGCCGCCGATATCGGCCAGGGCTCGACCACCATTCTCGCGCAGACCGTTGCCGAAGTGCTTGGCCTTGATCTTTCGCGCGTGCGCGTCGTGACCGGGGACAGCGAAGTGGTGCCGAAGGACAACGGCTCATACTCGTCGCGCGTTACCTTCATGGTCGGAAACGCCGCACTCGAGGCAGCGCGCAATCTTAAAAGCGTCCTGGTCAACGCGGCCGCGCGCAAGCTCGAGGCGCGGCCTGAGGACATCGAATGCCTCGGCGAAATCTATCGTGCTGGCGCGCAGGACCGGGGCGCGACATTCGATGAGGTGGTGACCGAGGCACTGAAGGACACGGGCACCATCACGGTCACCGGCAATTATTCGACGATTCCTGAATCCCACGGCGGCAAGAAATATCGCGGCTCGGCCATCGGTGGCACCATGGGCTATTCCTATTCGGCGCAGGTGGTCGAGGTGAGCGTCGACGAGGAGACCGGCGTCGTCACCGTCGACAAGGTCTGGGTCGCGCATGACTGCGGCAAGGCGCTCAACCGGCTCACGGTCGAAGGCCAGGTGCAGGGCTCGGTCTGGATGGGCATGGGCCAGGCCATGAGCGAAGAGGCCGCCTATCACGACGGGCTGATGGTCACCGCCAACATGCTCGACTACCGCGTGCCGACCATTCAGGATTCCCCACCGATCGAAGTCGGCATTGTCGAAAGCAACGATCCGCACGGTCCCTTCGGCGCCAAGGAGGCGGGCGAAGGCTCGCTCGCTGCATTCCTGCCTGCGCTCACCAACGCGATCGCCGACGCGATCGGCATTCGGTTCAACGACCTGCCGGTGACGCCCGATCGGGTTTTCGAGGCGATCGAGAAACGCCGGCGCGCTGCGGAGAAGAAAGGCGGGGGCAAGTGATCATGCACATGCCTCAACCTCTCGGTAGTCATGCCCGCGCTGGTCGCGGGCATCCACGTCTTCCGGCGGCGCGACTGCGAAAGACGTGGATGGCCGGGACAAGCCCGGCCATGACGGGAAAGGCGGGAGGCCCATAATGGACGCCCTGCCCGAATTTCGCGTGCTCAATCCGAAAACGCTCGATGAAGTGATCGCGGCGCGGAAAGCGAACCCGAACAGCATGCCGCTCGGCGGCGGTACCGACCTCGTCGTCAATATCCGACGCGGCATCGTGGCGCCGCCGGTGCTGATTGACATGAACCGCGTGCAGGAGCTGCATGCGATCAAAGCCGATGAGAATGAATTGGAACTCGGTGCCTCGGTGCGCCTCACCGAGATCGCCGAGCACCCCGCGGTCAACAAATACTATCCCGTCGTCGCGCAGGCGGCAGCGCACATTGCCGGCCCGACTCACCGCAACATGGGCACGGTCGGCGGCAATCTCTGTCTCGACACGCGCTGCATCTTCTACAATCAGAGCGAATGGTGGCGCGATGCCAATAGCCATTGCCTGAAGACCACCGGGACCATCTGCCACGTCGCTCCGAAAAGCCGTGGCGTCTGCTTTGCCACGTTCTCCGGCGATCTGGCGCCAGCGCTGCTCACGCTCGGCGCAGAGGTCGATGTCGCGGGACCAGCCGGCAGGCGCACGATCCCACTCGAAAAACTCTACATCGGCTTCGCACGCCAGGACGTGCCGGTCACCGAGACGCAGGGAGACGGCAAGTTCTATCTTTCGCTGCGTCCGGGCGAGATCGTCACCGCGGTGCGCGCGAAAAGTACACCGGGCTTGCGTTCGGCCTACGACAAGATCCGTATCCGTCGCTCGATCGAATACCCCGTCGCGGGCGTTGCCGTCGCACTGACTAAAGAAGGCGGGAAACTCTCCGACCTGCGCGTCGGTTTCACCGGCACCAACCCGCGCCCGGTGCTGCTCGCCGGCACCAAGGAACTCTGCGGCGGACCGCTCGACGAGCGCGTCACCAAGGGTCTCGACGCGCTCGTGCGCGACCAGATCATGCCGATGAAGACGACCTTTACGCCAGGCCACTACCGCCGGCGTGTCGCCGGTGTACTGGCGCAGCGCCTCCTCACACGATTGTTCGAAAGCTGACGGGACGGGGGCCGCGTGCTGAACGAACTGCGCCGCCCTTACAACGCCGTCACCGATTTCGTCGACGCCAATGTCGCGCGCGGCCTTGGCAACAAGATCGCATTCATCGACCCGGAGCGCTCGCTCACCTATGACGGCCTGCAGGTACGCAGCATCCGCTTTGCCAATGCCCTGCGCGAACTCGGTGTGGAGCGCGAGCAGCGCGTCACGCTTCTTCTGAACGACACGGTCGACTACCCGGTGGCGTTCTGGGGCACGATCCGCGCAGGCGCGATCGCGATTCCACTCAACACCTACCTCCCTCACCCGCAATACGCCTACATCCTCAACGATTGCCGCGCGGCGGCGCTGGTCGTCGATACGGCACTCGCCGAAACCATCGCGCCCATGCTCGACAGACTGGCACGCAAGCCGGTCTTGATCGTGGTGGGGGACAGTGAAGCAACAACGTCATGGTCGCGCATAGCCGTCCAAAGCACGGCGTGCTTTCGCACGCCTATGCCGCAGCCATCCACGTCTTCCTTATCTCAAGACGTGGATGCCCGGAACAAGTCCGGGCATGACGGCCGAGGGACCGTGCATCATTTCGAGGACATCATCGCGAAAGCCGACGCTACACCTTTCACCGCCGACACCTTGTCCGACGAAGTCGCGTTCTGGATGTACACCTCAGGCTCGACTGGCGATCCCAAGGGTGTCAAGCACGTCCATTCCAATCTGATGGCGACCGCGAAACTGTTCGGAGAGGGCATTCTCGGTATTCGCGAAAATGATGTCGTGCATTCCGCCTCAAAGCTGTTCTTCGCTTATGGACTCGGAAATGCCATGAGCTTCCCGTTATCGGTCGGCGCCACTGCAGCGCTGTGGCCGCACCGTCCTTCGCCGGAGGGTGTATTCGAAACAATGCGCAGGCATCAGCCGACGATTTTCTACGGCGTTCCCTCGCTTTACACAGCGTTGCTCTCGCACCACGGGATCTGCAAGGGCGCCGGTTCCGACCGGCTGCGCATTTGCGTCTCGGCGGGCGAAGCCCTGCCTGCGCATATCGGCGAACGCTGGCGTGACACAGTCGGTGTCGACGTGCTCGACGGGCTCGGCTCAACCGAAATGCTCAACACTTTCCTGAGTAACCGCCCGACCGACATCCGCTATGGCTCAACGGGAAAGCCGGTGCCCGGCTACGACGCGCGGATTGTCGACGAAAATGGACGCGACCTCGGCACCGACGAGATCGGCGAACTGATCGTCCGCGGGCCGTCCGCCGGGGAAGGCTACTGGAATCAGCGCGAGAAGAGCCGCCGCACATTTGCCGGCGAGTGGACCCACACCGGCGACAAGTACCGGCGCGACGCCGAGGGCTACTACTATTACTGCGGGCGCACCGACGACATGTTCAAGGTGAGCGGCATGTGGGTGTCGCCCTTCGATGTCGAGGCCGCGCTGGTCTCGCATGAGGCGGTGCTGGAAGCCGCGGTCATCGGCAAGGAAGATGCCGATGGGCTGATCAAGCCGAAGGCTTTCATCGTGTTGAAGAACGGCTTTAAAGCCGATGACCTATTGCTGGAGACACTTAAGGTTCACGTGAAGGATAAGGCGGGGCCATGGAAGTTCCCGCGCTGGATCGAGCTGCGCAGCAACCTGCCACGCACGGCGACGGGAAAGCTGCAGCGATTCAAGCTGCGGGAGGAGGATGCGGGGGCGCGGTGACTGTCCGATCCAGGCGAACGCTCCCAACACTCCGATCATCCCGCGCAACGGTCCACCACACTCCGCTCATTCCCGCGAAAGCGGGAATCCAGAGCTAGACCTCCACACTTTGTGGGATTGCCCTGGGTCCCCGCTTTCGCGGGGACGAGCGGCGAGACGGAATCCCACAGGAAAAAAGGGCGAGCCAGCTCGCCCCGTTTTCTCATCGGCTCGGTCAGTTTCAATAGTTGTAGAGGTTCTCATTGTAGCCGATGCTGCCGCCACCCGTCGCTGCCGGGCTTTCGGTACCGAGTTGCAACTGCTGGCGCGGCTCCATCGCGAACGAATTCAGGCCGTTCCGCCAAGCGGCATGGGCACTTGCGTGATGAGACGCAACTGCGGGAGCGGCGACGGTGCTGTTGAATGGCACCACGTTACCGGTGCCGTAGCCTGAGCTGAATGACTGGCCGAACGCAGGTGTTGCCGCCAGGCGTGTTAGCGCGAGCGCGGCAATGATAACGAATTTTGTTTTGTTGGACCGTAACATCATCTTTCTCCTAGTCACGAAGCGCGCAAGGGCACGATGCTCTTTGGCGCCTCTGACGCAGAGCTAGTCCGTCGCCCGCGATTCTTTTATCGGTGATTTCTTGAATGGACTGTTGCCGAATACAGAACAAAGGCCGGAACCCCGCACCAAAAGGGGGCATGCCGCGCAAGCGGTGAATAACTCCCATGCGGTAGGCTCATGGATGAAGCCCGCATTGGCATCCATATGGGGTCCATACGGTGGACACTGTTCTCCGTCCGATACCAGCGCCAATCCGTCGACTTTCCGAAAGGCCCGTTGTTCGGGATTGAACAATGCAAAGATCCTGTTTCGCCGAGCTCAGCGCCTTTGTCGCCGTCGCAGAGCACGGCAGTTTCACAAAGGCCGCGGCACAGTTGGGCGTCTCGAAGGGCTCGCTCAGCCACAGCATCCGGGAGATCGAGGAGAGGCTGGGAGTCCGGCTGCTCAATCGCACGACCCGCAGCGTCGCGCCCACCGAAGCAGGCGAGCGCATGCTGGCGCGCCTGCGGCCATTGTTTGACGACCTCGAGGCGACGGTCGACGAGGTCAACGAATTCCGCGACCGGCCGGCGGGCCACCTCCGCCTCACCATGCCACGGCCCGTCGCCTCTTTTGTGATCGCACCATTGCTTGCTCGCTTTGTGTCGCAGTACCCGGAGATCATCGTCGACATCTCGGTCAGTCCGGCATTGACCGATATCGTCGCCGGCCGTTACGACGCGGGTTTTCGCGTCGGCAACCGCATCGGCCGTGACATGATTGCTGTGCGCGTTACCGACGCCTTGCGGTTCGTCGTCGCCGCTTCGCCCGAATACCTGGCGCGGCATCCGGCACCCGAAAAGCCACAGGACCTTCACGCACACAATTGCATCCGCTTGCGCTTTCCGAGCGGCGAGTTCTTGCCGTGGCGGTTCGTCATCGACGGCAAAATTCAGGAGCTCGAGGTCGAAGGTTCGCTGATTGCCAGCGATTCCGACCTCCTCGCCCGGGCCGCGGTGGATGGCGCCGGCGTCGTTTACACTTTGGCGGAGTACGCTGCGCCGATGATTGCCAGCGGCCAGCTGGTCCCCTTACTGGAGACCTGGATGGCACCGCCATCCGAGGGGTTCTTTTTGTATTATCCAAGCAGGCGGCAGAACCTGGCATCGCTGCGTGCGTTCATTGAGTTCTTGCGCACGAACCGCAGGGCAAATGCGAGCGCGCCAGATGCGCACGAGTTGATTGCGGCGAACGGTAAAAAGGCAGGCGATCCACACACTTCGCTCATTCCCGCGCAAGCGGGAATCCAGAGCTGAGCCCAGCTACGCGATCTTCACGTATTCGAAGTCGCCCGGTTTGTTATCGATGCCGACCCTTGGCGGGGCGATCCAGCTGGCGAACTTGCCCGGCTCCGACTGAGGCTTCATCAGGCTTTCGATGAAATCGCGATCGCTGTCCGAGGGCAGGAATTCGCCGCGGCGCTTCTGCCATTCCGCGTCGCCCAGCACCTGGCCCGCAACATCTGCCTTGATATTCGAGAACTCGCCGATATGCCGGTGGAACGCCACGTGCGGCAGCTTGATCTCGAACGGTATGCCAATCTCGTTGATCACCTTGTTCCAGCGGCCGACGCCGGCATTGCAGTCGACCACGTAGTCGTCGCGAAGCCGCATGTTGAGCGCGGACAAAGCCGGCGAATCCTCGTTCTGGATCCTGCCGTCGACCAGCCGCAGCACGGGGTAAGTGCCGCTTTCGAGCTGGTGATCATCCTTCAGACGGTCCTCGCGATAGCGGCCCTTGAGGCCCGCGTGGAACGCATTCGCCGCGTTGGTCGAGATTTCGTTGCCGAACAGATCGAGCGTCAGTGAGAAGTGCAGGTTCGCTTTTTTCTGAATGGTCGGCAGGTCGATCACACCGAGCTTGCGCACCTTCTCGATCTCGTTGGGATCGGTAATGCCGGCTTCCTTCATCGCCTCGCAAGTGCGCTGGATTACGCGGGTGACGCCGGTTTCGCCGACGAACATATGGTGGGCCTCTTCGGTGAGCATGAAGCGGCAGGTGCGCGACAGCGGGTCGAAGCCCGATTGCGCCAGCGCCTCGAGCTGCATCTTGCCGTCGCGGTCGGTGAAATAGGTGAACATGAAGAACGAGAGCCAGTCCGGCGTTTTCTCATTGAAGGCGCCCAGCATGCGCGGCGTGTCGGGGTCGCCCGAGCGGCGCTGCAGCAAAGCTTCCGCCTCCTCGCGGCCATCGGTGCCGAAATATTTTTGCAGCAGGTAGACCATTGCCCAGAGATGGCGGCCTTCTTCCACATTCACCTGGAACAGGTTGCGCATGTCGTAGAGCGAGGGCGCGGTCTTGCCCAGATAGCGCTGCTGCTCGACCGAGGCCGGCTCGGTGTCGCCCTGGATCACCACCAGACGGCGCAGCATCGCGCGATATTCGCCCGGCACTTCCTGCCAGGCATCCTCGCCCTTGTGCATGCCGAAGTTGACCTTGCGGCCTTCCATCTGCGGCGCCAGCAGCACGCCCCAGCGGTATTCCGGCATGCGCACGTAATCGAATTTGGCCCAGCCTTTCGGGTCGACGCTTACCGCAGTGCGCAGATACACAAGCGAATCCTGGAAACCCTCTGGCCCCATGTCGTTCCACCAGTTGAGGTAGCCGGGGTGCCATTTCTCCAACGCGCGCTTGACGCGCACATCCTGCCCGAGCGCGACATTGTTCGGGATCAAGCCGTCGTAATCGACTTGGGCGATGTTCATGGCGTTACCCTTTCCTCTTTCCGCGGCACTCACTCTCGATTGTCATGGCCGGGCTCGTCCCGGCCATCCACGTCTTTTTCAGCGCACGACCGCAAGGCGTGGATGCCCGGCACCAGGCCGGGCATGACGGCGGAGCAAGTGGCACACGCGTGCACTACACCCTGTCCTTGTTGAACGTCGGCGACACACCGCTGCCGTAGAGCTTCAGCGCGCCCTGTTCACCGATGGCGTTCGGGCGCTGGAAGATCCAGTTCTGCCAGGCGGTCAGGCGCCCGAAGATCTTCGTTTCCATCGTTTCCGGACCGGCGAAGCGCAAATTTGCCTCCATGCCAGTCATGGCATCGGGTGAGAAACTCGTGCGTTCCTCCAGCATCACGCGCAATTCGTCGTCCCAGTCGAAATCCTCGTAGGCGGTCGTGACCAGACCCAGTTCGGCCGCCTCCTCGCCCTCGAAAGCCGTGCCGATCTTTCCGTTCAAAGTCGCAAGCGTTTTCGGCTCGCCCAAGAACCGCGTCTCCAGCCGCGTCAAACCATTGCCCATCGGATAGAAGCCAAAATTCGCCTGCCCCAGCGTGATCGCCGCGGCTTTCCGGTTGTCGCCCTCGCGCGTGCCGATCAGCATCAGCGAGCGGTCGGCGGCAAAGGCGAGCTCCGCCAGTGTGCCGGCAAAGCACGATCCCGGCTCGATGAGCGCGATCAGGCTCTTGGCGGTCACATCGACGCGCTTGAGGACGCGCTTCAAATAATGGCGGATCTCGCGCATCAGCCAGTCGCCATTGGCCTTCGCGAGGAAATCGTCGTGATCGAGCACGGCCTGCGCATTGCCATCGGTGCGGAACAGCATGACGCCGATGGCGGCCTCGTTCGTGCGTAAATGCAAAATCGCGTCTTCCAGCTCGCGCGCCACTGTGAGCGGCCAGAACTTCGCGCCGAGCGCATGCGCTGCCTCGACCGACGCCGGCACGCCCACGGACGGCCCGCGGACGGTCACTGTGGCGAGCCCCCTCTCCCGATCGATCTCCACATCGACCTGCGAATACGAAACGCGGTCCTTCTCGATCTTCCGTTCGAGCGGCGTCAGCGTGATACCCTTGGCGCCCTTCGGACGGTCCGAGCGCGCGGCAACTTCCCTGGCGCGCGCCGCCACCGCATCCTTCCATTTCGAATTGGGAACGACTTCGTCCACCAGCCGCCACTCGACGGCCTTGGTGCCGCGTACGCCCTCCTCAATCGAGCAAAAGACGTCGGCGCGGTCGCGTCGCACCTTACGCTTGTCGGTGACACGCGTGAGCCCACCGGTGCCGGGCAGAACCGCGAGCAGCGGGGTCTCCGGTAGCGCCACCGCCGAGCGGCGGTCGTCCACCAGCATGATGTGATCGGCGGCAAGCGCCAGCTCATAGCCGCCGCCGGCGGCATTGCCGTTGATGGCGCAGACATAGATCTGTTTGGAATTCTCCGACGCGTCCTCGATGGCGAGCCGGGTTTCGTTGGTGAACTTGCAGAAGTTCACCTTGGCGCCGTGTGTCGATTTGCCGAGCATGCGGATATTGGCGCCGGCGCAGAACACATTTTCCTTGCCCGACTTGATGACCACGCAGTGCACCTCCGGATGCTCGAAGCGCAGCCGCTGCACCGCGTCGTTCAGTTCAATGTCGACGCCGAGGTCGTAGGAATTGAGCTTGAGCTCGTAGTCACCCAAACCGCCGGCCTGGTCGACATCCATGATGAGGTAGGCGATGTCGCCGTCGCGCTCGATCTTCCAATGGCGGTAGCGCGAGGGATTGGTCTGGTAATCGATTGTCTGCATGGCATCAGCGGCTCCCGGTAGAGTGCCAGCCGCAACCTACCTCAATGCACTATTTTTCATATTGATATCACTGCGGGAGCGCCTCCACAATATCGCTTTATAAGATGCGTGCGATACCACTATTGCCTTGGCAATATAATGCATGTTAGTTGAAATCCATGAAAAGCGCCCGCCCCAGGCCCGCCACGAAGCCAGTCGCTGACCGCGAGACCGACGCCTATCTGCGTCGGCTCGGCGAGCGCGTGCGTACGTTGCGCAACCAGCGTGGCATGACACGCAAGGCGCTCGCGCGCCATGCGAAGGTTTCCGAACGCTACCTCGCGCAGCTTGAGGCCGGCCTCGGCAATGGCTCGATCGTGCTGCTGCGGCGCATCTCGCGCGCCATCGGCCTGCCCGTTACCCAGTTGGTGCATGAAGGCTCCGAGCCATCGCTTGACCTCGTGCTGCTGTCGCAGTTCCTCGAGCGGCTCTCACCGCCGGCGCTTGGCGAAGCGCGTGACCTGCTTCTGCGCCACTTCAGCGAACCGTCGGACAATGCGCGTCGTCGGCGCATTGCGCTGATCGGCCTGCGCGGTGGCGGCAAATCCACACTGGGTCGACTCGCTGCCGAGCGGCTCGGCGTGCCCTTCATCGAGCTCGACCGCGAGATCGAGAAGCGCAGCGGCGCCACCTTGAGCGAAATCTTCGACATGTTCGGCCAGGAGACCTTCCGCCGTGCCGAACGCGAAGCGCTCGACGAGGTGCTGCGGCAGCACAAGAGCTTTGTGATCGCCACCAGCGGCAGCATCGTCACCGAGCCGGGCACGCTCGAGCTGCTGCTCTCGTCCTGCTTCACGGTGTGGATCAAAGCCGGCCCGGAAGAGCACATGAAACGTGTAATGGCGCAGGGCGACATGCGGCCGATGGCCCACAGCGCCCGCGCCATGGAGGATTTGATCTCGATCTTGCGCAGCCGCGAGCCGCTCTACGCCAAGGCTGAAGTCGCCCTTTCGACCAGCGGCCGGACGCCGGAGCAGAATTTGGCGGAACTGTTGCGTCTGATCGAAGTTCCCGATAATCGCATACCGCGGCAGCGCAGCGGTTCTCCCACATTGGATAAGGAGAGGGTGTAGTGCGCACGGCCCCTATTCCGTTATGCCCGACGGAGAGGTTTGGAGTTTGGAGAGAGTGAATAATGAGTGAGACGATCAAGACCGATGTTGTGATCATCGGCGCGGGCCCGGTCGGCCTGTTTGCGGTGTTCGAGCTTGGCCTGCTTGATATCAAGGCGCACCTCGTCGATATCCTCGACAAGGTCGGCGGCCAATGCGCCGAGCTTTATCCGGAAAAGCCGATCTACGACATCCCCGGGATTCCTTTCATCACCGGCCACGGCCTTACCGACGCCTTGATGCAGCAGATCAAGCCGTTTCATCCCAACTTCCATCTCAACGAGATGGTGACCACGCTGGAAAAGATCGGTGAGCCGCTCTTCCGTCTGCGCACAGACGCCGGCAAGACTTTTGAGGCAAAATGCGTGGTGATCGCGGCCGGCGGCGGCTCGTTTCAGCCCAAGCGCCCGCCCATCCAGGGTATCGAGCCCTACGAGGAGAAGTCGGTCTTCTACGCAGTGCGCAAGATGGACGCATTCCGCGGCAAGCGGCTGCTGATCGTGGGAGGCGGCGACAGCGCGCTCGACTGGACACTCAATCTGCAGCCGATCGCGCAGCGCTTGACGTTGGTGCACCGGCGCGACGAATTCCGCGGCGCCCCCGACAGCGTCAACAAGATGCGCGCGCTGGTCGAGGCCGGCGGCATGGATCTCAAGATTGGCCAGGTGACCGCGCTGGAAGGCGGCGACGGCGTGCTTTCGGCCTGCTCGATCAAGGGCAATGACGGCGCGCTGTCGCGCATCGAAGTCGATTGCATGCTGCCGTTCTTCGGCCTCACCATGAAGCTTGGCCCGGTGGCCGACTGGGGCCTGAAGATGGAAGAAGAATTGATCCCCGCCGACACCGGGACATTCGAGACCAGCATTCCCGGTCTCTTCGCGATCGGCGACATCAACACCTACCCGGGCAAACTCAAGCTGATCCTCTCCGGCTTCCACGAGGCCGCGCTGATGGCACAGAAGGCACACCGTTACGTCTATCCGGAGAAAAAGCTGGTGTTCCAGTACACGACCTCGTCCACCAGCCTGCAGAAGAAACTGGGCGTGGCGTGAGCTCGCTCATGCATTCTCGCGCATCAAGCTTCTCGCCGTGCATCTCCATACCCGGGTCGAGCCTGCTGTTGGGCCGAGCCCCTGGTGTAGCGGGGATTATGATTATTCTCTTTCCGTTCGTCCCCGCGCAAGCGGGGACCCAGGGCCACACGAAGGCCCCCAAGTTTTTCTCTGGATCCCCGCATTCGCGGGGATGAACGGAGTCTGGTTCAACCTCAATGCCCAAGATTACCTACATCGAACACGACGGCTCACAGCACACGGTTGACGCCGAACTCGGCTCAACCGTGATGGAAACCGCCCTGCGCAATGAGATCGCCAGCATCGTTGCCGAATGCGGTGGCGGCTGCACGTGCGCCACCTGCCTGGTGCATGTCGACGAGACATGGTTTGCGGTCGTCGGACCGCCCTCGGCGGAGGAGGAAGAGCAGCTCGATGCCGCCTTCGAGGTCAAACCGACCTCCCGCCTCTCCTGCCAGATCAAGGTGACGGAAGCGCTGGACGGGCTGGTCGTGCACACTCCGGCCTACCAAGGCCGGTAGTTAGGTCCGCTCCCTTCCCCTAAGCACGAACCTTAACTGGCTTACACGCTACTTTAAGAGTCTCTTAACCCTCCCCGTCAGTCCGGGACGCGGATCGCCCCGTCGTCCGGAACCCTGTGTCCGCCGTCATTCGGCGGCGCGAGCGACTGGAATCCGCGTACGACCACCGTGCGAGCATCTGGGTTCCAGGGCCGGCGTTCCGGGAATGACTGGCAAGAGGACACGTCTAAAAACGCAACCCACCGTCATCGCTGGACTTGTTCCGGCGATCCGGCTTGGTTGCTGCGGCAATCCCATACTACCCGGATGGCTGGATTAAACCCGGCCATGACAGCGGAGAGTCGGTTCCGAAACTCAGGCCTCCGCGCGCTGCCTCTTCGAGGCTTGGTCCGCCCGCGAGGTCATGGTCGACACCGCTTCCTCGGTCCTGCGGCTCGCTTCAGCCATCGCATTCGATGCATTGCTGGTGAAGGCCTGCGCTGCCTTCTGCATCTTCTGGCCGAACTCCTTCGTCTGGTCCGCAATGGTCTGCGCCTGCCGGGCCATGAATTCGCTCTGACATTGTGCAAATTCCTGCGGTTCCTTGACGCTCGCCAGTTTCTGGCCGAATTCCATCGTGTTTGACATGGTTTTCTGGGTCAGCGCCGTCATGTGCTCGCGGATGGCGGCGGCCTGGGTCTCGAAATCCTCCGCCATCTTGCGCGACACCCGCAGGAAGGCGTCAACGGCCTGCCTGCTTTGATTGAAACTTTCCTCTGCGAACTCCCGGCCCCAAGTCGTTCCGAAATTAGCCGCCTGCATCGCGCGTTCGCTGCTTTGCTGAACGAAATCTGCTGTATCTCGTGCCATTGCGGTCTCCCTCGTCTGCGCCTTTGTCTGTGCTGTGTGGGGTTGATGACGTCGCCGTCTCTTCAGGGCAACGGGTTCTCCCGCACCTTGTTCCCGCAACTCAAAAAAGTAACGCAAGGAACAGTTCACGCGGCAGAAAGCGGACGAAATGGGCCAAATTCACTGCGTGCGGCCGCGGCCAAGGTCAATCTGCGCCAATCAGCCATGGAACACGGCAAGAGAGACGGAGACGGTCACGGAAAATGCTCGGCGTGCCAATCCGCTTCGAGGTCCGGGTTGATCTTGCCGTCAATCAGGAAAACACCGGGCGCTCCCTCATCCACCCAGGCACGCACTGGGCCGAGATCGCCAACCGTCCGTACCGTCGCCGCCCGTGCGCCATAGCCGCGTGCAATGGCAGTGAAATCCGTTTCCGGAAATTGCACGAGATCGATCGAATAGCCCTGGCGCCGGAAGTAGTGGACTTCGGCCGCATATGAGCTGTCGTTATAGATCAGGATGCACATCCGCAGTCCCAGACGGATTGCGGTTTCAAGGTCGGCAATCGACATCATGAAGCCGCCATCGCCCGCGCCGAGCACCGCCAGCTTGCCGGGATTTGCGATGGCCAGGCCAATCGCGGACGCCAGCCCAAGACCAACCGATTGAAACGAATGACTGAGACACGACGCCTTGGGATTGGGAACACGGAGATAGCGCGGAACCCAACCGCAGAAATGTCCCGAATCCGATGCGACCACGCGATCCTTTGGCAGAATATCGTCCACTGCCTTGCTCAGCGTGCGAGGGTCAATGTACAGCGCGCTCGAGCCATCCGGATATGGACTGTGATGGTTGTCGCCTGAACGGATGCGCTCGCGCGTGCGGTCATTGCGGCGGCCGGATTTGTCACTCGACGGACCAGGCTGGCCAAGCTCGGTCAGCAGAGCTTCGGCTGTCGACTTTGCGTCGCCGAGCACGGCATGCTGCACCGGCCGCTGGTACCCCAACTTCGGCGCTTCAATATCGATCTGCGCCACGCTTGCGCCCGGCGCGATCAGCTTGCCTTTCTTGGTGGTCCATTGCGTGAAACTCACGCCAAATCCCAGGATGAAGTCGCTTTCGGCGATCAGCTCGTCAGCGGCCGGCGAGGAAAAGCCGCCGCAAATACCAAGCGACCATGGATTGTCAGCAAACAGACCATGGCCGCAAACCGATGTTGCGAGCAGCGCACCCAGACGATCGGCAAGCGCGATGAGCGAGTCTTCGGCGTCCGACAGCACGGCGCCGCGCCCGGCCAGAACGAGCGGGCGCTTCGCGCGCGCGACGGCCTCGGCGAGCCGGCGCACGTCTTTCGGATCCGGCTGCAAGCGCCCCGGCATCGGCGTCAGTTCGAGCGGAGCATTCGTGCCGTTGACTTTTGCGTCCTGCACATCGAGCGGCAAACTCAGCACAACTGTCTGGCGGTCACGCAAAGCCCGCGTCACTGCGCGGAGCAAATCACTTCGTGCGGACTGGGGCGTGTGCGTACGCTCGGAGACGGCCCCAACCGACCGTACAAGTTCAGCCTGCTCGAAATAGAAATTCGATTTGACGTTGCCGGTCGGCACGTCTCCCGCCAGGACCAGGAGAGGCGTCCGGCTTTTTGCAGCTTCGCCGATCCCTGTAATTGCATTGGTGAGGCCGGGTCCGGAATGCACGCTCACGAGCGTCAGCTCTCCGGTCGCCTTGGCATAGGCATCGGCCATGCTGGCGGCATTGCCTTCGTGTCGCGCAGAAATGAGCTCGACACCCGCCTCGACGAGTCCGTGCGAGATCTTGAAATTGGCAGTGCCGAGCAGACCAAAACATCGGCGCGCGCCGAGTGCCGCAAGGTCCTTTGCCAGGACTGCCGCGACGGTGGAGATGTTACTCAAAACGTACCAACTACCTTCGTTTGACTCCCTAACCTACCCATAACAATATAGGAAATACATGACAAACGACCGGGCGCTCGAACTCGGCAGGGGAGGATCGTCACTATGTGCAAGAGATTTGCGCTCGGATTGGCCGCGGCAATGTTCATTTGCTCGTCCGGCTTTGCTCAGGAAGTCACCCTTCGCGCCGTGACGGCGTTTGCCGAGAAAACAACCTATTCGCGCCCCTTTGAAAAATTTATCGAGCAGGTCAACGCGGACGGGAAAGGAATAATTCAGATCAACTATATCGGTGGGCCAAAAGCGATGCCGCCTTTCGAAGTCGGCAACGCGCTCAAGGCCGGCGTGGTCGACATCGCCAACACGACCGGTGCTTTCACGACCAACGTCATGCCGGAATCCGACGCATGGAAACTCACGGAACGCCCAATGTCGGAGCTTCGTAAGAACGGCGGCTACGACTATATGGCCAAACTCTATGCAGAGAAGATGAATGCCATTTTTCTCGCGCGGCTCGTCGACAACAATCAGTTTCATCTCTACCTGAACAAGCCGATTTCAACTCCGGACCTGACCGGCTTGAAAATTCGCATTACCCCGGTCTACCGCGATTTCTTCCAGGCGCTTGGCGCCACGGTCGTGCAAACTCCACCGGGTGAAGTCTATACATCACTCGAGCGCGGCGTCGTCGACGGATATGGCTGGCCGATCACCGGTATCTTCGATCTTGGCTGGCATGAGAAGACGAAGTATCGCGTCGACCCCGGATTCTATACCGTCGAAGTCTCGATCCTCGTGAACAAGACCACCTGGGACAAGCTGTCCGATGCTCAGAAAGCCGTGTTGCGCAAGGCGGCCGAGCGCGGGGAAGCAGAAGCGGCAGCCGAATTTGGTGCGGAGAATGCGAAAGATACGAAACGGCAGGCCGATGCCGGCATTCAAACCATCAAGTTCGATGGCTCGGTAGCCGAAGCATACCGGGCTAAAGCCTACCAGGCTGGTTGGGAGGGCGTCATCAAACAAAGCCCCGAACACGGTCCGAAGATCAAGGAATTTTTCGCGAAGAAATAGCGACCTGTCCGCTTCGTTCCGATGAGCTCCAGCATGGCGCGACTGTCCGAGTGGTATGGGCGCTTGCTGGATGGGCTCGTCTTGGTGGCATGTCTTCTTCTGCTGATCATGACCATCATGATTGGTGCCGACGTTGTGTCTCGCAACGTGGGCGGCGGCGGCGTAGCGGTAAGCAATGAACTCTCCGAAGACATTCTCTATTTGATGACGCTGCTGGTAGCACCCTGGCTGTTGCGTCAGGGTCAGCATATTCGCGTAGACATTATCCTGCGCGCCCTGCCCCTTCGCGCCGCCTGGCTGCTGGAATGGGTCGGCGACATCGTGGGCTTTCTCTGTTGTCTCTATTTCGTCTGGTACGGCTATCTCATAACGCGAGCGAGCTATGACGCCGGCTCGATCAACATAAAGACGCTGGTCACACCCGAATGGTGGACACTGGCGCCGCTTCCACTCGGATTTGCGCTGCTCGGTATCGAGTTTATTTTTCGCATGCATCGATTGTCCGTGGCCGAGGTCGGCTTGCGGGACGACGCCGTTTCGGCGGCTTGAAAAGCCGGGCGGTTACCGGAGACGAAGCATGAGCATGTCCTGGCAGATGGCCTCGTTGCTGCTCCTCGGCGGCTCGACTGTCTTGTTGTTTGTCGGGATGCCGGTCGCGATCTCGTTCATTGCAATCAATCTGATCGGCGCGACTTTGTTTCTTGGCGGCGATGCCGGTCTGCACCAGGTTGCCCGCAACAGCGTCGCAGCCGCGATCAACTTCTCGCTGACGCCGATCCCGCTTTTCATTCTGATGGGCGAGGTGCTTTTCCACACCGGCCTTGCACTGAAGGTCATCGACGGCGTCGAGCGGCTGATCCGGCAGGTGCCGGGCCGCCTCGCAGTCGTTGCGGTCATCGCAGGAACGATTTTCTCCGCGATATCGGGATCGACGATAGCGACGACAGCGATGCTTGGTTCGTTAATGCTGCCAGTAATGCTATCGCGTGGCTACAATCCCGTTTTAGCAACCGGCCCGATCATGGCGATTGGCGCAGTCGATATGCTCATTCCGCCGTCCGCGCTCACCGTCCTGCTCGGTAGCCTTTCGGGAATTTCGATTTCCAAGCTGCTGATTGGCGGAGTCGTGCCGGGCTTGATTCTGAGCGTCGCTTTTGTCGGCTATATCGTCGTTCGGGTACTGACGCGGCCCGACCTCGCTCCGGCAACCCCGATAGAGAGCAAGACAGGATGGGCGCGTTACGAACTGCTTTTTCTTTACGTCCTGCCGCTCGGTTCTATTTTTGTTGTCGTCATCGGCGCGATGTCTGCGGGAATTGCAACACCAACGGAGTCGGCCGCATTGGGTGCACTTGCCACCATGGCACTGGCGGCCGGCTATCGCGCGCTCAATCTGGAAAATCTGATACGGGCTTTGCGCGGCACGGTCGCAATCTCCGGCATGATTCTCTTTATCATTCTCGGAGCGATCACCTTCTCGCAGATCCTGAGTTTTTCCGGCGCGACGCAAGGCATCGTCACGGCCATCCTCGGCCAGGGACTTTCGACTTTGGCCATTCTTGCCGGAATGATGCTGCTGTTGATTTTTCTGGGAATTTTCGTGGACCAGGTGAGCATGATGCTGATCACGTTACCGGTATTCATGCCGGTCGTTCAGCGCCTTGAGATCGATCTGATCTGGTTTGGAGTGCTCTACTTGATCTGCATGCAGCTCGGGCTGCTGCTGCCCCCTCACGGGCTCCTGTTGATGACGATGAAGGGCGTCGCTCCGCCACAAGTGACAATGGCACACATCTTTCAGGCGGTCGTGCCCTACATCGCGATGAGCATCGTGCTTCTGCTGATCATCATCGCATTTCC
>DASXLC010000028.1:0-44046 GCA_036496445.1 Pseudolabrys sp. | reverse complement strand
CAATTCCTGCGTCATGCGATTGAACGTCTCACCGAGGTGCGCGAGATCGCCCTCGCCCTGACGCACCGGGACACGGACATAGAGGTTTCCGGTTGAGACCGCATTGGCAGCGCCTATCAAGCGGCGGATGGGCGCGACCAGACGGTTGGCAAAATTAAAACCGATCCAGACAGCTGAAAGGAGCACGATCAATGCGATCACGGTGTACATCAGCCCAAAGGCGACCTGCACACCGACGCGTCGCGCCTCCAGCGCGGCATATTCCGTGGCGCTCGCCCGCGTTGCCTGCAACTGTGGCACGACACGTGGATCGAGCAATCGCGTTATATAGAGGTAATAGTCCTCGTATTGATCGAGCCTAATGATTGCCGCGACATAATTGGTGTCGGGCAACAGGACAATCTGCGGCTCTTTATTGGTGATGTGGGGTAATGCGTCGCGCGGCGGCAACGCGAATGTCTGACTGACGTTCGCATCCGCGCGCGCAACGACATTGAGTTCTTTGTCGATCACGATCGCGGCGGCCAGACCGCGAACCGAAGCCTGGAAAGTCAGATATTGCCGGAGCTTGTCGGGATCCTGATCAAAAACCGTTTTCGTGCGGGCGATGTCGAACGCCATGAGCATGATATCCGACCGCACGATCTGGGCGTGGTCCCGCAAATAGGCTTCCGCGACGATAAGGGAGTTCTCGATTGCTGATCGCGTGCGCGTGGAGAACAGGCGGTCGAGCCCGCGATCGAGTGTGACGCTCGCAACGATCGCCACCATGATGGCTGGAGCGGCCGCGATGATCGAGAACAGCCCGACAATTCGCACATGCAGGCGTGCCGCCGCGCGGCCGCTGCGCCGGGCCTGCACGACCTGCCACACCTCGCGTACGATGAGGCCAAGCAGCAGCAGTACGGTTGCTGCATTTGAAAGCAGCAACGTCACCACGACGTAGTGGGTGGGCGAGATGGGGGTGAGGTCTGCGAGAACGATGAAGGTGAGGAAAGCCGACAGCAGGGCCAGTCCTACTGCGATCGGACCGAGGATGCGCGTTTCGCCCCGTCGCGCGGGAGCGCCCGCGAGTGTCTCGGCAGAGGCTGCTTGTTCGACGCTCATTGGCCCCCAGCGGGTGAAGAATTGGAGGAGCAGCCGTCGCTGGTTAAACACGCCAAAGGCAGTCCCTCCCCTGCACTGATGCTTTTATACAACAATGTTGCCGAATTGCGACAATTCCGCGGCGCAAAATCCTGAAATCGGTAAGGTTGCTCAGCCGCCGCTGCGAAAAACCTGGATATCGAGGTCGCGGATTTTCTTCCGCAGCGTATTGCGGTTGAGCCCCAATAGGTCTGCAGCGCGGATTTGATTGCCACGCGTGGCGGCCAACGCAGCTGTCAGCAGCGGAAATTCGATCTCGCGCAATATGCGGTGATAGAGGCCGGCCGGCGGCAATCCGTCCTCAAATCCTGCGAAATAGGTGGCAAGGTGCCGCTCAACGACACCCCCGAGGTTTTCCTCGCCGTGCGGCTCATCACTGCCGGCCGGCAGTGCCGGCTGCGCCAACTCTGCGTCCATTACAGCAGCGGTGATCGTTTCCTGCGGATAGAGCGCCGCCAACCGGCGCGCCAAATTCTCGAGTTCGCGCACATTTCCGGGCCAGCGATGTCGCTTGAGCCGATCGAGGCCGGCCTGGTCGATCTGCTTTGGCGGCAAGCCCTCACGCTGGGCTTGCCCGAAGAAATGCCGAATAAGATCGGGAATATCCTCGGTGCGTTCGCGCAACGGCGGCAACCGTAACGGCACAACATTTAATCGGAAGAACAAATCCTCACGGAACAGACCTTGCTGGATCAAAAGCCGGAGATCCTTGTTGGTTGCGGCGATAATGCGCACATCGCTCTTGATTGGTGTACGGCCCCCAACCGTCGTGTACTCGCCCTGCTGCAACACGCGTAACAGTCGCGTCTGGGCTTCCATCGGCATGTCGCCGATCTCATCGAGGAAAAGTGTGCCGCCTTCGGCTTGCTCGAAGCGGCCCGCGCTGCGCGTATTTGCACCGGTGAACGCACCCTTCTCGTGGCCGAACAATTCGGATTCGATCAGGTCGCGCGGAATTGCCGCCATATTGATGGCCACAAAAGTGCCGGAGCGCCGCTTGCCGTAGTCGTGCAGAGCGCGAGCCACCAATTCCTTGCCGGTGCCTGACTCGCCGGAAATCATCACCGTCAGATCGGTCTGCATGAGGCGGGCCAGCACCCGGTAAATTTCCTGCATGGCGGGAGAACGGCCAACCAGAGGAATGCTTTCGAACTCGTCGTTTTTCGTGTTCGCAGGCCGCGGCTCCTTTGGTTCCGACAGAGCGCGGCCAACAATTGCAATAAGCTCCTTGAGGTCAAACGGTTTCGGCAAGTACTCGTAGGCCCCGCGCTCGGAGGCGCGAATTGCCGTCATGAAAGTATTCTGCGCACTCATCACGACGATTGGCAGATCGGGTCGTGCCTTTCGGATGCGCGGAATCAGGTCGAAGGCATTCTCGTCAGGCATGACGACATCCGTGATCACCAGGTCGCCGTCGCCTTGGCTAATCCAACGCCATAGCGTCGCGGCATTGCCTGTTGAGCGGACTTCATAGCCCGCACGCGACAGGGCCTGGTTCAGGACGGTGCGGATCGCTGCATCGTCGTCGGCAACTAAAATGCTTCCGGTCGGCATATCTTGTCTCACGGGCTCTGAACCGGCGGGGCGTTGTCAGTGGTTTCGCCATCGCCGCTGTAAACCGGCATTAGTACTCGGAAGATGGTTCGCCGCGGCTGTGACTCGCATTCGATGATGCCGCCGTGGTCGCCAACGATCTTCGCGACCAATGCAAGGCCAAGGCCACTTCCGCTTTGTTTTGTGGTTACAAAAGGATCGAACAGATGCGGCATCAAATCTTCGGGCACGCCCGGCCCGTTGTCCTTGACGCAAAATTCAAGCGGTAACGATACACGCGCTTTACTGCCCGGCATGGATAGCCGCACACCTGGACGAAACGCGGTGGTGAGCTGTATTTCGCCATCGCTTGTGGTCTCCCCGATCGCCTCGGCGGCATTCTTCAGGAGGTTCAGAAAGACCTGAACGAGCTGATCACGGTTGGCCAACACGGACGGAAGCGACGGATCGTACTCTTCGACGAATTTGATGTGGCGGCCAAAACCTGATTGCGCCAGCCTTTTAACGTGATCGAAAATGACGTGAATATTCACTGGCTCACGATCGATCGGCCGCTCGTCAGCAAATACTTCCATGCGATCGACCAATTTCACGATACGGTCGGTTTCGTCGCAGATCAGTTTTGTGAGTGGCCGATCGTCGTCACCTGCCGACTGCTCGAGCAGCTGGGCAGCGCCGCGAATCCCCGACAGTGGATTCTTGATTTCATGTGCGAGCATGGCAGCGAGCGCGATGACCGAACGAGCCGCGCCGCGATGGGTCAGCTGACGATCCATTTTGTCGGCGATGGTGCGCTCCTGCAGCATCACCACGACATGTCCTGGATATTCCGGTAATTGCGCTACATAGAGATCCACCAGCCGTTCGCCAGGATTGCGTGGAGTTGCCAGATCAACCTTGTATTCGTTGACCGCCGCCCCGCGACTCCGCACCTGCTCTATCAGCGTGAGCAAGGGTGAACCGAACGGTACAAGCTCGCCCAGCGTGTGCCGGCGCAGCATTGCCGTTGATGCTTCGAAGAATTGTTCCGCCGCGACATTGGCATCCGCAATTTTTCCATCGGGCGATACCATGATCACCGGGTGCGGCAATGCGTGCAGCAACGCGTCGGCGGGGCCGCTGACGATCGGCGAGATCGCCTGGGCGCCCCTCATGCGGCCGCCCTCCAGACAAAATCGTCATAAGCCTCGGCGAGCAGCCGGCGCACGTGTGTCGGTTCTTCAGCGGTCAGCACGCGGCTGCGATGGCACTTAAGCACCTCGGCCGGAGCTCCGGCGGTTGCTGCCGCGGAATCCAGCGCCCAGCCGAGATGCTTGCGCGCATGTCGGCGTCCGATAGCGAGGCCATGATGCTCGAGCATTTCATCATAAAGCGCGTCAATCAGATTGAATTGTTCGCGAAGTGCCGGGCTGCACTCACGCGCGCCCGTTGCGAAATAACGCGCAATTTGACCCGGCAGCCACGGACGGCCCTGCACCGCGCGACCAATCATCACGGCATCCGCCCCCGAAACGACGAGCGCGCGTTCAGCATCTTCGCAGGAGCGAATATCGCCATTGACGACGACTGGAATTGAGACAGCTTGCTTGACGGCGCGGACGGCATCCCAGTCGGCGGTCCCATCGAAAAACTGACAACGGGTACGACCGTGGACGGTAATCAGTTTGATGCCAGCCGCTTCGGCGCGCACTGCAAGTTCAGGTGCATTGATGCTCGAAGTATCCCAACCCAGCCGCATCTTCAGCGTGACGGGTACGCGCACCGCGGACATCGTTGCCTCGATCAGACTCAGCGCATGATCGAGGTCGCGCATGAGGGCCGATCCCCCCGCCCCGTTTGTGACCTGCTTGGAGGGGCAGCCCATGTTGATATCGATGATGTCGGCACCCTGTGCCTCGGCAATGCGCGCGCCTTCGGACATCCATTGCGCTTCGCAGCCGGCAAGCTGAACCACATGGATATCCACGCCACGGCCTTCACTGCGCACGCTGGCCTCGCGTTCGCCCCGCACCAGCCCTGCACACGCAGTCATTTCCGAAACAACGAGGCCGGCCCCAAGGCGCTCAACAAGCCGCCGGAACGGCGCATCGGTAATTCCCGACATCGGCGCCAAAACGACCCGGTTCGGAACGATCACCGCTCCAAGGCTGACAGGAGCGCTCGGAAACCGCCTGATTTCGCTATCTCTCGACGCTTTGCCTAGCATTTAGGCTGCCCCTTTACGATGCTCATAGTTTAGCCAATTCATCTCGCCGTGCAAGTGCTGCAGTGCAAAAATTCTGTTCATTTCGGGGGTAACACCGGCGCTTAGCGCGTTCCCGCCGCGGCACGAACGCGCTAAAGGCATGATCACCAAGGAGCAGGAAGCATGGCGCAAGTTGCAGCCGTCGTGGTGGCCGCCGGTCAGGGTCTGCGCGCAGGTGGTGAAATACCCAAGCAATTCCGGCGAATTGCAGGCGAAACGTTGCTCGAACGTGCCCTGTCGGCTTTCGCAGAGGCCCCTGACGTCACCTTCGTGCAACCCGTCATACGACCGGACGACGTAGACCTTGTTCGCAGGTTGACCAGTGGCATGAATGTCCTTGAGCCGGTCGCGGGCGGTGCCACCCGCCAGGCCTCCGTACGCGCAGGGCTTGAGGCGCTTGCGTCCTGCGCGCCCGACATCGTGCTCGTTCATGACGCAGCACGGCCGTTCGCCAGTGCCAGCCTGATCACGCGCGCGATCGCGGCGGCAGAAAAGACCGGCGCGGCGATTCCCGCGCTACCAGTGACGGACACCGTCAAGCGCATCGACAACACGGGCACGATTGAGGCAACTCTCGATCGCAATTCCATCCGCCTGGTGCAGACCCCGCAGGCTTTTGCATTTCCTGCGCTGTTTGACGCCCATCGGCGTGCCCTCGCGCAGGGACGGGATGACTTCACCGACGATGCGGCTCTCGCCGAATGGGCCGGCATAAAGGTAAGCGTCTTTGCCGGCGAACCCGGCAACATCAAATTCACGACGCCTGAGGACTTCGCGCGCGCGGAAGCGATCCAGTCTGCCGGTCTCGGGGACGTCCGTACCGGCTCGGGTTTGGATGTGCATGCCTTCGGCCCAGGCGACCATGTCACGTTGGGCGGAATCCGTATTCCGCATATCCAGGCCCTCACCGGCCACTCCGACGCCGATGTGGCGCTCCATGCGCTCACCGATGCAATCCTCGGTGCGCTTGCGGACGGCGACATCGGCGCGCATTTTCCGCCCAGTGATCCGCAATGGCGTGGCGCATCATCCGACCGCTTCCTCACTTTCGCCGTTGAGCGCGTACGCATGCGCGGCGGCCGCATCGCACATCTCGACCTCACGATCGTGTGCGAAGCTCCGCGCATCGGAGAGCACCGCGACCGCATGCGCGCCAATATCGCCAACCTTGCGGGCATCCGGATCGAGCGCGTTGGCGTCAAGGCAACGACCAGCGAGAAGCTCGGCTTCACCGGCCGCGGTGAAGGAATAGCGGCCTACGCGACGGCAACGATCCGTCTACCGTGGGACTAACATGAGGCTGATGCGATGCCCGATGATGATTTGCGCGATGCAGCCAACGCTCTGCTGGAGCTCTGCAAGGCCAGGAAGCTGACGCTTGCTACGGCGGAATCTTGCACGGGAGGTCTTGTCGCCGCGACGCTGAGCGAGATTCCCGGCTCATCCCTCGTTCTCGACCGTGGCTTTGTGACCTATTCGAACGAGGCCAAACAACAAATGCTCGGCGTGGCGCAGGCCACAATTGATGTGTATGGCGCGGTCAGCACCGAATGTGCCGAGGAGATGGCAAAAGGCGCACTGGCGCATGCCTCGGTTGATCTTGCGGTCTCAATTACCGGCATCGCCGGACCGACGGGAGCAGTCCCCGGAAAGCCGATTGGGCTCGTTTATTTTTGCGCCGCATCGCGCCGCGGGCACGTGATCGCTTATGATCGCAAATATGGCGATATCGGCCGCGCCAACGTGCGGCGCGAATCTGTTCTGCAAGCCCTGGTGATGCTGCAAGAATTGGCGGAAAAAGAAGAGCCTCGTCCGCCCGCGGGAAAAAGCTAGTTGGGGCTTTTGCTTGGCCCGCATTTGCGTAAGATTGTGTTGTCGGCCGCCCGCTACAGGCGACTTCGGACACATGCGTGAAATCTCCTGCGGTCGGCGGACCGATAATAACCAGGGGAAACGCCATGAAACGTCGTCAATTCCTGCAAGCCGCGGGCGTGGGGCTCGCCGCATCAACTGTTGCCGCACCGGCAATTGCTCAATCATCTCCCGAAGTGAAATGGCGGCTGACGGCAAGTTGGCCGAAGTCGCTCGATACGCTGTACGGGGGCTGCGAATACTTTTCCAAGCGAGTCGCCGAAATCACCGACAACAAATTCCAGATTCAGGTCTTCGCCGCCGGCGAAATCGTCCCGGGTTTGCAGGTGCTCGATGCCGTCCAGAGCGGCACCGTCGAGATGGGCAACACCGCGATGTATTACTACTGGGGCAAGGACCCGGCCTTCACATTCGGCACGGCACTTCCGTTCGGGCTGAATACGCGGCAGATGATTTCATGGGTACGCCACGGCGGCGGCGAAGAGCTGCTCAATGGCCTGCTCAAGGATTACAACTGCATCGGGTTCGCCGCGGCCAACACCGGCGCGCAGATGGGAGGCTGGTTCCGCAAGGAAATCAACACGAGCGAAGATCTCAAAGGTCTCAAATTTCGAGTTGGCGGCTTTGCCGGTACAATTCTGGCCAAGCTCGGCACCGTGCCGCAACAACTCGCCGCCGGTGATATTTATCCGGCGCTCGAAAAAGGCACCCTCGATGCCTGCGAATGGGTCGGTCCTTACGACGATGAAAAGCTCGGCTTCGCAAAGATCGCCAAGTACTACTACTATCCCGGCTGGTGGGAAGGCTGTGGTCAGGCCCACAACATCATGAACATTGCCAAATGGAACGCGCTGCCCAAAGCCTATCAGTCCGCCATCATCACGGCATCCAATGACGCCTGGGTCTGGACTTTGTCGAAATACGACTATGTCAATCCGCCAGCACTCTTGCGGCTGGCTGCGAGTGGCACGCAATTGCGCGCGTTCCCGCAACCGGTGCTGGAGGATTGCTACAAGGCGGCGAACGCTATCTATGACGACCTTGCCAAGAGCAATCAGCACTTCAAGAAACTGTACGAGAGCCTGGTGCCCTACCGCGCGAGTGCTTATGCTTGGCTGCAGGTAGCCGAACTCGGCTTCGACACCTTCCAGATACGCATGCGCGCGCGGACCTGATTGGCGGCGTCGACGGCTCCGGAGCATTCGGCTCCGGGGCCCTTTCATTGCCGCGATGGCCGCGCTGCCTCAAACTCCTCAGGTGGATCGGCGGCCATAAATTTCGTCGGCACGTTGCTCGAATGCAATTGCAAAGCGGCGGAACGCAGCATCAAACACTGCGCCCATCAAAGCCGCGAGCGTACGGCTTTTGAATTCATAGTCGATAAAAAAATCGACGTCGCACGCGCGTTCACCAGACGGATAGAATGTCCAGCGATTCTGCATGCGCTTGAACGGGCCATTCAGGTATTCGACCAGGATCTTGAGGTTTGTCCGGTCGAGCGTGACGCGGCTGGTAAAGGTCTCGCTAATGATCTTGTAGGCGACCTTCATGTCGGCGACCAGGACCGTGTTGCCGTCCTTTTCCGTGCGGCTCTTTATAGCGAGCGCGCTGCATAGCGGCACAAAATCCGGATATTTTTCAACATCGGCGACCAGATCGAACATGTCAGCGGCGGCGTGACGAACACGGCGTTTCGTCGAGAATTGAGGCATTGATCGTCAGATCTTGGCGGCGCGCGCAATTTTCAGCCGTGCAAAATCCTCGCCGGCATGATGTGACGAGCGCGTAAGGGGCGAAGCCGCCACCATCAGGAATCCTTTGCTGTAAGCGATAGTCTCAAGCGCCCGGAACTCGTCGGGCGGCACAAAGCGCTTGACCTCGTGGTGCTTGCGGGTGGGCTGGAGATACTGCCCGATCGTGAGGAAATCAACATCGGCTGAGCGCAGATCGTCCATGACCTGAAGCACTTCGTTTCGCTCTTCCCCGAGGCCGACCATGATCCCCGACTTGGTGAACATCGCGGGATCGAGCTCTTTCACGCGCTGCAATAGCCGCAACGAGTGAAAATAGCGCGCGCCCGGCCTGACTGTCAGATAGAGCGACGGGACGGTTTCCAGATTGTGATTGAATACGTCGGGCTTTCCCTCGACAACAATTTCCAGCGCGCCGTCCTTGCGCAAAAAATCAGGCGTGAGCACCTCAATTGTCGTCTGTGGGCAGCGTGCACGGATAGCGCGGATGGTCTCGGCAAAATGCCGCGCCCCACCGTCGGCGAGGTCATCGCGATCGACCGAAGTGACGACGATGTGAGCGAGGCCGAGCTTGGCAGTCGCCTCGGCGACATGGACAGGCTCGCTCCGATCGAGCTCACCTGGCCGCCCGGTCTTCACGTTGCAAAACGCACAGGCCCGCGTGCAGGTGTCGCCCATAATCATGAACGTGGCGTGCTTTTTCTCCCAGCACTCTCCGATATTCGGGCAACCCGCTTCCTCACACACAGTGTGCAGGCCGTTCTCGCGCATGATTTTCTGGGTCGCGAAATAACCGGACGACACAGGGGCCTTGACGCGAATCCAGTCGGGCTTTGCCAGCACCGATGAATCCGGTCTGTGCGCCTTTTCCGGGTGGCGCGGGCGCGGGTTGTTCACGAGATCAAGTACGACCGCCATGGCCCCTACTTACGGCTGCGGCCGCCTCCTCGCAAGGCTTCTCACGCCTTTCGGATTGCCCGCCAGATCAGCAGGAAAATGACGGCCCCAATGGTGGCGGTGATCAGGTTGCCCCAGAAATCCGGCACGACCTCCAAACGAAGCTTTTCGAACAGAAACCCGCCGACGACGGCGCCTACAAGACCGACCGCAAGATTGTACAGCAGACCGCCGCGTCCACCCAGAATTTGGGTCGCGAGCCATCCGGCAACCAGGCCGATGATGATCCAGGCAATGACGCCCATAGTCCTCTCCCCGATTTAAGATGCGGCGTAGCGCAGGAATCTATACAACTGGACGCAAAATACGAGTGGCGCCGCGCTCGACCTCCATCAGCCTTCAGCAACGCAATGGCCAAGACATCGCGACGACGTTCGAATGCGCGTGTTCATGCATTGATTCTCGGGGTCTACACCACTGCCGTTTTTCTGAGCGCGCTCTTGCTGTTCGGCGTGCAACCCATGTTCACGCGCATGGTATTGCCGCAGCTTGGGGGGTCGCCATCGGTCTGGTCGGTGGCAATGGTTTTCTTTCAGTCGATGCTTCTCGCCGGTTACGCCTATGCGCACGCCCTGACGACCCTGCGTAACCGCTATGCGGCGGTTGCAATGCATCTCGCTCTTTTGCTTGCGGCGTCACTGACGCTGCCTTTGGCCATACATCAGGGCTGGGGCAACCCGCCCGGCACCGCCGCCGCACCGTTTTGGTTGCTCGGCCTGTTTGCCGTTTCCATAGGTTTGCCGTTCTTCGCGCTCGCCGCCAATAATCCGCTCTTGCAGGCATGGTTCGTCCGCACGGGCCACCGCGACGCGCACGACCCTTATTTCCTCTACGCCGCATCCAATGTCGGCAGTTTCCTCGCGCTGCTTTGCTATCCCGTGTTGTTTGAGCCGAATTTCACATTGCATGCACAGAACCGGATGTGGAGCATTGGATTCGTAGTGCTGATCGTGCTGATCGCCGCCTGCGGTCTGTTGATGCTGCGCGTGCCTGCCCGCACGGCCAGAAAAACAAAAAGAAGCAGGTCCGAGCCTGAACCAGGTTGGCCGACGATCGGCCGCTGGGTATTCATTGCAGCCGTTCCCTCGGGACTTCTCGTTGCTGTTACCGCCTACATTTCGACAGATGTCGCGGCAGCGCCCCTGCTTTGGGTCATTCCGCTGTCGCTGTATCTGCTCACCTGGATATTTGTATTTCAGCGTTGGCCATCGATTGCGCAGAAGATTGCATTGCGGCTGCAGCCGTTCGCAATTGCCGGCATCGTGGTGCTGTCGCTCTTTGCAGTGCGGATTGGACTGCTGGTCAGCCTCGCTGCGCATCTGATCGCGTTTTTTGTCATCGCGCTGGCTTGTCATGGCGAACTCGCCCGCACCCGGCCGGCGGCGCGCTACCTGACGACATTCTATGTCGCGCTGTCATTTGGTGGCATGGTGGGTGGATTATTTTCAGGACTGGTCGCGCCTTACGTGTTTTCCTGGGTGGCGGAATATCCAATCCTCGCCGTGCTTGCAGTGCTGTGCCGTCCATTCGGCCGGGATCTCAATCGGTCGCTGTGGCCAGCGCCTCCGCAAATTTCTGAGGCGGTGAATAGCTGGTTTTGGCCCGTTGCCGTCGCGATCGCAGTCTTTCTGATTTTCCTCAGCTATGACGGTTTTCGCTTCGACGACAGCGATCCGTTCTTCACACTTATTGTTCTGCTGCTTGCGGCAGCCTCGCTGGCGCTGCTGCGCGATCCGCCGAAGTCTGCCTCCGCCGTCGCGCTTGCGTTTGCGACCATCTGGCTTTTCCCGGTCGACGGCACCAACATTGAAACGCTGCGTAGCTTCTTCGGTGTTCATAAGATTTACGAAAGCGATGATGGCCGTTTCCGTGTCCTCAAAAACGGATCAACGATCCACGGTGCGGAAAGAATCGAAACCGAGGACGGAGAGCCGGTTAGCGGCCGGCCACGGCCGATCACTTACTACCATGACAAATCGGCCATGAACCGGGTTATCGAAGCGGTACGGGCACGCAAGGGCGGACCATTGCGCACGGCGGTCATCGGACTTGGTTCCGGGTCACTCGCGTGTCGAATTGCGCCAGACGAAATCTGGCGCTTCTTCGAGATTGACCCAACGATCGTTGCCATCGCGAGCGACCCAGACCGTTTCACCTTTTTGTCGTCCTGCGCGCCGGGCCTGCCGATCGTGCTTGGCGATGCGCGTCTGACATTCGCTCGGGAGCCCGACCACGTTTACGACCTCATTGTTGTCGACGCCTATTCCTCAGACGCAATTCCGGTGCACCTGGCAACGGCCGAGGCGATGGGCATCTACAAATCCAAGCTTTCCCCGCAGGGCGTTGTGATGATGCATATTTCGAACCGGCATCTTGAATTGCGCAGCGTGGTCGAAGGAATAGCCGCCGCCAACGGATTCAAGACCTGGATCTGGAGCAACAGCAGCGAGGAAACCGATGATGTGAACTACGTCTTCGGCTCCGATGTGGCGATTTCCGCGGAGAACGAGAGCGATATTGGCGCGCTGTCGAACGACAAATTCTGGGTTCTGACCCCGCCGAACCCCGACGTGAGGACCTGGACGGATGACTATTCCAACATCGCTGGTGCCGTCTGGCGGAAGTACTACAAATAGGCGCTCGATATCTCAGGCAGCCACTTTCGGCGGCATACGATGGTTCGGGGTCGAATTCGAAATTTTCAGTTCATCCTCGTTCATGTCCACACCGACATCGGCAAACAGCGGCGTTGAAAGATATCGTTCGCCGGTGTCCGGCAGCATGCACAGCACTGTCGAACCAGGTGCCGCCGTCTTGCAGACTTCCAGTGCTCCGGCGAAGGTCGCGCCTGCGGTGATGCCCACAAAGATACCTTCCTTCTGCGCAAGTTCGCGGCTCCATTTCATGGCGTCGGGACCGGCGATGGTGATGATGCGGCTGATCACGCCCATGTCGACCGCGTCCCCCGTGATCTTCGGAATGAAATCCGGGCTCCAGCCCTGCATCGGATGCGGTTTGAATGCCGCATTAGGCTTGGAAGGCGACCCATCGGGATTGCGCTCCTGCGCGGAGCCGCTGGAAAGCATCGGCGCATCGACTGGCTCGCAAACAATGATCTTCGTGTCGGGGCGCTCCTTCGCTAGCACCCGCGCTACACCCTTCAGCGTCCCGCCTGTGCCGAATCCGGTCACCCAGTAGTCAAGCTTCTCGCCTTTGAAGTCGTCAACGATCTCCCTCGCGGTCGTGCGTGAATGCATATCGGGATTGGCCTCATTCTCAAACTGACGGGTGAGAAACCAGCCGTGTGTCTTAGCCAGTTCAACCGCCTTGTTCACCATGCCCAGTCCGCGCTCGGCGGCCGGTGTCAGAACAACCTTGGCACCGAGAAATCGCATCAATTTGCGACGCTCAATGCTGAATGTTTCCGCCATCGTCACCACCAACGGATAGCCTTTGGCCGCGCAAACCATCGCAAGACCTATGCCGGTATTGCCGGAAGTCGCCTCGATCACGGTCTGCCCTGGCTTGAGTTCACCGGATTTTTCCGCAGCTTCGATAACACCGAGCGCCAGGCGGTCCTTGACCGATCCGAGAGGATTGAATGCCTCGATCTTTACGAAGAGGTTGATGTTTTTCGGCGCGATCCTGTTGATCCGCACAACCGGTGTACGTCCGACGGTCTCGAGAATGTTCGCGAATTTAGCCATCAGCCTCTCCCGTTCGCGCGCTTTTCAGATTCACATATTCAGAACGCGGCCATATGCATCAAGCACCGCTTCCTTCATCATCTCCGACAGGGTCGGGTGCGGGAAAATTGTGTGCATCAGCTCTTCTTCCGTCGTCTCAAGGTTCATGGCCACGACATAGCCCTGGATCAATTCGGTCACTTCTGCGCCGACCATGTGGGCGCCCAGCAGCTGACCGGTTTTCTTGTCAAAAATGACTTTGACCAGGCCTTGATCTTCGCCAAGTGCAATCGCCTTGCCATTGCCGACGAAAGGAAAACGGCCAACACGAATATCGAGCTTTTTCTCTTTCGCCGCCTGTTCGGTCAGGCCAACCGATGCGACCTGCGGCGAGCAGTAGGTACAGCCCGGGATCATCGCCTTGTTCATTGGATGCGGGTTAAGACCCTTGATCGCCTCAATACAGACTACGCCTTCGTGTTCGGCTTTGTGCGCCAGCATTGGAGCGCCCGAGACGTCGCCAATGGCATAGACGCCGGGAACATTCGTTCTATTGAATTGATCGACAACGATAATACCGCGATCGGTTTTCACCCCGAGTTTTTCCAGACCGAGATTTTCGATGTTGCCCACGACACCGACCGCCGAGATGACGCGCTCGACGGTTACAGTCTGTGACTTTCCCCCTTCTTCGATCGTTGCAATGACGTTGTCGCTTTTCTTGTCGAGCTTGGTCACTTTTGCGTTTGTCTGAATCTTGATGCCTTGCTTCTCGAAGCTCCTGCGGGCAAAGGCCTGAATCTCCTGGTCTTCCACGGGCAATATCTGCGGCAGTACCTCAACAACAGTCACCTCGGAACCGAGCGTACGGTAGAAAGAGGCAAACTCGATGCCGATTGCTCCAGAGCCGATCACCAGCAGAGATTTGGGCACACGATCAGGTGCCATCGCCTCGAAATAGGTCCACACCAGTTTTTTATCGGGCTCGATTCCCGGCAACACGCGCGGGCGCGCCCCGGTTGCAAGGATGATGTGCCTGGCCTGGTAGCTGCCGGCGCCGAGCGCGCCCTTTGGCGCTTCGCTCTTCGACGCCTTCACTGTCACCTTCCCCGGCGCCTCGATCGAGGCTTCCCCCCAGATGACCGAAACCTTGTTCTTCTTCATCAGGAAGCCGACACCGTCGTTGAGGCGCCTGGAGACAGCACGTGAGCGTTGCACCACCGCTTTGGCGTCGTAGCCAACATTGTCGGCCCTCAGTCCGTAGTCCTTGGCGTGCTGCATATAGTGAAAAATTTCGGCCGAACGCAGGAGCGCCTTGGTCGGGATGCAACCCCAGTTCAGGCAAATTCCTCCGAGGTAGTCGCGTTCGACGATGGCCGTCTTGAAGCCGAGCTGCGCCGCGCGAATGGCGGTGACATAGCCGCCGGGCCCGGAACCGATGATCAGGACGTCGAAGGAAGTGTCGGCCACGCGCATCTCCACTCGTCGGTTACTGGCGCCATCCGTCTCCCACACAGAGCCGTTTCAATCAAGCGCTGCGGCCACCCCATTGAACTG
The DNA here is from genome assembly GCA_036496445.1 of Pseudolabrys sp. Taxonomy (GTDB): domain Bacteria; phylum Pseudomonadota; class Alphaproteobacteria; order Rhizobiales; family Xanthobacteraceae; genus Pseudolabrys. Next base: position 29,278 of record DASXLC010000028.1, on the reverse strand, counting down.
AATGGCCTTAGGTAATTTAATCCCCGCAAACAACAAGACGGAAACCAGGAGAGACGCTATGACCAGGAGCATCGTTCGTCTTGCTGCCCTCGCTGCATTTATCGCGGCGCAGGTGACATGGGTCGCCGCCGCCGAGATCAAGGTGTTCAGCACCATCGGGGTCAAGGGAGCTCTGGAAGAGCTGGTCCCCACATTCGAAAAATCCAGCGGTCACAAGTTGAATGTGACCTGGAGTACCGCGGCCTTGCTGGTCAAGCGAGTGGAAGCAGGTGAGCAGGCGGACGTGCTGATCCTGATCAAGAATAATGTGGAGAGCTTGCTCAAGGAGGGCAAGATCGTGCCGGGCACCGAGACGCTGTTCGGGCAATCAATTTTCGCCATCGGGATAAAGACCGGCGCATCAAAACCGGACATCTCGACACCTGAAGCTTTCAAACAGAGCCTTTTGGCTGCGAAGGGTATCAGCTATTCCGATCCGGCTTCGGGCGGCGCCAGCGGCGTTTATATCGCCAAGCAGATCGACAAGATGGGAATCACCGAACAACTCAAAGGCAAAACCACGTTTCCGCCATCCGGAGGCTTTTCTGCCACGCTGCTCACCAGCGGCAACGCTGACATCGCCATTCAGTCGAAACCCGAGCTTCTAACGGTTCCCGGCGTCGAGGTGGTCGGACCGCTGCCCGGCGACATGGCGTTCACAGTCGTTTATGCAGCCGGCGTCCAAGCAGGTGCGGCGCAAGCCGAAGCGGCAAAAGCGTTCGTTAATTATTTAAAGTCGCCCGAGGCACAAGCGGTATTCAAAGCAAAGGGCTACGATCCGGCGTGACGCGCGATCGTCCCGCTTAGGCCTCCGCTCACCGGTGCCCACCGACGCAGTGCCAGGAAATCGCCTATTTCAATCCAGCTGTAGGCGGCGCCGAAAGGAACATAGTCGGCGATCAAGTGACGTACTGCGCGAAACCTTGGCCGAACGACCAGTTCTCCTTGTTGACTTCAAGGAGGTTGATGAACACGTCCTGTGGCCGCACTCCGGGCTGCTCAGCGAGCACCTCCACGACACGCGCGAATAGCGCTTTCTTCTGATCGACGTTGCGCGAATTGGTGACAGTGATCTGGATGATCACCAGGTCATCCGTGCGGTCGATATTGAAGTAGCTCTTGCTGTAGAAAAATCCGTCTTCTTCGTGCTCGGTCACGACCATGAAGCGATCTTCTTCCGGCACCGTGAAAGTCTCCCGCATTGCGCGGTAAATTCCGTCACCAATCGCCTTTTTGTAGGCGGACGGTTTTCCCTTTCGCAGGTCGATCCGTACCAGTGGCATAAGTTACACCACCATCATCACAGGGTTTTCGATGAGCATCTTGAATGCGCCAATGAGCTCAGCACCGAGCGCGCCGTCAACCGCGCGGTGATCACAGGACAGCGTCACGCTCATGATGGTCGCCGCCTCGATTTTTCCGTTGCGCACGACCGCCCGTTCTTCGCCCGCGCCGACCGCCAGGATGGTCGACTGCGGCGGATTGATCACAGCCGTGAAATCCTTGATGCCGTACATGCCGAGGTTCGATACTGACGACGTGCCGCCCTGATATTCGTGCGGCTTGAGCTTGCGCTCCCGCGCGCGAACGGCGAGATCCCGCATCTCGTTTGAGATTGTAGACAGAGATTTGCTTTCGGCGTTGCGCACGATCGGCGTGATCAGCCCGCCCGGCAAAGCCACGGCAACGCCGATATCCGAATGCTTGTGCTTGAGCATGCCGGCCTCGGTCCAGCTCACATTGGCGTCGGGAGTGCGTTGAAGAGCGAGCGCAAGCGCCTTGATGACAAAATCATTGACCGAAAGCTTGTAGGCAGGCTTGCCATCCTTGTTCTTGGGCGCGGCGGCGTTGATCTCTTCGCGCGCGGCCATCAGCCGGCCAATATCGCAATCCATCGTCTCGTAGAAATGCGGAATGGTCTGCACTGAGGCCGTAAGCCGTTGCGCAATGGTCCGCCGCATGCCGTCATGCGGGACCACCTCATATGAGCCGTCCTCGTAGAGCGAACGAATTTGTGCATCGGACATCGCCGGAGCGATGGTCGCGCCGCCTGCGGGCGCGCCAGCCGGTGCGCGCAAGCCCTTGCCGGATTTGGCCTGCTCAATGTCGCGGGCAATGACACGGCCATGCGGCCCAGAGCCTTGCACACGATTGAGATCGATGTTGGCGTCCTTGGCGAGACGCCGCGCCAGCGGCGAGGAAAAAATGCGATTGCCTTTTGGCAGCGGCTGAGGTGCCGGTGAGGCCTTCGCGGCGCCTGGGACTACGGTGGATGCCGGTCTTTCGGCAGCAGGTTTTGCTGCCGGTGCGGGTACCGGCTTGGCGACCGCCTGCGGAGCGGCTTGAGGTGCGCTCTTCGCGGCGTCCGCCGCAGTTTTCACGTCCTCGCCCTCGCCCGCGAGCACCGCGATGACGGAATTCACAGCGACGTCCTGTGTGCCCTCAGGCACCACGATCTTGGCAAGCGTGCCGTCCTCGACGGCCTCATATTCCATCGTGGCTTTGTCGGTCTCGATTTCGGCGATGACATCGCCCGACTTGATCTTGTCGCCTTCCTTCTTCAGCCAGCGCGCCAGATTGCCCTTCTCCATCGTAGGCGACAGCGCCGGCATGAGTATATTGGTGGGCATCGCCTGGCCTACCGATAGCAGGCAGCCTTGGCCGCCTCGACGACATCGGCAACCGAAGGCAGTGCAAGCTTTTCAAGATTGGCGGCGTAAGGCATCGGCACGTCTTTTCCGGACACGCGCGCAACCGGCGCGTCGAGATAGTCGAAAGCGTGTTCGACAATGCGAGCGGCAATTTCGGCCCCGACGCCGGACTGCTGCCATCCTTCTTCTACCGTTACGGCGCGTCCTGTCTTCTGCACCGAGGTGATAATCGTTTCGGTGTCCATCGGCTTGAGCGTGCGCAGGTCGATCACCTCTGCGTCGATGCCGTCTTTTGCCAGTTCATCGGCCGCCTTAAGGGCATAACTCATGCCCATCGACCACGCGATGATCGTCACATCATTGCCGGCACGAGCGATCTTCGCCTTGCCGATCGGCAGCACAAAATCGTCGAGTTTCGGCACGGGCGAGGAGTGGCCGTAGAGGATTTCGTTTTCAAGGAAGATCACAGGATTGAGGTCGCGGATCGCGGCTTTCAGCAACCCCTTGGCGTCGGCGGCGGTCGACGGCGCGATGACCTTCAGCCCCGGGACATGCGAGTACCAGGCCGAATAATCCTGGCTGTGTTGCGCGGCGACGCGGGCAGCAGCCCCATTGGGACCGCGGAAAACAATCTGACACCCCATCTGGCCGCCCGACATGTACAAGGTTTTGGCGGCGGAGTTGATCAATTGGTCCATCGCCTGCATGGCGAAATTGAATGTCATGAATTCAACGACCGGCTTGAGACCGGCAAGCGCCGCACCAATGCCAAGCCCCGCGAAACCGTGCTCGGTGATTGGTGTGTCGATCACGCGCTTTGCGCCAAACTCCTGCAACAGACCTTGCGTCACCTTGTACGCGCCCTGATACTCGGCGACTTCTTCGCCCATCACAAACACATCCTTGTCGCGCCGCATCTCCTCCGCCATGGCGTCGCGCAAAGCCTCGCGCATGGTCATGGTGACCATTTCGGTGCCTTCCGGAATATCGGGATCGTTTGCGGCTTGCGGAGCCGGGGCTTCCGGCGCCTTCGCGGCCTTGGGTGCTGGCGCTTCCTGTACTTTCGTATCCTGTTTCTGGGCTTTTGCCGGCGGCGCGGATTCACCGGACTTCTGCTGTACCGCGGACTTTGCCGCCTTGATCGATCCTTTGTCCTCGCCTTCGCCGAGGATCACGGCGATCGGGGTATTGACCGCGACATCGGCAGTGCCTTCCGGCACAAGAATTTTTCCGAGCGTGCCCTCGTCCGCCGCTTCGACTTCCATCGTTGCCTTGTCGGTCTCAATCTCCGCGATCACATCGCCTGATTTGATCTTGTCGCCCTCTTTCTTGAGCCATTTCGCAAGATTGCCCTTTTCCATCGTGGGCGAGAGCGCGGGCATGAGGACTTCGGTCGGCATGACGCAATTTTTTTCCAGGCAACAGGATCAGCGATACACGTCGGTATAAAGTTCTGACACATCCGGCTCCGGATCATGCGTTGCAAACTCCGCCGCCTGGTTGATCAGGTCACGAACTTCGCCATCGATCCTCTTCAGCGCATCTTCGTTGGCAAATTTTCTGTCCAGAATGCGTTGACGCGCCATATCGATCGGATCGTGATGTGTACGCACTTCATCGACCTCCTCGCGGGTGCGGTATTTGGCCGGATCCGACATCGAATGTCCGCGATAGCGATAAGTGAGCATTTCGAGAATATAGGGGCCTTTGCCGGATCGGCACCACTCGGCCGCGCGGTCGCCTGCGGCTTTCACCGCGCGCACGTCCATGCCGTCCACCTGGTCGCCGGGAATGTTGAACGACAGCCCGCGGCGAGACAGATTTACTTCCGCAGACGAGCGCGTGATCGAGGTGCCCATGGCGTAACGATTGTTCTCGATTACGTAGATCACCGGCAGCTTCCAGAGTTCCGCCATGTTGAAACTCTCATAGACCTGACCCTGGTTAGCGGCGCCGTCGCCAAAATAGGTAACGCTGAGGTTTTTGTTTCCGCGGTAACGATTGGCGAAGGACAGCCCCGTCCCGAGCGGGACCTGCGCACCGACAATGCCGTGGCCGCCGTAGAAGCCCTTCTCCACGCTGAACATGTGCATGGAGCCGCCCTTGCCTCTGGAATACCCATGCGCGCGGCCGGTGAGTTCGGCCATGACGCCCTTCGGATCCATGCCTGTTGCAATCATATGGCCGTGGTCGCGGTAGCCAGTGATGACCTGATCGCCTTCGTTAAGAACCATCTGCATGCCAACGACCACCGCTTCCTGGCCGATATACAGATGGCAAAAGCCCCCAATCAGTCCCATGCCATACATTTGCCCCGCCTTTTCCTCGAAACGGCGGATGGTCAGCATGGTCCGATAGGCGGAAAGCTCCTGCTCCTTGCTGAAGTCGGCCACGGATTTGGCGTCGGCGCTCTGAATTTTTTGGGCGACCGCCATGCACACTCCCTGCGAAAGCGGCCGGCAATTGTGACGGGGCACCGGTAGGCTTTCCAAACCCCAATAGCTTAAATCGCACGGCGGCGAAAGCACGACGCCATCATACGGAATTGCGCAAAACGCGCCGAAATTGGCCGAAAATTTCAAGCCCGCCGGTTGATAACGTGGCGGCCTCTACCGGGGGTGCAGCAACAAGGTCAGGTCGCGCGGGTCGACGTATCCGATGAGCGCACGGGCGCGTTCGTCGAGCATATCCGGGTCGATACGGTCGGCACGCAGCAGCGAAACCCGCCGTTCCCACAGCCCGCGTTCGGCCTTGAGCTGCCCCAACTCGTCCTTCATTGCCGCGAGCTGCTGTTCGAGGTCCTGCTGCGCACGCAGACCGTGGTTGCCGGTGAAAGCATTGATCCCGAAATAGCCAATGAACAGTGCGGCAAAAAGATAAAGGCCCAGAACAGTCAGGATGGTGCGGCGTCGCCGATGGGTGACCATGGCGGCCAAAATGGACCATGCCCGTTAAAGCGCATTTAAATTTTCAAACCTTTTCATCGCGATTTCGGTCGAATAAAGGATCAAAAGGCGCGGAAACGCTCACGGCAAGCCAGCGTGAATGCCTCCGGGTTGCCCGGTGTTATTACCAGCATCGACTACGGAGGTTGAAAATGACCCGGGTGATTCTCGTCGTCGCTGCCGCATCTGCATGGCTGACCTTCGGCCCACAGCCGGCGGTAGCTGACTATTATGGCGCTCCCTGGTGTGCGGTCGTCGCGGCGGGTGACGGTGACATGCAGTGGCACTGCGAGTACCAGTCAATTGAAGATTGTCGGCCGAATGTGCTGGCAGGCAATCGCGGCTGGTGCAATCAGAACCCCTACCCGGTTGCGGCCTACAGCGCCCCAGAAAATAGGCGCACCCGAAAGCACCGTACGCGCACGCAATAGGCGGTCGCGCCCTCTGCTTCTCTCTCTAGATCCGGTGGCGAATTTCGTTGAGAACGAAATTGCCGAGGCGCTTGCCGCGATTGCGCAAAATCTTCAGCACGCCCTGGTCGACGAAATAGGTCAGCAAAATCGAGTCCCTCGTCTTTACGCGATTGTGCACGGGATCGGCGGAGTGCCAGGTGTCGTCACCGACCGCAAATGCGTAACCGCTGTTGGGCGCAAAGCGCATTTGCGCCTTCTTCGGCAGCGAGCCGTCGGGAAGCTTCTCATGAAAGATCGTGCCGATGTCGGTATTGGCGTCGTCCTTCGGCAAATAGAGCTGGACGGTGATCCCTTTCCAGCGCGTGTCGGTGTGCGGCGTGATCAGGTAGCCGGGGATGTCGCGCGTAAGGATCGGGATCGGATACATGCCGACCCTGGCAAAATCCTTTCCGAAGCGTTTCGAGAGACCGGGCGCCAGCCGCCGAATGAATGCTTGCTTGACCGGTTCCGAACAAAGAGCGCGACCGACCACATCCCATAGTGCGCGCTTCTCCGGCGGCAGATTGCGGATGTATTCCGCAAACAAATCGATCTTCACCCGTGTATGGGTGCCATCATCGAGATCGTGCCCCTTGCTTCGCCCATGCATCGGCCGGTAGTCGGCAGATTCAGGCATCAGCGACAGGATCTGCGCATAAACATCGTCCGGAAACACGCGATCGAATTCAAGGTGGAAGAACGGCTTTTCAACCTGGCGCGAGGCGCCAATTGATTCCACGATGACGCTGGCCAGCCGATCGGCAGCGCGACGGCGATCGTAGGCAGAGAGAGTTGTACTCTGGTCCATCACAGGAACTCTCGTTTCGAATTTGGCGCAATTTGCGGTGATTGGCATCCAAACGCAAGATGTGAATTGCCGCGGATTTACCGCCGCGATTTCAGGGCCTCACGCCCGGCGTATTTTGCCTGTGATCCGAGTTCATCTTCAATGCGCAGCAACTGGTTATATTTTGCCGTGCGATCTGAACGCGCAAGCGAACCGGTTTTGATCTGTCCGCAATTGGTTGCCACCGCCAGATCCGAGATTGTGGAATCCTCGGTTTCACCGGAGCGGTGCGACATGACAGCCGTATAGCCTGCCTTGTGCGCCATTTCGACCGCCGCCAGCGTCTCCGTGAGCGTCCCGATCTGGTTGACCTTCACAAGAATTGAATTTGCGACGCCATCCTTGATGCCTTTCGCGAGCCTGGCGACATTGGTTACAAACAAGTCGTCACCGACAAGTTGGCATTTTTTTCCGACGTGCTCAGTCAGGCTTTTCCATCCTTCCCAATCATCCTCCGCCATGCCGTCTTCGACTGAGACGATGGGATAGCGTTCAATCAGGCCGGCAAGATATTTGACCTGGTCCTGCCTTGAGCGCTTCTTTCCCTCACCTTCATAGACATACACACCATCCTTGAAGAATTCTGTCGCCGCACAGTCGAGCGCCAGCATCACGTCATCGCCCGGCTTGTACCCTGCCTTGACGATCGCCTGCATGACAAAATCAAGAGCGGCCTCTGCTGATTTCAGATCGGGAGCAAATCCGCCTTCGTCTCCAACATTGGTGTTCAGCTTCGACGAATGAAGTTGGCCCTTCAGCGTGTGAAAGATTTCCGCGCCCGCGCGCAAGGCTTCGGCAAATGTCGGCGCGCCGACCGGCATGATCATGAATTCCTGGAAGTCGATCGGATTATCAGCATGCACGCCGCCATTGACGATGTTCATCATTGGCACCGGCAAAGTGCGCGCGGCGGTACCGCCAACATACCGATAAAGCGGTACGTTCTTCGCGGCGGCCCCCGCTTTGGCAACGGCGAGCGAAACGCCCAGAATGGCATTCGCGCCGAGCCGCGCCTTGTTCGGCGTGCCGTCGAGGGCGATCAGCGTCTCGTCAATCTTGGTCTGCGCCTCGGCATCCATGCCGCCAAGTGCATCGTAGATTTCGCCGTTGACCGCATCCACCGCCTTGCGGACACCCTTGCCACCATAGCGCGCCTTGTCACCGTCACGGAGTTCGACCGCTTCATGGGCGCCCGTCGATGCGCCAGAAGGCACGGCCGCCCGGCCTTTCGAGCCGTCCTCCAGAATGACGTCGACCTCCACGGTCGGGTTGCCTCGGCTATCGAGGATTTCGCGGCCGATTATGTCGGTGATGGCGGTCATAGAAGGGTCCAGCGCTGGCTCTCTTGCGGGGGCATGATCTTTACCGAAAACCGGTAACCAATTTTCGGCGTCAGGCACTGCGGCGCTTCTACAGTATCGACAACCCCCTTGTCATGCCCTGCACGAACGGGGCATCCAATGGGGTACAAACATGCGACAAATACCAATGGCTAAAAAACGATTGCAACTCGGCCGCCCGACCCCAATTCCCGCCTCACCTGACAAGGCGGCGCTAGACCGCGTGCCAAACCCGCATGCGGACACAAACTACATTGCGCGATTCACCGCGCCGGAATTCACCACGCTCTGTCCCATCACCGGACAACCTGATTTTGCACATCTGGTCATCGACTATCTGCCCGCGCGTTATTTGGTCGAGTCAAAATCGCTCAAGCTCTATCTCAATAGCTTTCGCAATCACGGCGCCTTCCACGAGGACTGTACCGTTGCGATTGGCAAGAAACTCGCAACGCTACTTAAACCGAAATGGCTACGCATCGGCGGCTATTGGTACCCGCGCGGGGGAATGCCGATCGATGTTTTCTGGCAGACCGGCAAATTGCCGAAGGGTGTCTGGGTGCCCGATCAGGGTGTCGCACCCTATCGTGGCCGCGGCTAGACCGCTGACGCCGGCCGCTGCAATTGCAGAGCGCAGGTCCAGCCCGTCACAGTCAGTATGACCGCACCGGTGAGCAGCACCGGAATGATCCCGATGCCGCTGGAAAGACCCAGGCCATAGACCACGGGCCCGACCGCCTGACCGACAAAGAAGAAAAACGAGTGTCCGGCCATCGCAGAACCGCGCGCCGATGGCGCAAGCTCGGTGACATAGACCTGGATACAGCCGTGCAGCATATAGAAGCCGAACCCGAGCAGAATGAAATTGACGAACTCCACCGGCCACGGTGCGCGTAGCGCGATCGCCACCAGGCAAAATGCCATCACCATGCCGCCGCCCGCCATCAGCCGTTTCTCACCGATGTACGCGAGCAGCCATGAGACCGACACGGTATAAACGATGCCGCCGACGCCGAAGCCGGCGATCACGATGCCGGCAATCGAGGCGCTGGTCACACCTTCGGTATGCAGCATGGTGGCCGTATACGGAAACACACCGAACAGGAAAATTCCTTCCAGAAACACCGCGCCGAAGCAGTATTTCGCCATCGGATTACGAAAGATGGCGCGATAGTTCGGGATCAAAGTCGAGGGATCGAAGCGGCCGGCCTTCTCGCCCATGCCGCGAAAGCCGGGAATCGCAAATGCAAGCGCGACCAGATTGATGGCGCCCGTCGCGTAGAATACGCCGCGCCAGCCGATCAGATCGCCGATGACGCCGGCAGCCGACGCGCCCAGCAGATTGCCGCTCATCGCCGCAAACAGCAGTTTGCCGAACGCGACCTGGCGCTGTGCTACTGGAACGCGGTCGCCGGCGACTGCGAACGCGATCGGAAATATGCCGCCGGCGGTCATGCCGGCGAGGATGCGCAAAACCATGAGCGTTTCAAAATTGGTCGCCAATCCGCACGCCAGCGTGGCAATGCCGACGATGAACATGCAGAGCGCAATCAGCCGGGTCTTACTGAACATGTCGGCGAGCGCGCCCAGCACCGGTTGCACCAGCGCATAGGGCAAGGTGAAGGCGGTCGACAGCATCGCCGCCGTTGCTGTCGTCACAGCCAAGCTGGCGGCGACCTGCGGAATCACCGGATCAACCGAGCGCATGAATAGCGACGTCGTGAATATGACGAACGCCAGGAGGTTGATGAAGCTGCCCATGAAAATTCAGACGCCCGCCAGGATCAGCCTTGTGATCGTAATTTGGCCAGCCGGTCGAATTCGACCAGCCCGCGCAACAGCGGCTCCATCTCCTTCAGAGGCAACATGTTCGGTCCGTCAGACGGTGCTTTGTCGGGATCCTGATGAGTCTCGATGAAAATGCCGGCAACCCCGACGGCCACTGCCGCCCGCGCAAGCACCGGGACAAATTCGCGCTCGCCCCCCGACGATGTGCCCTTCCCGCCCGGTTGTTGAACAGAATGGGTCGCATCAAAGATCACGGGCGCTCCGGTCGTGCGTTTCAAGATCGGCAGCGCACGCATGTCGGAGACGAGCGTATTGTAGCCAAAGGACGCGCCGCGTTCCGTTACCAGCACATTGCGATTGCCGGCGCCGCTGATTTTCTCGACGACATTTTGCATATCCCAGGGCGCCAGGAATTGGCCCTTCTTCACATTGACCGTCTTGCCGGTTTTTGCGGCCGCGACGAGCAAATCGGTTTGGCGACAAAGGAAGGCAGGAATCTGCAAAACGTCGACTACCGGCGCGACCCGTGCACATTGTTCGGCGTCATGGACATCCGTGAGGACGGGCACCTTAAGCTTTTCGCGAACTTCGGCAAAAATCGGCAGCGCTTGTTCGAGCCCAAGACCGCGCGCCGATTTGGCGGAAGTCCGATTGGCCTTGTCGAATGACGTCTTGTAGACGAAACCAATTCCGACGCGCCCGGCGATTTCCTTCAGCGCGTTTGCCATTTCCAGCGCATGCGCCTTGCTCTCTAGCGCGCACGGGCCGGCGATCAGCGCCAGCGGCAATTCGTTGCCAAAACGCGCAGCGCCGACGCTGACGGTGGAATTTAGTGTGTGATCCAAGGCTCAAATCCTCGCGGGCCGGACCATGAAACGACGGTCGTCCTTGGTCAACGGTGCTTTTGTGCTGATGGCTCGAACACCAAAATCGCGCCCATCGCGTCTTCTGAGCCGATGATCGCATCATTCCCGACATAGAGCCCCGCGATGCCGGCGAGCTCCGGCACCGCTTGCAGACGGCTCGGCTGAGTAACGGCAAAGCGAAGGGCCGCAAGCCGGGCACCGCGAGTCATATCCGGTGGCTTGACCCCGAACCGCTGCAAGAAGGCAGCAGGACTTACCACTTCGATCATTCCACGTGGAGTGGCAATAGCAAAACCACCATGACGCGCGACGGCCGGGGCGTCAGCAAAGACCTCGAAAAATTGCTGGTGCTGCTCCGGCTCATTGGCCACCACGACAACGCCCACAACGCCCGCGACGCTGTTGGAGTGTTCCTGAAAGGCCAGGTTCCAGAAATTCTCCGGATAATGCTGCTGGCAAGACGCGAAATGGATATCGCGGGCAGCCTTGTCCTCGGCAAAGGCAAGCGAGAATCCGACCTTCACTGTCGAGCCGTCAGGCCGCTTTGCTTCCCGCTCGAACCGCAGGTCATCCGAAGCCGCAACGCCGGCGGCGGAAAATGTCGCCGCGTCGGCGCGCGCATCCTTCGATTCGAGTATGAGCAGCGAGAATCCCTCGCCGCGAGCAATGAAGTCCCGGTTGTATGCAGCGAACATCGTCGAGAAGCCATCGGTGCCAACCCTCTCCGGTTCGGCCAACGTCAACAGCTCGATGAAAAATCCGGGCAACTGCACGATATGGTTGTGTGTCCCCCACGGGTGGCGATTGCGGGCGCCCACCGTGAAGCCGAGCCGGCGATACAGGTCGGCGGCGGCATCAAGATCTCGCACCGCATGGACAATATGATCGAGACCGCGGGCCATTTCCGGAGACTACACGAGCCGGCTCTGCTCCACCGCCGCGCCGATGAACGATGAGAACAGCGGGTGCGGCTCGAACGGCCGCGACTTCAGCTCGGGATGGAATTGAACGCCGATGAACCAGGGATGGTCGTCGTATTCGACGATCTCGGGCAGGATGCCGTCCGGTGACATGCCGGAAAATCGCATGCCGCGCTGTTCGAGGCGGCCCTTGTAAGCGGTGTTGACCTCGTAGCGATGGCGGTGGCGCTCGGAGATTTCGGTTGCGCCATAGATTTGTGACACCCGGCTGCCACGCGCGAGCACCGCATCGTAGGCGCCAAGCCGCATCGTGCCACCCAGATCGCCTCTGGCGCTGCGCTTCTGCAGCTCGTTGCCTTTCAGCCATTCGGTCATGAGGCCAACCACCGGCTCGGACGTCGAACCAAATTCCGTGGAATTTGCACTCTCGATGCCGCACAGATTGCGTGCAGCTTCCAGCACGGCCATCTGCATACCGAAGCAGATGCCGAAATACGGCACGTGACGCTCGCGTGCGAACCGTGCCGCCTTGATCTTTCCTTCCGCGCCACGCTGACCGAACCCGCCCGGCACCAGGATGCCGTTGACGTGCTCGAGAAACGGTGTCGGATCCTCGTTCTCAAAGACTTCCGACTCGATCCAGTCGAGATTGACTTTCACTTTGTTGGCGATACCGCCATGCGAGAGCGCCTCGATCAGTGACTTATAGGCGTCCTTCATGCCGGTGTATTTGCCAACGATGGCAATGGTGACGTCGCCTTCGGGATTGCGCACACGCTCGTTGATCAATCGCCAGCGCTCGAGATCCGGCGCCTGGCGTGGCTCGATCCCGAATGCGGCCAGCACTTCGGCATCGAGCCCCTCGGCTGAATAGGCTTCCGGGACCGCATAGATGTTGTCGACGTCGCGCGCTTCGATCACCGCGCTTTCCCGCACGTTGCAAAACAGGGCGAGCTTGCGCCGTTCGCTTTCCGGAATCGGCCGGTCCGTTCGGCAAAGCAGAATGTCCGGCTGAATACCGATCGAACGAAGCTCCTTGACCGAATGCTGGGTAGGCTTTGTCTTAAGTTCGCCCGCGCTCGGGATGAACGGCATCAAGGTAAGATGGATGTACAAGGCGTGCCGCCGCGGCAGATCGTTACCTAACTGCCGGATCGCCTCGAAGAACGGCAAACCTTCGATATCGCCGACCGTACCGCCGATCTCGCACAGCACGAAATCGAAACCCTCATTGCCTTCTCTGATGAAGTCCTTGATGGCGTTGGTGACATGCGGGATCACCTGAATCGTTGCACCGAGATAATCGCCCCGGCGCTCGCGCGCGAGGATGTCCTGATAGATGCGTCCCGTCGTGATGTTGTCGTGCCGCGTGGCAGGGTGCCCGGTGAAGCGTTCATAATGCCCGAGATCGAGGTCGGTCTCCGCGCCATCGTCGGTAACGAAGACCTCGCCGTGCTGATAAGGCGACATCGTTCCGGGGTCGACGTTGAGATATGGATCGAGCTTGCGCAGACGTACCTTGTAACCACGCGCCTGCAGGAGCGCGCCGAGCGCCGCGGAAGCGAGACCCTTACCCAGTGAGGAAACCACGCCGCCGGTGATGAAGATATACCGCGCCATGGGATTTAACCTTTAGCCCCCGCGAATCGATTCGACGAGGGCGAAAAACACAGAGCCGATCTGCGCCTGTGCGTAGCTCGATAAGCTCTCGGTTTTCCAGATGCTTGTGGCATGATTTTCATGTTCGCTTTCGGTCTGAAACGTTACCTTCCAACCTCCACAACGCTGAAGGGCCGGAATTTCCGGCCCTTCGCTCGTGATTTCATTTCGACTGCGGCACCTGCGGCCCGGAAGGGGCGGCTGGAGCCGCCGGCGCGGCCGGCGGCTGCCCGCCTTGTAACTGGTTGAGCAAGCCGCCTCCGCCGCCAAGCGGCGTCGGCGCGCCGGGCGCCGTCGGGGCACTTTGGCCACCCTGCAAAATCGACGTCGGCTTGCGGTTGATGCCAGCCAGGATCGACAGGACGAGACTGGTCACAAAGAACAGCCCCGCCAGGATTGCAGTCGCCCGGGTGAGAACATTGGCGGTGCCGCGGCTTGTCATGAAGCCGCCACTCGAACCAATGCCAAGACCGCCACCTTCGGAGCGCTGCAGGAGAACAACCCCGATCAAGGCGAGAACCAGCATCAAGTGAATGACGATGATGACGTGCTGCATCAGTCCAAAGTCCGTTCAAACCAGACCACTCCAGGCTCCCCGCCCAGGCGGCGCTTTGTGTCCATATAGGAATTCGCCGCGGTCTCTACACGATCGTTTGCCGCTTTTCCACCCTTGCCGCCACTATCGGTAAATCGCGGCAATACCTAGGAAATCGTCGGCTTTGAGGCTGGCTCCACCAACCAGGGCCCCGTTTACGTCGGCAACCGTCAAAAGCTCGGCGGCATTGGCCGGTTTGACCGACCCACCATAAAGGATGCGGATCCGAGGCCCTGCTGCGCCAAAACGCTCGGTCAACCGCTTTCGGATGAAACCATGGACTTCCCCAACGTCGGCGGGCGTGGGCGTGCGTCCGGTTCCGATCGCCCACACCGGTTCGTAAGCAATCGCCAAGTACGCGGACGTGGAACCATCCGGCAGCGAGCCATCGAGTTGACGGCCAACCACATCGAGCGCCTTGCCCGCGTCCCGCTCGGCGCGCCGCTCGCCGACACAGACGATGGCGGACAGGCCGGCACGCCACGCCGCACCGGCTTTCGCCCGGACGAGCGCATCGGTCTCGTGATGGTCGGTACGCCGCTCGGAGTGCCCCAGGATGACCGCACGGGCACCGGCATCAACCAGCATCTCCGCCGAAATATCGCCGGTATGGGCGCCGAAGGCTTCGGCATGACAATCCTGCCCCCCAACCATCACCGTCGAGCCGCGGGCTGCCGCGGCAAAGGCCGCGATCAACGTTGCCGGCGGACAGACCATCAGCTCGGCCTTACCGGCAAGCGCCTTCGCCCCGGCTATGATCTTGGTGAGTTCGCCCGCCGAGGCCGCAAGCCCATTCATCTTCCAATTGCCCGCAACCAGCGGAGTGATCTTGGCTGCCGCCATCGAAAAATCCCCTCCCGCGAGCGGTTACCAGTTCCGCTTTGGCAATGCCATAGGGCCGGCAACGAGCCAATCCTTGTTCAGTTGCAAGGAGTTGCCCCGCTCACTATGGTGCCCCCACCGCGCTTGGGCTAGACAAGCGCGGTCATCCAATCAGCCAACGTAGCAACGAAAAACACGCGCATGCTTCGCGGTCTTCACAAAGCCTCCTCGACCTGGCTCGGCAAAGCCCTCATGGCCGTCGTCATGGGCTTCCTCGTTATCAGCTTTGCGATCTGGGGCATTGGCGACATTTTTCGTGGATTTGGCCTAAATGCCGTGGCGACCATAGGCGGCACTGAGATCTCGATTGAGCAATTCCGCCAATACTACAACGAGCGCCTCCAGCAATTGGGCCGTCAGCTTGGACGGCCTATTACCCCCGAAGAGGCGCGCACGCGCGGGATCGACCGGCAGCTGCTCGGACAGCTGGTTGCTGAAACCACACTCGATGAGCAGGCGAAACAGCTGCGGCTCGGCTTGTCGGACGCTGACATCGCCAAGCGTATTACAGCTGATCCGTCATTCCGTGGTCCCAATGGTCAGTTCGATCGGGCTCGCTTCGAGCAACTGATCCGCCAGGCCGGTTTCACCGAGAGCCGTTTCATCGATGACCAGCGGCGAGCCATGTTGCGGCGGCAAATCGGGCAGAGCGTTACCGGCGACATCAAGGCACCATCGACTGCGATGGCCGTGCTCAACCAGTTCCGGAATGAGAAACGTCAGATCGAGTATGTGACACTCGGCGTGGCTCAGGCCGGCGAAATTCCTACGCCGACACCGGAGGAACTGACAAAATATTTTGAGGAGCGCAAAGCTCTTTTCCGCGCACCTGAATTCCGGAAGATCACCGTGCTGTCGCTTACTCCAGGCGATCTGGCCAAGCCCGATGCCGTCAGCGACGCCGATGCCAAGGCCTACTACGAGCAACGCAAGGACAATTACGGCAAGCCAGAGAAGCGCGAGTTGCACCAAATGGCTTTCCCGAACGAGGAAGAGGCCGCCGCCGCACGCGATCGTATCAGCAAGGGTGCGACTTTCGACGACGTCGCCAAAGATCGCGGCATGAAGCCCTCCGACACAGAGCTTGGAACAGTCACCAAAGCCGACATTATCGATCCCGCGGTTGCCGATGCTGCTTTCGCGCTCAAATCCGGGGAAACAAGCGCACCGGTTAAAGGCCGATTTGGCATAGCCCTGTTGCAAGTCGGCAAGATCGAACCAGGCGAAGAGAAAACGTACGAGCAGGTCGCCGCACAGATCAAAAACGAAATTGCCGCGAGTCGAGTGAGAACCGAAATAGGAAGCCTGCGTGACAAGATCGAGGACGAACGCGCTGGCGGTTCCACATTGGCCGAGACCGCCAAAAAGCTGGGACTCAAGGCAATCACCATCGAAGCGGTCGACCGATCCGGACGCGGACCGGATGGCAAGCCGGTCGCAGGCTTGCCGCAAACGCCGAATGTCGTCAGCGCCGCCTTCGCAAGTGACGTGGGGGTCGATACCGAGGCGCTGCAGATACCAAACGGCGGTTATCTCTATTTCGACGTAACTGGCGTGACGCCGTCGCGCGAGCGTTCACTCGACGAGGTGAAAGACCAGGTGGCGGAGCGCTGGCGCGATGACGAGATCGCGAAACGTCTGCAGGCAAAGGCCGACGACCTC
This sequence comes from Pseudolabrys sp., assembly GCA_036496445.1. Taxonomy (GTDB): domain Bacteria; phylum Pseudomonadota; class Alphaproteobacteria; order Rhizobiales; family Xanthobacteraceae; genus Pseudolabrys. Next base: position 12,632 of record DASXLC010000028.1, on the reverse strand, counting down.
GTCGGGAAACTCAAGGCCGGAACTCCGTTTGCCCAGCTTGCAAGCGAAGCCGGTCTCAAGCTTGCGACGGCTGCCGATCTGCAGCGCGGGAAATCGGGCGGGTTTTTGCCGGCGAAAGTGGTCGATGCTGTGTTCCGCACGCCGAAAGGCGTGCCGGCCAGCGCCGAGGGCGACAAGAGCACCGAGCGTTTCATATTTCGCGTGACCGAGATCATCGATCCCACGCTTGACGCGAGCTCACCGGAAGGCAAGTCCATCTCTGACACATTGCAGAATTCCTACGGTGAAGACGTCGTCACCGAATATATCGGGCGCCTGGAAAATGATTTCGGCGTTACTGTCAATCAGCCGGCGTTCAACCAGGTTATCGGCGGCGGCGGCCAGCAATAGACAGCCCAATGCAGATCGAGCCGTCGGAGACCGCCTTTGCCGAACGCTATGGGCGGAGGGAGCCGCAGGTGGTGTGGACCACCTTGGTGGCCGACCTTGAGACGCCGGTCTCCGCTTTCTTGAAACTTGGCGCCAAGTCCATGAGCTTCCTGCTCGAGTCTGTGGAAGGTGGCGCCGTGCGCGGCCGTTATTCGATTATCGGGCTCGATCCGGATCTGATCTGGCGTACGAATGTCGGCAAAGCCGAAATCAATCGTTCAGCACGAGCCAATCGCGACGCCTTCACACCCTGCCCTGAACCTCCGCTACAGGCGCTGCGCGCGTTGATCGCGGAAAGCAGAATAACACTGCCAGAGGATTTGCCCCCCATGGCGGCCGGAGTGTTCGGCTATCTCGGATACGACATGGTGCGACTGATGGAGGAACTGGCTCCGCCGAACCCGGACCCGATCGGAATTCCCGATGCGATCCTGGTTCGGCCAACGATCATCGTCGTGTTCGATGCGGTGAAGGACTCAATTGCAGTCGTCACGCCGGTGCGGCCCGAGAAAGGCGTTGATGCCAGGACGGCGCTCACGCGCGCCACCGAAAGGCTCGCACGTGTGGCTGACAGCCTGGAGGGTCCGCCGGAAAAGTCGGCATCCGAAACCGGCGCTGGTCCGGCCGACATCCCGGCAAAATCGAACACCACGCCCGAAGAATTCAAGACCATGGTCCGCAAGGCGAAGGAATACATCGTGGCCGGTGACGCCTTCCAGATCGTGCTGGCGCAGCGCTTCGAGGCACCCTTCACTTTGCCGCCATTCTCGCTCTACCGCGCGCTGCGGAGAACCAATCCATCACCGTATCTTTATTTTCTGGATTTTGGCGGCTTTGCAGTGGCGGGATCGAGTCCAGAGATCCTCGTGAAAGTTTCCGAAGACGTCGTCACGATCCGCCCGATCGCAGGCACGCGTCATCGTGGCGCAACGCCGTCTGAAGACAAGGCGCTTGCGGAAGAACTGCTCGCGGACCCAAAAGAACGCGCCGAACATCTGATGTTGCTGGACCTCGGCCGCAACGACGTCGGCCGCGTCGCCACTGTCGGTACTGTCACGGTCACGGACCAATTTTTCATCGAACGATACAGCCATGTGATGCACATCGTATCCAACGTCGAAGGCAAGCTCGCAGAAAACCGCGATGCGCTCGACGCGCTGGTGGCCGGTTTTCCTGCCGGAACGGTCTCGGGTGCGCCGAAAGTGCGCGCGATGCAAATCATCGATGAACTGGAGAAGGAAAAGCGCGGCCTTTACGCCGGCTGCGTCGGTTATTTCTCCGCCGCGGGCGAAATGGACACCTGTATCGTCCTGCGCACTGCGCTGATCAAGGACGGCACAATGTACGTCCAGGCCGGCGCCGGCATCGTCGCAGACAGCGACCCCGACTTCGAGCAGCAGGAATGTATCAACAAGGCGAAGGCCCTGTTTCGCGCCGCTGAGGAAGCGCGCCGCTTCGCCAGCGCGGCCAAACGCGGTCAGTAACCACCGTCGCAGCGGGCTGCTTGACCCTCCTCAGGGGGCACCGTAAACCCTTGGCAAAGCGGTGGAACATGATCGTCCTGATCGACAACTACGACAGCTTCACCTTCAACCTCTTCCACTATCTGGGAGGGCTCGGGGCCGATGTAGTCGTGCATCGCAATGACAAAATTTCGGTTGCTGACGTGATGGCGACGGAGCCTGATGCGATTGTGCTCTCACCCGGCCCTTGCACGCCAAACGAAGCCGGCATCTGCCTCGATCTCATCGCGAAAGCTTCGGCGACGATTCCAATCCTGGGTGTATGCCTTGGCCACCAGGCCATCGGCCAGGCTTTTGGCGGCAAGGTGGCGCGCGCAACCCCGCTGCACGGCAAGATATCCGAGATCAAACACAAGGGTACCGGGGTGTTTCGCGGCATTAACGGACCGCTGAAGGCGACGCGCTATCATTCGCTCGTCGTCGAGCGCGCAAGCATGCCGCGCGAGCTTTCTGTCAACGCGGAGACCAGCGACGGCCTTGTGATGGGGCTGATTCATGCGAGCCTGCCGGTGCATGGTGTGCAATTCCATCCGGAGAGCATCGCCTCGGAACACGGTCATTTAATGCTGAGAAATTTTCTCAATATCAGCGCCACCTGGAATGAAAAACGGGAGCGGCGTGTGGTGTCTGCGCGCAAGGCAGCCGTGCTGCGCGCGGCAACCTGAGACCTGCGATGGCCGACGATTTAAAAGCACTCATCGCCAAGGTTGCGACCGGTGCGAGTCTTAGCCGCGAGGAAGCTGCCAACGCATTCGACCGCATGATGTCGGGCGAAGCCACGCCGTCGCAGATGGGTGGGCTGCTGATGGCAATGCGGGTGCGCGGGGAAACCGTTGAGGAAATTACCGGCGCTGTCACCACCATGCGCGCCAAAATGCTGGGCGTGAAGGCACCGCCCGGCGCCGTGGATGTCGTCGGCACAGGCGGCGATGCGTCCGGCTCCTTCAATATTTCAACGTGCGCAGCTTTCATTGTGGCGGGGGCCGGTGTCCCGGTCGCCAAACACGGAAACCGCGCGTTGTCATCCAAGTCAGGAGCGGCCGATGTGCTGCAGGCACTTGGCGTCAGGATCGAGCTTGACGCAAACCAGGTCGGCATGTGCATGCGCGATGCCGGTATCGGCTTCATGTTCGCACCGGCGCACCACCCTGCGATGAAAAATGTCGGCCCTACCCGTGTAGAGCTCGGCACCCGTACCATCTTCAATCTGCTTGGACCGCTTTCCAATCCGGCAGGCGTCAAGCGCCAGATGATAGGCACGTTCTCAAAGCACTGGGTCGAACCAATGGCCCAGGTGCTGAAAAATCTGGGCTCTGAAAGCATTTGGGTTGTGCACGGCTCCGACGGGCTTGATGAGATCACGACCTCCGGCCCAACGAGCGTAGCGGCACTCGAAAACGGCAAGATACGCACTTTCGAGGTGACGCCCGAAGATGCCGGTGTGTCACGTGCCAAACCCGAGGTATTGCGTGGCGGCGACGCAGAGTACAACGCCAAGGCACTCCTCGAAGTCCTCAAGGGCAAGCCGAGCGCTTTCCGCGATGTGGCCATTCTGAACGCTGCGGCCGCGCTCATCGTGGCGGGCAAGGCAAAGGACCTCAAACAAGGCGCAACACTTGCGGCCAAATCGATCGAAACCGGCGAAGCAGAAGGCCGGCTCGACCGCTTGATCGCAGTGTCAAACGCCGTGGAGGCGTAGCCTGAATGTCCGACATCCTCGCCAAAATCGAAGCATACAAGCGGGAAGAGATCGCCGCTGCAAAGCGCGCGCGTCCGCTTGCAGCATTGGAGAAGGATGCAAAGGCAGCCTCCCCGCCGCGAGGCTTCGTGCGTGAAATCAAACGCCGCATTGCCGGCGGTGACTACGCGCTGATTGCCGAGATCAAGAAGGCGAGCCCGTCAAAGGGACTGATCCGCGCCGATTTCGACCCACCGACACTCGCCAGAGCGTACGAAGCCGGTGGCGCGGCCTGCATTTCGGTCCTGACCGACGCCCCTTCGTTCCAGGGCAGGCCCGAGTTCCTGGGCATGGCCCGGAACGCCACTGAGCTGCCGGCCCTGCGAAAGGATTTTATCTACGAGCCCTATCAAGTCATTGAATCGCGGGCGCTTGGGGCCGACTGCATCCTGATCATCATGGCGGCCGTCGACGACAGCGCAGCCGGCGAGATCGAGGATGCGGCCTTCGCTTATGGAATGGATGTGCTGCTTGAAGTTCATGATGAACTTGAGCTCGCCCGGGCTCTCAAGCTGAAATCCCGCCTGATCGGCATCAACAATCGCGACCTGCGGACGTTTAAAACGTCTCTCACCGTGAGTGAGCAATTGGCACCCAAGATCCCACGCGATTGTATCATCGTGGCTGAAAGCGGGCTCAACGCGCCGGCCGATCTCGCGCGCCTCAAGCAGATAGGTATTTCGACTTTCCTGATAGGGGAAAGCCTCATGCGGCAATCCGATGTCGCCGCCGCGACCCGCGCCCTCCTCGCGCGTCAACCGCGTCGCGCCACCGCGGAGTGATGGCAATGGCACTCCGGAAGAAACCGGTTTTGCGGCGCGCCAAGACAAGCAGCGGACGCCCGCCAGTGACGAAACGCACAAAAGCGAGGGCGACTTCTGCGCCGCGGAGATCCGAGCCGAAGCTGGCTGCGGCACCACCAACCCTCACTCACATCGATCACCGCGGCGAAGCTCGCATGGTTGACGTCACCGACAAAGGCGCCACCGAAAGGATCGCCGTCGCGGAAGGCCGAGTGATCATGCGCAAGGAAACGCTCGACATGGTGCTGCAAGGCAATGCCCTGAAGGGCGACGTCCTGGGTGCCGCCCGGCTTGCCGGCATCATGGCGGCCAAACGCACGCACGGACTCATACCGCTCTGTCATCCGCTCCCGCTCTCCAAAATCGAAATTGAAATCAATCCGGAGCATGCATTGCCCGGCTTTCTGGTTCAGGCGACCGTGAAGGTCACCGCCAGAACCGGGGTCGAGATGGAAGCTTTGACAGCGGTCTCGATCGGCTGCCTGACGATCTACGACATGGTCAAGGCGGTCGAGCGCGGCGTGCACATTGAAGGCATTCGTCTGCTGCATAAAAGCGGCGGCAAGTCGGGTGAGTGGCACGCGGAGTAGTCAATGGCCTTAATGCCGGTTGCCGAAGCACTGCAACGGGTGCTGGCCGACGCGAGAGCTCTTCCGGCCGAGACAGTCAAACTTAACGATGCGCTTGGCCGCGTCCTCACCGAAAATGTGGTCGCACTGCGCACCCAGCCGCCGGCCGCAGTCTCGGCCATGGACGGCTACGCCGTGCGGGCGGCTGACCTGGCAACGACGCCCGTCACTCTTACAGTTACAGGTGAAGTTGCAGCGGGGCGTCCCTTTGCCGGGCAGATCGGGCCAGGCCAGGCGGCGCGCATTTTCACTGGCGGCGTCATGCCGACAGGCAGCGACACAGTGGTTATTCAGGAGCTCACAACACGGGCTGGCGATTCCGTTACGATCCAGAAGCCCACAGCCAAAAACCGCAATGTCCGGGCGCAGGGCATCGACTTTGCACGCGATCAGATGCTGTTGCGCAAAGGGCGTCGCCTTACGGATCGCGATTTGATGCTTGCCGCCGCTATGAATTATTCGGGTCTCCGCGTTCACAGGCGGCCCAAGGTCGCCGTCCTTGGCACCGGCGACGAGCTTGTCGCGCCCGGCAGCACGCCCGGGCCGGGCGAGATTGTTTATTCCAACGGCTTTGCGCTCAGCGCGCTGGCACACAATGAGGGCGCTGAGGTCCATGACCTTGGCATTGCCCGCGACCGCGTCGAGGACATCGTGGCTGCCGTGCGCCGTGCCCGTGAATCGAGCGCCGATATCCTGGTCACTACCGGAGGCGCCTCTGTCGGGGAGCACGACCTTGTGCAGCGGGCGCTCGCCGCTGAGGGTCTCAACCTTTCCTTTTGGCGAGTGGCGCTGCGCCCCGGCCGCCCCATGATGCATGGCCGCCTCGGCGGCATGCAGGTCCTCGGCCTTCCCGGCAATCCGGTATCGTCCTTTGTCTGCGCCTTCCTGTTTCTCGTTCCGCTGATCAGATGCCTGGCGGGCCGGCAGGACGTGGAGCAAATGCCCGAGCCCGCGCGTCTGGGCGCCGATCTGCCGGCCAATGACGAGCGTGCCGACTATCTGCGGGCGACCCTTTCACCCGGCGCGGAAGGGCTGATCGCCACCCCTTTGCCCGACCAGGACAGTTCCCTGATGGCTGCTTTGGCCAAAGCAGACTGCCTGCTGATTCGGCCGCCCTACGCTCCGCCGGCACCCGCTGGTTCAGACTGTGTCATCCTTAAGCTAGCGCTTTAGGCGCCTTTCGACTTTTTCACCCCAAATTAAGTGGTTGCGGAACACATATCGAACAGATAGTGTCCGTTCATGATTTGTTTCTGGCCTGATCCCCCCGGGACCGGCCAACGGGGAGAGATAGATGCTGACCCGCAAGCAGTTTGAGCTTTTACGGTTCATCCACGAGCGGCTGACGGAGGCCGGGGTCCCGCCTTCATTCGACGAAATGAAGGACGCTCTGGACCTGCGCTCAAAGTCAGGCATTCACCGGCTTATCACGGCCCTCGAAGAGCGGGGCTTCATCCGCCGCCTGCCCAACCGGGCGCGGGCGATTGAGGTGATCAAACTGCCCGATTCGGTTGGTCATGGCCTTGGCTCTGCCCGGTCGCGCGGGTTTACCCCAAGCGTGATTGAAGGCGATCTCGGTCGCGTCCGGACCACGTCCGAGGAGGACAGCGGTCGGCCCGTTTCCGTGCCCGTTATGGGCCGTATTGCCGCCGGTACGCCGATCGAGGCGATCCAGACCCGCAGCCATGTCATCAACATGCCGCCCGACCTGCTTTCCGCCGGAGAGCATTTTGCGCTGGAAGTACGTGGCGACAGCATGATCGAAGCCGGCATTCTCGATGGCGATATTGCGCTGATCCGTAAATCCGAAGCGGCAGATACCGGCGACATCGTGGTCGCGCTGATTGATGATGAGGAGGCGACCCTTAAGCGCTTCCGTCGCCGTGGTGCCTCGATCGCGCTTGAACCGGCCAACACAGCCTACGAAGTCCGCATCCTGCCCCCCAATCGCGTGCGGATTCAGGGCAAGCTGGTGGGTCTCTTTCGGCGATATTAGTCTTCCGCTTCCAGGTCTTGCGGACGCGGTGTGGTGTCGCCTGATGGCGGCATCAGCGGCTGTGCGCGCCCCGCTGCACTGCCGCCGCCATGCCCCCACGGCCGATCGTATCGCGGCGGCAGCGTGACGGTTTGCTCAAATTGATCGGCTTTCCAGCGTAGCGTCACCGCACCAACGGCCCGCCAAACATTGCGGTCGACCAAGGTGGCCGCACAGTTCGGCGATGCCGCCTCCCGCAAGCTGACGACCACCGCTGCACGCGCGCAATCCTCGGCAAAGGCCTCAGGGCCGAGCACCATTGATATGAGCCGGCCATCGCCGAGCCTGCCGATACAGCCGATAGCATCGCAATTCACGCCGTCGCCCAGGGTCGGATCCTTTGGCTGGCGCGCGTCGGCGTCGGCAGCCAGCCACTCCTTGATCGCAAAGCTATCGCGACCACTGTGCAGCACCGATAGCCGCCCGTTTGGGCCACGAAACGCGGCTGCCTGCCCGTCCCCCGCAATCAACACATCGGGACTCGGCGTCAATACCGCCCACAGGCCTGCGGCGAACGCCAGGATGGTCCCGCCCCATCGGAGGGGCGTACGCAGCAGGCAGATGAGCAACAGCCCTGCGGTTCCGACCAAAAGCGGGCCGGCACCGAAAGCGTGCATGCGTCCGACGGCGCCGGGCAGATTGCTCACCCAAAGCGATACCCCGATCATCCAATCAATTCCGTCGCCCATCAGACGCCAGAACACGGCATCGAAACCGAACGGCATCGCCATGAGCCCGAGGATGCCCATGGGCATGACGACGGCCGACACCACCGGCATGGCAAGCAGATTTGCCAGAACGCCGTAGGGCGCCAGGCGATGGAAGTGATAAGCGGCGTATGGTGTGGTGGCCAATCCGGCCACCAGCGAAGCCAGTATCAACCCCACGAATTCGCGCACACCCCACAATGCCATGCGCAACCCGAGCGAACTGTCGCGGTCAGAATTCCACGGAAGTCCGTGTTGATATACGGCAATCAGCGCCAGCGTTGCCGCAAATGACATTTGAAAACTTGGATGCACGACCGCTTGCGGCGCCAGTATAAGGACTGCGATGGCCGCGACAGAGATCGTGCGGAACGTCAGCGTTGGACGATCGAGCATCACGCCAACAAGCACGATCGCAATCATGATGTAGGAACGTTGCGTAGCGACTTCGGCGCCTGAAAGCAGAAGATAGAATGTTGCCGCGGACAGCGCACCGAATGCCGCCCATTTCTTTATCGGATGACGATTCGCCAGCGATGGGACAAGAGCGAATCCCGCACGGATGAAGAAAAATACGATGCCGGCGACGACCGCCATGTGATAGCCGGAAATCGACAGCACATGAGCGAGACTTGAAATGTACATCGCGTCGTTGACCGGCGTTGATATCGCATCGCGTTTACCCGTGATGAGTGCAGAGGCGATCGAGCCGTTGTCCCCTGCAATGATTGCGCGCATGCGCTTGTCGATGGCTTCGCGCAGATCGTCAACGACGGTTGCATAGCGCAACCAGAATCCGCCCGCGACCGGTGGGGACTTCGCTTTGACAGCACCGAGCACGTAGCCGGAAGCACCAATGCGCTGGAAATACATGTCGCGCGCAAAATCGTAACCACCGGGGCGCAATGGCTGCAGCGGCGGAGACAGATGCGCCTTGAATTCGACGAAGCTGCCGACTGCCGGTGCACTCCCCTTTCGTACCGCGACGCGCACGCGATCGGGCACCACTGCGGCAGATGGTGCATCGAAGCGCTGGACACGCACCACGATGCGATCGCTCTTCTCGCGTTCCTCGCGGATCTCCACAAAGCCGGCGAGTGAGACGCTCGCCATGGAATTTTGCAAAATCGGATGTTTGATGCGCATGGTCTGCAGAGTGGCCATCGCAAGCCCCAACGCAAACGCAGCCAATCCGAGCGCCAGCGGAAAGCCAAACGGACGTCTGCGTGCCAGAATTGCGACCGCAATGCCGGCAAGAGCCAGCATCGACGTCGCCCACCAGGCCGGTTCGCGATCGGCTGTGAAGTAGCCAACGATGCCGAGCCCGAAGGCAACGGGCAGCCAGGGTATCAGGCGGCCGGGCGCAACCTCGGCTGCGGCCCATTGTGCAACCAGCCCACGCAGCCACCCGGCCGCGTCGGTGATGCCTTCGGGCAGCAACAGGCCCGCCGGAGGGCCACCAACGTCCGGCGCCCAGGCTCTGGCGCCAACACGCTGCTTGCCGCCATTGGTACTCGGTCGCGCCATTGCGTCGGGCGCCTCCCCGACGCTACCCGCTACAACCTGTTCTATCTTAACTCATCCACAGGTTGTGGCCACTGATTTTCGATCAGCCTGTGGTTTTCTCCTTGGCGCCATCCTTGGTCTGGTCCTTGGCCTGGTCCTTTGCCTGGTCCTTGGCCTGGTCCTTGGCCTGGTCCTTGGCCCAATCCTTGGCCCATGTGTCGCGCAGGCCAATGGTGCGGCTGAATACCGGCTTGCCTGACTGGGTATCCCGGTCGAGGCAGAAATAGCCCTGGCGCTCGAACTGCACAGGCTCGCCGAGCTTCGCGTCGCCAAGCGCCGGCTCGAGCCGGGCACTGCTCAGGATTTCGAGCGAGTTCGGGTTGAGATCCGCCGTGAAGTTTTCGCCGCCAGCCGGATCGGGCTTGGTGAACAGCGCATTGTAGAGTCGCACCTCCGCTGGAATGGAATGTTCGGCCGAAACCCAGTGGATGGTTGCCTTTACCTTTCGGCCATCCGGCGCGTTGCCGCCCTTCGTCGCCGGATCGTAGGTGCAGCGTAACTCTGTCACCTCGCCACTCGCATTCCTGATAACCTCGCGGCATGTAATGAAATATGCGTAGCGCAGACGGACTTCAGTCCCGGGTGAAAGACGGAAAAATTTCTTCGGCGGGTTCTCCATGAAGTCGTCTTGTTCGATATAGATCTCACGCCCAAATTTGATCTTCCGCACGCCGGCTGAGCCGGCGTCAGGATGATTGACCGCCTCAAGTTCCTCGACCAGACCTTCCGGATAATTCTCGATCAAGACCTTGAGCGGACGCAGGACCGCCATGCGCCGCAATGCATTCTTGTTGAGGACTTCGCGAACGGAGAAGTCAAACATGCCTACATCGACAACGCTGTTGGCTTTGGCAACACCGATGCGCTTGACGAAATCGCGTATCGCTTCGGGCGGCACGCCGCGCCGGCGCAGCCCGGCGAGCGTCGGCATACGCGGATCGTCCCACCCGCTCACGTGCCCGTCGCGCACCAGTTCAGTCAGCACACGCTTGGATAGCACCGTATATGTGAGATTGAGACGCGCGAACTCGTACTGGTGAGGGCGCGCTGGGACCTTCAGGTTTGCAATAAACCAGTCGTAGAGCGGCCTGTGATCCTCGAATTCCAGCGTACAAATCGAATGGGTGACGTGTTCGAGCGCGTCGGACTGACCGTGAGCAAAATCATAGCTCGGGTAAATCTTCCACTCTGTGCCCGTACGCGGATGGCTGGCGTGCAGGATCCGATAAAGCACCGGATCGCGCATATTGATATTGCCTGATGCCATATCGATCTTGGCGCGCAAAACGCGGGCGCCGTTGGGAAATTCACCGGCCCGCATCCGCCGGAACAGGTCAAGGTTTTCATCGACGTCGCGGTCTCGAAACGGACTATTCTTGCCGGGCTCTGTCAGGGTGCCGCGATTGACGCGCATGTCATGTGGGTTCTGGTCGTCGACATAGGCTTTGCCCGCCCGGACCAGATCCTCCGCCCACGCATAAAGCTGTTCGAAATAGTCGGACGCGTGATACAGGTGCTTGCCCCAATCGAAGCCCAGCCAGCGCACGTCAGCTTCGATGGCATCAATGTATTCCTGCTCTTCCTTGACGGGGTTCGTGTCGTCGAAACGCAAATGACAGCGTCCCCCAAACTCCTCGGCAATGCCGAAATTCAGGCAGATCGATTTGGCGTGGCCGATATGCAGGTAGCCATTGGGTTCGGGTGGGAAACGCGTAACAGCGCCTTTTACACGACCCGAATCGAGGTCGGCCTTAACGATGTCACGAATGAAGTCGCGCCCGACTTCACTCAGACCCGTTTCGCCTCTTGCCTTATCGTCGCTCGCCATGCTTCCTCGATTTCGAAACGATCATCTCCTGCGGCCTATGCCATGACGGAACGCCCGGCTCAATGTCAATCGCGGTGACACAATTGACAGGAACTGTGATACACGGCCCGCGATGACTGAGCCTGTCGTCACCCGCTTTGCGCCCTCGCCCACCGGCTTTCTCCACATCGGCGGAGGCCGAACAGCCTTGTTCAACTGGCTGTTCGCCCGCAGGCACGCCGGCAAGATGCTGCTTCGGATCGAAGACACCGACCGCGAACGCTCAACGGCTGCGGCGATCAATGCCATTATCGATGGACTGACCTGGCTCGGCCTCACCTGGGACGGCGAGATCATCTTCCAGTTTTCACGCGCGGCCCGCCACCGTCAGGTGGCCGAGCAGTTGCTCGCCTCCGGGCACGCTTACCGGTGCTATTGCAGCCCTGACGAACTGACCGCGATGCGCGAGAAGGCCCGGGCGGAAGGCCGCACGCGCCTTTATGACGGCCGCTGCCGCGACCGTGATCCAAAGGACGCGCCGGCGGGCGTCAGTCCGGTGATCCGGCTCAAAGCGCCGCTCACGGGGGAAACCGTCGTCGAGGATCAGGTCCAGGGACGCGTCGTTTGGCAGAACGAGAACCTCGATGACTTCGTCCTGCTGCGTTCGGACGGCACGCCCACATACATGCTGGCAGTCGTTGTGGACGACCATGACATGGGCGTTACCCACATCATCCGCGGTGACGACCACCTCAACAATGGTGCCCGCCAAACCCAGATATATCAGGCACTCGGCTGGAAGGTGCCCATCATGGCACACATCCCGCTCATTCACGGACCCGATGGTTCCAAGCTATCGAAGCGTCACGGCGCGCTCGGAGTCGACGCCTACCGCGCGATGGGCTACCTGCCCGCGGCGATGAGGAACTATCTGGTGCGGCTTGGCTGGGCACACGGCGATCAGGAGATCTTCACAACCGAAGAAATGATCGCCGCCTTTGACCTTCCGCAGATCGGCCGTTCGCCAGCACGCTTCGATTTTACAAAACTCGAGAGCCTCAACGGCCATTACATTCGCTCAAGCGATGACGCCGATCTCATTGCCTCCCTTGAGCACCTCTTGCCCCACATTGCGGGCGGCCACGAGCTTGCGAGCAAAATGACGCCGGCTCTGCGCGCCAAGTTGCTGGCGGCAATGCCGGGGTTGAAAGAGCGTGCCAAGACTTTAGTCGAATTGTTCGATGCGTCCCGCTTTCTGTGGACAAGCCGGCCGCTTGATATCAACGACCAAGCGAAGGCCCTGCTGACAGACGAGGCCAAGACGCTGATTGCCGCACTGCTGCCGGAACTGGAGGCGGTTCCCGATTGGAATGCGACGTCCGCCGAGGCCGTCGT
>DASXLC010000027.1:0-8110 GCA_036496445.1 Pseudolabrys sp. | reverse complement strand
CGGCGTCGCCCAGCTTGAGCGCATACCGGAAGAGCCCTGGGAAGAATTCCTCATTGCGATCGCCGGCCCAATGGTCAATGTCGTGATCGCGGCTGCGCTGGTATTTGTGTTTGACGCAAATCTGCAACCGGGCGCGGCGGCTGCCGTGGACAATCTCAAGATCCCCCTCGTCGACCGCCTTGCGTCCGTGAATCTCTTTCTTGCGCTGTTCAACATGATCCCCGCCTTCCCGATGGACGGCGGACGCGTTTTGCGGGCTTTGCTGGCGAGCAAGTTTGGTTATGTCCGCGCGACCGAGATCGCGGCCTGGATCGGGCAGTTCGTCGCTTTCGCACTCGGCTTCATCGGCCTGATGGCAAATCCGATCCTGATCTTCATTGCCATCTTCGTGTATCTCGCCGCCTCATCGGAGGCACACATGGTGGCATTGCGGGCTGCGTCGCGTGGCGTGCCGGTGAGCTACGCCATGATGACGCAGTTCGCCATGCTGTCGCCGGAGGCACATATCGATGAGGCCGTGCAGACCTTGTTGCGGACGAGCCAGGGCGAATTTCCTGTGGTGGATGGCGCCGGCAAGCCGGTCGGTGTTCTCGGCCGCGCCGATCTCATCCGCGCCATCAAAACACGCGGACCGGACGCCCGGGTGGCCGACGCCATGGCCGCGGAAATACCGACCATCAGTCACCGCTCCACCCTGGAGCAGGCGTTCAAGCTGTTGCAGCAGAAATCGGCACCGGCGGTCGGCGTCACCGATGCGTCGGGCAAACTGGCAGGCCTCGTTACCAGCGAAACCATCGCCGAGATGATGATGCTGCGGGAAGCGCTCCCGAAGGACGTGCGTTTCGGGCCCTGGAGTCGCCCGGCCGGCGCCTGACGGCCGGAGTCATAGACTCGTCGTCTTATCTTTTTCGAACTGTCAGATAACGCGTCCACTCTCCGCGGTGATTCGGCGGAGGCCACTTCATGTCCGAGCGCTCGTGCGCCGGCAGCGCGACAACGCGCCGCCGGTTCCTGACGACTCTTGCCTCTGCGACGGCGATATCGGCCGTCGATGGCTTGGCGGCGCCCGCTTTCAGCCGGTTGTCGCAGCGACCAACAATCACACATGGCGTGCAATCGGGTGATGTGTCGCTCGAGTCAGGAATGGTGTGGGCGCGCGCAGACCGGCCGGCGCGAATGCTGATCGAAGCGGCGACCACCGATGGCTTCAAGGACATTGTTTACGCCTCCTTCGCAGATGCGCTGCCGGAGACGGATTTCACCGCCAAGGCCTTGATTGAAGACCTGCCGGCGGGGCAGGACATTTTCTATCGGTTGCGTCTGCAGGATTTGTCGTCCCCGGTCGCCCTCAGCGAGCCGATGATCGGCCGCTTCCGCACCGCGCCGTCCGATCGCCGCTCGATTTCTTTCGTATGGTCAGGCGATACCGCCGGTCAGGGCTGGGGCATCGACGTCTCGCGCGGCGGCATGCGCACTTACACGACAATGCTGCACAACCGGCCCGATTTTTTCGTTCATTGCGGCGACAGCATCTATGCAGACTGCACAGTCTCCGCCGAGCAGAAGCTGCCGAATGGGGCGACCTGGCGCAATATCGTCACTGAGGAAAAAAGCAAAGTCGCGACGACGCTTGCCGATTATCGTGGCAACTACAAATACAATCTGCTCGACACGAACGTGCGCGCTTTCAACGCCGAAGTCCCGATTTTTGCGCAATGGGACAATCACGAGGTCATGGAGGAGTGGTGGCCGGGCGAAGAGATCGACCGGCAAGGCTATGACGTAAAAAGTGCGCTGTTGCTCGCGGCGCGAGGGTGCCGTGCGTTTCATGAGTTCATGCCGCTACGCTATGCCCCGGCGGAGCCCGGCCGTATCTACCGGAAAATCTCCTACGGTCCGTTGCTCGATGTGTTCCTGCTCGATATGCGCAGCTACCGCGGCCCAAACGGGGCGAACCCGCAAAGCCAATACGGCCCTGGCGCTTACCTACTCGGTCCAGGGCAGCTTGCCTGGATCAAGCGCGAACTCGCGCGTTCGTCAGCAACCTGGAAAGTGATCGCATCGGATACCCCGCTCGGAACGATTGCCGCCACCACGCCAGGCGCTCGGACGCCACTCGGACGCGGCATTGAGATCGCAGACTTGTTGTCGTTCATGCGACGCGCCGGCATTCGCAACACACTGTGGCTCACTGCCGACCTGCACTACACCGCCGCGCATTATTTCGATCCGAACAATGCGGTCTTCCAGGACTTCGAACCATTCTGGGAATTCGTTTCTGGTCCGATCCATGCCGGCACCTGGACACCTTCGGTCCTCGATCAGACGTTCGGGCCGCGTATCGTCTTTCAAAGCGCTGCGAGCCAGGAGCAGGGCGACGACCTTGCCCCCTGTTTCGGTCTGCAATTCTTTGGCCACGTAGCGATCGACGGAAAGACCGAGGTCTTGACGGTGACTCTCAAAGATGTCGCCGATCGGATATTATGGTCTACTCGTATCGAGCCAAGAACCGATCAAAGCGCACGGCATCTTTCACGGCCGTTGCCGGGTTGAGAGCGCCATGGACGGGCTGCTTACCCACAAGAATTCGCCAGTGTCACCAATTCGTCATGCTGGCGTCGGCAATCTGTCAGTGACCGCGACCAACTTTCCTGCTCAACGTGAGAAGCGGAGGCTCGGATGACAATTCGCATCGGCTCGACGACGCGCCGCAGGTTCCTGGCAACGAGTGCGGCCGCAACAGCTTTCACCACGATCGGGGGCGTCGCCCGCCCACTCATCAGCCGAGCCAACGACCGGCCTGTTATCACGCACGGTCTGCAATCCGGAGATATCTCGACCGATTCCGGCGTTGTATGGGCTCGCGCCGATCGGCCTTCGCGCATGTTGGTCGAAATCGCCACTACCGATAGCTTTAAAGACATCCGCCACACAGCCTTCGTCGACGCCCTGCCGGAAAGCGATTTCACCGCCAAGCTTCTGGTCGGGAATCTGCCGGCGGCACAGGACATCTTCTATCGCGTGCGTTTTCAGGATCTCGCCGCCCCGACCATCGTCGGTGAACCGCAGGTCGGACGCTTCCGCACCGCACCGAACGATCGGCGCTCGATCAGTTTCATCTGGTCAGGCGATACGGCAGGCCAGGGCTGGGGGATCGATGAATCGCGTGGCGGCATGCGCGCCTACGCGACCATGCTGAAGAATCGTCCGGATTTTTTCATCCACAACGGCGATAACATTTACGCCGACGGCCCCATTGCGGCGGAACAGAAGATGCCGAACGGTCAGGTGTGGCGGAACATCGTGACCGAGGACAAATCAAAGCCGGCGGAGACGCTCGCCGAGTTTCGCGGCAACTACAAATATAATTTGCTGGACAAAAACGTGCTCGCATTCAATGCCGAGATTCCGATTTTCACCCAATGGGACGACCACGAGGTCACCAATAACTGGTGGCCCGGCGAACCGCTGACCCGCGCCGAGCATCAGCGCAAGAAATATGTCGACAAGAATGCCTTGCTTCTGTCTGCGCGCGCCGCCCGCGCATTTCATGAATATATGCCGCTGCGCACCACGCAGATCGAGCCTGGCCGCGTCTACCGCAAGATTTCCTATGGTCCGCTGCTGGACGTCTTCATGCTCGATATGCGCAGCTATCGCGGCCCCAACGGCGAAGGCAAGGAAGACAGCTACGGGCCGGCCTCCTATTTTCTCGGCCCGGCACAAATCGCCTGGCTCAAGGAGGAGCTGGCGAATTCGCGCGCAACCTGGAAAGTGATCGCGGCTGATATGCCCATCAGTCTGCTCGTTGTTTATGACGTTGACCGCAAGTGGGGTGTCGAAGCCGCCGCACAAGGCGATGACGGTCCGCCGCGCGGGCGCGAGTTGGAAATTGCCGACCTTCTCTCATTTATCAAACGCTCAGGCGTACGGAATACGATTTGGCTCACCGCTGATGTCCACTATACCGCCGCGCACTACTACGATCCGAACAAGGCCGCGTTCCAGGATTTCGAGCCGTTCTGGGAATTCGTGAGCGGGCCAATTCACGCAGGTACTTTCGGCCCCAACGCTCTGGACAGGACCTTCGGCCCGGAACTTGTTTACATAAAAGCGCCCAGCAAAGAGCAAGGCCAGAACCTGCCGCCCAGCGAAGGCCTGCAATTCTTCGGACATGTCGCGATCGACGGCGCCAGCCAGCAAATGACGATAACGCTGAAGGATATCGATGACCGGTCGCTTTGGGCGAAAACACTCGATCCGAAGCTTGGTTAGAAGCGCCGCCCCGCGATCGTAGCGTTCTTTCGCGGATTTACCCTGCCTGCGCGCATGGCCTGATCGGCGGTTGCATCCGGGCCGCCCGTGACTATATTGCGCCGCAATAGCGTCCGCGTCGCGGGTCCCTGTGGGCCCGCGCTTTGATTTCTGGAACCGTCTATGGATCTTCGCAACGTCGCCATTATCGCGCACGTCGACCACGGCAAGACAACCTTGGTCGACCGGCTGCTGCAACAGTCGGGCGCCTACCGCGAGAACCAGCGCGTAGTCGAGCGGGCCATGGATTCCAATGATCTCGAGCGTGAGCGCGGTATCACCATCTTGGCCAAGGCGGCCTCGGTCGTCTGGAAGGATACGCGCATCAACATCGTGGATACGCCCGGCCACGCCGATTTCGGCGGCGAGGTCGAACGGATCCTGAACATGGTGGACGGCGCGTTGGTATTGGTGGACGCCGCCGAAGGTCCGTTGCCGCAGACCAAATTCGTGGTTTCGAAGGCACTCAAGATGGGACTCAAGCCCATCGTGGTGATCAACAAGGTAGATCGCGCTGACGCACGTCCAACGGAGGTGGTGAACGAGGTCTTCGACCTGTTCGCCGCCCTTGATGCGACCGACGAGCAGCTCGATTTTCCGATCCTCTATGGGTCCGCCAAGCAAGGCTGGATGGCGACCAGCCTTGATGGTTCGCACGACAACGGCATGCAGCCGTTGTTTGACCTCGTGCTCGCCCACGTCAGACCACCGCAGGTGGAAAGTGGCCCCTTCCGTCTGCTTGGCACCATTCTCGAGGCCAACCCCTACCTCGGTCGAATCGTCACCGGCCGCATCACCTCGGGGTCAGCAAGGCCCAACCAGCCGGTAAAAGTGCTCGACCACGACGGAAAGCTGATCGAAACCGGTCGCGTCACGAAACTCCTCGCGTTCCGCGGTCTCGAGCGCGTGCCGGTGGACGAGGCCGAAGCGGGCGACATCGTCGCCATCGCCGGTCTTCCGAACGCGACCGTGGCGATGACCATCTGCGATCCTTCAGTGGAAACGCCGCTACCGGCGCAGCCGATCGATCCGCCGACGTTGGCCATGATCTTCCGCGTCAATGATTCTCCGCTCGCGGGCACCGAGGGCGACAAGGTCACCGGCCGCATGATTCGCGACCGGTTGCTGCGCGAAGCGGAAGGCAATGTGGCATTGCGCGTGCGCGAGTCCGACGAAAAGGATTCCATGGAAGTCGCCGGGCGCGGCGAATTGCAGCTCGGCATTCTGATCGAGACCATGCGCCGCGAAGGCTTCGAGCTGTCAGTGTCACGCCCGAAAGTGCTGCTGAAAGAAGATCCCGCGAGCGGCGAAATGCTCGAGCCGATAGAAGAGGTTGTCATCGATCTCGATGAAGAACACTCAGGCATCGTCGTTCAGAAAATGGCCGAGCGCAAAGCCGACATGATGGAGATGAAGCCGTCCGGCGGCGGCCGCCTGAGGCTTGTTTTTTATGCGCCCACACGTGGACTCATTGGCTATCAGGGCGAATTGCTGACCGACACGCGCGGCACGGCGATCATGAACCGCCTGTTCCATGCCTATGCGCCGCACAAGGGCCCGATCCAGGGCAGACGGAATGGAGTCCTGATTTCCAACGACAAGGGCGACGCCGTCGCCTATGCCCTCTGGAATCTCGAAGATCGCGGGCCCATGATGATCGAGCCCGGTTGGAAGGTTTACAACGGCATGATCGTCGGCGAACACACGCGCGGCAATGACCTGATCGTCAATGTGCTCAAGGGCAAGAAACTCACCAACATCCGTACCACTTCGAAGGATGAAGCCGTTCGCCTCACACCCCCGATCCGGATGACCCTGGAAAAGGCGCTGGCCTACATCGAGGACGATGAGCTGGTCGAGGTGACGCCAAAGTCGATCCGCCTGCGCAAGAAATTGCTCGACGAGAACGACCGCAAGAAAGAAGAGCGCAAGAAAGAGGCCGAGACGGTGTGACGGTGCGGGCGTCCGCTACCGCTTTTCCGCCGACGCATATTCCGTCAGCAGTCCTGGTCGAATCGAATCCGTCGAATCACCTGGCGCCCCGACATCGCCCGTCACGGTCCGCCCGACCCCACGCGGCCGTGTGGAACCCACCCGGTTTCAACTCAATCAGACGTGTGAGCATCATTTTCCCAGCATCGCTGCTGCAGTTTTTACGCCTGTGACCAGTAATCCACACCGTTAACCCATCATTAATGATGGGGCTTGAAGGCCGTAAAGTTCATTGCTTCTATCGCGAAATGACGACGACCCTCATAGAGATTCGCCGCGCGAAATCAGCGGACGCGGTAGACGTCGCGGAGACGCATGACGAGGCGTGGCGTGCGGCCTATCAGGGTATCATTCCGGGCAACGAGCTCGACAAGCTCATCAACCGCCGCGGTCCGGATTGGTGGGACTCGGCCATCCGGAAAGGCAGCCGCATTACCATCCTTCAATTCGGCGAACGCATTGCCGGCTACGCCAATTACGGTCGCAACCGCGCACGCAGCCTGTTTTATGACGGCGAGGTTTACGAGATCTATTTGCGTCCCGAGTTTCAGGGACTCGGGTTTGGCCGTCGCCTGTTTTCCGCCGCGCGTAAGGATTTGAACCAGAGCGGTCTGAAGAGCCTGGTGGTGTGGGCGCTTTCCGATAACGAGCCGGCGATGGAATTTTATCGTGCGCTCGGCGGCCGTGCGGTAGCGCGCTCCTCGGAACGCTTTGGCGCCAAGACGCTCGACAAGGTCGCCTACGCCTGGCAGGCGTAATCATACCTTCGGCGCCGGCAATCCTTTCTGCGCACATGCGGCGCGCAAGGTATTCAGCAGCAGGCACGCAATCGTCATCGGTCCGACGCCGCCGGGTACCGGGGTAATCGCGCCAGCAACGTTCGCAGCTTCGCCATAGGCGACATCCCCGACAATGCGCGATTTGCCGCCTTCCCGTGGAACGCGGTTGATGCCGACATCAATCACAGTCGCGCCCGGCTTGATCCAATCGCCACGGACCATTTCCGGACGACCGATCGCGGCAACGAGCAAGTCAGCGCGGCGGCAGACCGAAGGAAGGTCGTTCGTTTTGGAATGAGCAATGGTCACGGTCGCGTTCTCCGCCAACAGCAATTGCGCCACCGGTTTTCCGACAATGTTGGAGCGGCCGATGACCACCGCCTCGAAACCGGCGAGCGATTCATTGACTGTCTTGGCCAGGAGTACGCACCCCAATGGTGTGCATGGCGCCAGGGCCGGCAAGCCGCTGGCGAGTCGGCCTGCGTTGAGCGGATGGAATCCATCCACGTCCTTGGCAGGATCGATTGCAGCGATGATTTTATGGGCATCAATTTGCTTCGGCAGCGGTAACTGGACCAGGATGCCGTTGACTTCCTCATCGGCGTTGAGCCTGGCGATGATATTGAGCAGCTCGGCTTCGCTTGTTGCCGAAGACAGTTTTTGGTCGAAGGCATGCATGCCGGCTTCCGCCACTGCCTTGGATTTATTGCGTACATACACTTCGCTGGCCGGGTTATCCCCAACCAGGACAACGGCGATCCCGGGTACGATACCGCGATCACGGCGCAACCGGTGCACGGCATCGGCGGCTTTGCCGCGCAGGTCGGCCGCAATTGTCTTCCCGTCAATAATGCGCGCGCTCATCGTGCTGTCATCGCCGGGCTTGTCCCGGCAATCCCGATTGATTCGATGCGGCCGTGTGTACCTAAGCGAGATGGCCGGGACGAGCCCGGCCATGACAATAACTGCTATCTCGTCTCAATGATATTCTCCAGCGCCGCAACAAGTTCCGGGCGGTCGCCCGA
>DASXLC010000026.1:0-4391 GCA_036496445.1 Pseudolabrys sp. | reverse complement strand
CGCGACAACACGCTTGCCGGCCGCAAGGTCGAGTTGATTGTTGCCGACACCGCGGGTGTTCCCGCGACCGCGCGCACGAAAGCCCAGGAACTGATCGAAAAAGACAAGATTCACTGCCTGATCGGGCCGCTCGCAGCCTTTGAAGCGCTGGCAATCGCCGACTACATCACCGAAAAGGAAATGCCTACGCTCGGTGTTGCCGCCGCCGAGGACATGACACAGCGTCATCCGAGTCCCTGGTTCGTGCGCGCGACCTCGACGTCCGCGCAATCCGCCTACCCTCTTGCCGACTATGCTTCGAAGGAACTGAAGTACAAGAAAATCGTCACCATCGCCGACGACTTTGCCTATGGACACGAGATGTGCGCCGGCTTCCAGCGCGCCTTCGAAGACGGCGGCGGCAAGATCATTCAAAAGATCTTCACCCCGCTCGCGACGCCCGACTACGGCAGCTATGTCGCGCAGGTCAAAGGTGCGGACGCAATCTTCCTCGGCACAGCCGGTTCGAACGGATTCCGTTTCCTGCGTCAATTCATTGAATACGGCCTCAAGGACAAGATGGCCGTGATTGGCGGCATGACGGCACTCGACGAATCCGTGCTTCGCAACATGGGTGACGAGGCCCTGGGGATTCTGACGACGAGCTGGTACTCCGCCGAGCTCGACAATCCGCTGAACAAGGCGTTCGCGCAGGCCTTCCGCAAGCAGACCAAATACGATCCCGGTTTCTACGCTGCCGCCACTTACGTTTCTGGCGCGGTGCTCGAGGCCGCACTGAAGACTACGAAGGGAAATGTGGAGGACAAGAAGGCGCTGGTGGCGGCAATCCGCGGCAGCAATGCGGAAACGGTGCGAGGCCTCGTCAAGTTCGACGAACTCGGCAACGTGGTCGGAAATGTCTACATTCGCAAGGTGACCAAGGTTGACGGACGATTGGTCAACTCAGTCATCAAGACCTATCCGGACGTCAGCCAGTTCTGGACCTATGACAAGGCGGCCTTCCTGAAGAACCCGGTCTATTCCCGCGACTACCCGCCAGCCAAAAACCTGGAGCCATAGTCCCTGGACTTCCTCACGCCGTAGCGCAGCAATCAAGAACAGAAGCGGCTAACGATGCAGTTTTGGATAATCCAGGGTCTCAACAGCCTGTCGCTTGGCGGTCTGTTGTTCCTGCTGTCATCGGGGTTTTCGCTGATCTTCGGATTGATGCGGCTTGCGAACCTGACGCACGGCGCGTTCTTCATGCTCGGTACCTACATTGCGGCAACGGCGTTGCGCGCCTATGACGGCCTGAACCTGTGGGTGATGGTGATGGCTGCCGGCCTTGCGGTCGCGGCGCTTGGCGGCCTGTTCGAGCGCCTGGTGCTTGCCCGACTGAAGACGAACCCGCTCGGGCAAGTGTTGGTCACCCTCGGAATGTCCTTCATCATATCGGACGCCTGCCTGATGCTTTGGGGTGGCGATTCCATTCCGGTTCCAACCCCGCAAAACCTGCAGGCGCCGACCCGCCTGTTCGGCTTCGTGTTTCCCACCTATCGCCTGGTGCTGGTCGGATTGGCGATCATCGCCGCTATCGCGCTCTATTTCCTGCTGGAGCGCACGCGTCTTGGAGCCATGATCCGGGCTGGCGTCGATGACCGTCAAATGGCGCGCGCGGTCGGAATTCCTGTCTCCAATCTTTTCACCATGGTGTTTTGCCTTGGTACCGGCATCGCCGGTGCTGCCGGCGTGCTTGGCGGCCCGATCCTCTCGGCCTATCCCGGACTCGATTCAGATATGCTGCCGTTGGCGCTGATCGTCGTCATCCTGGGAGGAATCGGCAGCCTGCTCGGCGCGCTCGTCGGCAGTTTCGTCATCGGCTTCATCTACACGTTCGGGATCGCTCTGTTCCCGGAGCTCGCCTACATCATCCTGTTCCTGCCTATGATCTTCGTTATCGCGTTCCGGCCGCAAGGCCTGTTCGGACGCGTCGGCGCATGAACTGGATCGCCACAGTCTTGATCGGCGGATCGCTTCTTCTGCCGCCCTTCCTGGCGGGAGATTTTTACATCAATCTGGCAAGCCAGATCCTGATTGCAGCCATCTTCGCACTGAGCCTCAACCTTCTGGTCGGTTTTGGCGGCATGACGTCGCTGGGACATGCCTCGTATCTCGGCGTCGCTGCCTATATCTCGGCGTTACTGACGAGCCGGTACGGATTCGAGCACGGCGCTGCCGCGATCATCTCCATCTTGGGAACGGTTGCGATGGCGGCCTTTTTCGGCGTCATCGCGCTTCGCGCTACCGGGCTTGGTTTCCTGATGATCACGCTCGCACTGTCGCAAGTGCTTTGGGGGCTCGCCTACCGGATGTCGAACGTCACCAACGGCGACAACGGCATCACTGGACTTACGCGTCCCGCCCCTTTCGGCATTTCACTCGATAGTCCCGTGTCGTTCTACTGGTTTGCATTGATCGTGGCGACGATCGCCTTCCTGGCGATGGCGGTGTTCGTTTCTTCAGCCTTTGGCTCGTCGTTGAAAGGCGTACGCGATCAGCCTCGCCGAATGGCGGCGCTGGGCTTCAATCCCTGGCTGGTCCGCTGGATCACCTTCGTCTATGCCGGCTTTTGGGGCGGCGTATCCGGATTGCTTTACGTCTACTATCACAAATATATCCATCCGACCTCGCTCTCGATCACGAGTTCGGCCGAAGCACTGCTCGGTGTGATCGCCGGTGGCTCGGGAACCTTGGGAGGTCCCGCGGTTGGTGCGGCTCTTGTGCTACTGCTGAAGAACTACGCGTCCGCCTATCTAGAACGCTGGAATATGCTGCTTGGCCTTGTTTTCCTCCTTATCGTGCTGGTCATGCCGGCGGGAATTGTGCCTGGCTTCAGCAGGCTGACGGCGGCCTTGCGTGGGGACAAGCCATGATCGGTCCCGCTCTCGAAGTTGTTGGCCTGCGAAAAGCCTTCGGCGGCCTAGCCGTCACGCAAGACGTTTCGCTTGTCGTCCAGCCGGGCGAGAGGCGGTTGATCATCGGACCGAATGGCGCTGGCAAAACCACACTCTTCAACCAGATCAGCGGCGACCTCAGGCCCAATGCCGGACAAATCAAGCTGTTCGGCACCGACATTACACGGTTGCCGCCCTATCAGCGCGCGCAACGCGGCTTGTCCCGCACCTACCAGATCATCACCCTGTTCGCCGGTGACACGATCGAGCACAACGTGTCGCTCGGATTGTTGGGACTTCGGCCGACCCGCTGGCAAATGTGGTGGCCAATGTCACGCTACCCGGACATTGCAGCGGAAGCCCGCCGGGCGCTTGACGCTGTTGGACTGCTGGAACTCGCCAATCGTCCGATCTCCGATGTCGCCTATGGCGAGAGGCGGCGCGTCGAACTGGCGGTGGCGTTGGCGCAACGGCCGCGTATCCTTTTGCTGGACGAACCGCTCGCGGGCCTGTCGAATGCGGAGCGGTCCGCCGTCAAGGCGCTGATCGCCTCCGTGCCGCGCGAGACGACAGTCGTCATGATCGAGCACGATATGGACACGGCGCTTGACCTTGCCGAAACCGTGACGCTGCTCAATTACGGCCGTGTCATTGTCGACGGCAAGCGTGATGCAGTCGTCGCCGACGAGCGAACGCGGGAGGTGTATCTTGGCACCTGATGCGCTCAATCTGACCAACGTCCACAGCTTCTATGGCGACAGTCATATCCTGCACGGCGTCAGCCTGGCGCTGCAACCCGGCAGCGTGCTGGCGCTGTTGGGCCGCAACGGCGCCGGCAAAACCACATGCATCTCCACGATCATCGGTTTCCTGACACCGCGCGAAGGCGAAGTCCGGCTGTTTGGCGAGCCGATAGCGGGTCTCAGCCCCGAGCGCATCGCACATCTCGGAGTCGGCCTCGTGCCGCAGGGCCGCCGCACTTTCCCGTCTCTCACCGTGCGGGAAAATCTGCTCGTGGCCGAGCAGCGCCGGGAAGCGAGCACCAATCGATGGACGGTCGATCGCATCTACGATCTGTTCCCACGATTGCGTGAGCGTCATGCGCAATTTGCCGGCACCCTCTCGGGCGGCGAGCAGCAGATGCTTGCAATCGGACGAGCGCTGATGGGAAATCCCAGCGTACTTCTGCTCGATGAACCGTCAGAGGGATTGGCGCCATTGATCGTCGCCGAGGTCGGTCGAACGATTCAACGGCTTAAACAGGAACGGCAATCGACCATCCTTGTCGAACAAAATCTCAGACTGGCACTCGACGTCGCCGACGAAGCGGTCATTCTCAATACAGGACGCTGCGTGTTTGCAGGAAGCGTTACCGAGCTTCGCGGCAACGACGGGCTGATCACACAGCATCTTGGTGTCTATCAGGCGAACAAGTTTCTACCTTAAGTTGAGGTGAAG
>DASXLC010000025.1:0-2379 GCA_036496445.1 Pseudolabrys sp. | reverse complement strand
GTGATACGCCCTCTGACATGTTCCCTCCTGGACGCCCCGCACTGCGTGCCCGCCGAACCTCCCATTCCGGTCGGGACAGTATAATGGGTAGCACATTCCGGTGGGCCACGGAAAGCAACCGATTTAGCTCAAAGCAGTCGGCGAGCCGGCGCACCGCAGCTGCAGCATCAGCGCGATCTGTTCTGTCGGGCACACAGAGCCGATCGGCACCCGGTTGGCGACCGCGCGGCCTTTGGCTCAACCGGCGCGCTTGCATCCTCTTTTTTCATTGAGGTTCCGGGCTTATATTGGGAACTGCCGGCGCGAGCCGGCTATGGCAATAAACGGCCGTCGTAATAAACCTATCGGACCCGGGGGCAGTACCCGGCGCCTCCACCAGGGGATCAGTGGTCAGAAGTCAGACCATCACCGACGGCTGACTGCTAATCCCTGCAACGGGGGCGAAATAGGATCGACGAGGGCGTAAAGGGCGCGCTTTTGCTCGGCATGGTTCCACCGTTATCGGGCCGCACTCATAGTTGCCAACGACAACTATGCTCCGGTGGCCCAGGCCGCGTAATGCGGTTTGGAATACCGAACTGAAGTCCTGAGGTCTTAGCAGCCTCAGGCGGGGTTCGGAGGCACCTGGCAACAGAAGCCTCCACTTTCATATTCTAAGCCGCAATCGAACGCTGGCGCACACGTGGTCGCGCACGCTAGCATTCGAGCGGTGAGTCCATCACAAGCCGGATCACCCATGGCCGTCGATCACATCCGCTACGACATCTTGGCCCAGGACGCCTTACGCGGTGTCGTGCGCAGAGTGCTCATGGACGCCGCCAGAAATGGTCTGCCGGGAGAGCATCATTTCTATATTTCCTTCGACACCCGCGCCGAGGGCGTGCGTCTGTCGCCACGCATGCACGCGCAGTATCCCGAAGAGATGACGGTCGTCCTCCAACATCAGTTCTGGGACCTGGAGGTGAGCGAGAGCGGCTTCGAGGTGGGCGTGTCCTTCGGCGGTGTCCCGGAACGAATGGCCGTGCCCTTTGCGGCGGTGAAAGGCTTCTTCGATCCTTCGGTGCAGTTCGGTTTGCAATTCCAGGAGATGGTGGAGGCCGCGGGGGAACACTCCGGCCAATCGGAGCAGAGCGCTACGGGAGCGAACGACGCGCCGCCGGTGGAGCACAAGGCGATCGCGCCGGCCGTTACCGAGACACCGGTGGAGGCCGATCCTGAGGCAGCGCGAACCACATCGCAGGCGGAACCCGACAACTCGGCCGCTGGGGGCGAGGTCGTTCAGCTCGATCGCTTTCGCAAGAAATAACGACGAACAAAACCTGCAAAGGAAAGCCGCCGGATGCGTGGCCTCGTCCGCGCGCCGGCGCGAGCGTAAACGCCGCGCAAACAGCGCAGTGCTGCATGCATGGCAGGTAAACCTTTTGTGAGAAGGCACGGCGGTTCGTCGACTCCCTGCACGCGCGGGCGGAATTTCCGCGCCGCCGGGTGCTGCCGCCAAATTTTGCCGATGAAATAACGATTAACTCAATGCCGGCCTGCAGTTTTCGCATTTACAATGCTGTAAATCTTCCGAGTTAATACTACATAACGCTACGGCTATACAGAAAAGACCTGGCGAATACCAAGGAAAAACATTCGGATTCGCTGGCCAACATTCCATAGTTCAGTTTTACAGATTATCCTCCAGCTTTATACTTGCGGGGCGCTTAACGCGGGAACTCACGGCGCGTCGCCTCGCCACGCTATGGGCGCATTTGGCTCCGAAGGCACGGACAGCGATCTCAATCCCCGGAGCGACTCATCGAGTGCGGGATGGGCGACATCGTTAACCTTCGCAACGCGCGCAAGCGCGCCGAACGGCAACGGGCCGAACGGATGGCATCTGCCAATCGAGTGCTGCACGGACGCAGCAAAGCCGAGCGCGAACTCGAAGCCAAACGCAAGGTCAAAGCCCGCCGCGAGCTCGATCGCCACCGGATCGAAACGGGAGACGAGTGATGAAATCTCCGGTCGTCAAACGCTCGATCGTCATCGCCGGCCACAAGACCAGCGTCAGCCTCGAGGATGCGTTCTGGAAAGGGCTCAAGGAGATTGCCAGCGCGCGCGACATGACGTTGTCGGACCTCGTCGCCGTGATCGATTCGGAGCGACAGCACGGCAACCTGTCGTCGGCCATTCGTCTCTTCGTGCTCGACTTCTACCGCAACCAGCTCTCCGACCATAAAGCGGAGCGCGAGGGGCCGCGCGAGCTGATGGCCGCGCCCGCCGCGCCGAGCGCGTAGCGCATTCGCCACTAGTACCGCTGCACAGTGATTATGACTCTTTGGCTTAGCCTTGCCGTAGGGAAGCGGGCTGCGGGTAGGCCCTGCCCATTTTGGC
>DASXLC010000024.1:0-16657 GCA_036496445.1 Pseudolabrys sp. | reverse complement strand
GCCGCCGCGCCCGGTTGCAGATTTGCGTCAAACACAAATACCAGCGCAGCCGCGATCACGACATTGACCATTGGGCCGGCGATCGCAATGAGGAATTCTTCCCAGGGCTCTTCCGGTATGCGCTCAAGCTGGGCGACGCCGCCGATCGGCAAGAGTGTCACATAGGGTGTTGGTACACCAAAGGCGCGAGCGGTAAAGATGTGGCCGAACTCGTGCAAAAGCACGCAGAGAAAAAGCAGGACCATGAAAACAAGACTGTCCCAAGCCGTTGCCGCACCGCCCGCGGAGTAGCTCGCGGCAAAAATCCAGGCGAGAAACAGCAGGAAGGTGATATGAACGCGGACGACGGTGCCCGCTACCTTGCCGATATTCAGTGACCAGGACATGGGTGCCTCGTATGGTCGGGCTTGCCCGGCACAAGGTAATATCGACCCGGACCCTTTTCGAGGGTCACGCGTTCGTTGCAGGAAGGCTCATGTCATGGCGGTAAAGCTCACGGGAGACGCTCGCAAATCCGTGCTGGCACGGCTCACCGGCTGGTCCGAGACGGCAGGCCGCGACGCCATCACGAAAAAATTCGTGTTCAGGGATTTCAACCAGGCCTTCGGTTTTATGACGCGCGCGGCGCTGGTCGCGGAAAAAATGGACCATCATCCGGAGTGGTTCAACGTGTACAAGACGGTCGACGTGACGCTATCGACCCACGACGCCGGTGGCCTGACCGACCTTGATGTGAAACTGGCAGAGGCAATGGACAAAATCGCTGCCGGTTAGTCGCCGCCGGCTGTAGCAATATAATAATAAACAGGGCCGGTCCTTGCAGCGAACGGAATCGCTAACCAAATGGGGCCCCATGGGATTCGCAAGTTCCACGTCCTGGCAGAATAACGACGACGAAGGCGCGTTTCGTCATCAATTCTGGCGCAAAACGCGTCGTGTCGCGGCGTCGCTTCCTTTCGCCGAGGATCTGCTTGCCGCCTATTACTGCGCGTTCGATCGCGGCACGCCGCTGGCGGTGAAGACCTCGCTGGTCGGAGCGCTCGCCTACTTTGTGTTGCCTGCGGACGTTATCCCGGATGTTCTGCCGATCCTCGGCTTTGCTGACGATGCTGCCGTACTGGCGACCACCATCAACCTGGTGTCGAGCCATATCCGTCCGGAACATCACGCGGCGGCGCGGAACAAGCTCGCCGAACTTTCCTCAGCGGATTGAGCAGAGTTCACGGTCGCAAAATAACCTTGCCCATGACTTGCCGCGCCGCGATTGCCTTGAGCGCGGCGGGTGCTTCTGCAAGCGGATAAACTGCGTGCACGTGCGACGACAACTTTCCTTCCACGCACCAGGCCAACAACTGCTCCATGTTGGCGCGATGTGCAGCCGGGTCACGCTCTATCCATGAGCCCCAGAACACACCAATCACATCGCAGCTCTTCAGCAGCACGAGATTGAGTGGCAGCTTGGGGATTTCGCCGGCGGCGAAGCCGACCACGAGAAAACGTCCCTGCCAGGCAATGGAACGCAGTGCGGCCTCCGCATAAGCCCCGCCGACCGGATCATAGATCACGTCGGCACCGCGGCCCTGTGTGATACCTCGCAGGGCGTCTTTCAAATCTTCGCTGCCGTAGTCAATGCCATCGTCGGCGCCGTGTTTGCGTGCGAAAGCGATTTTTTCCGCGGACGAAGCGCATGCGATCACGCGCGCGCGCATCAGCTTGCCGAGTTCGACCGCCGCCAGGCCCGTTCCGCCGGACGCACCGAGCACCGCGAGGGTTTCACCAGCTTTGAGTTTGCCGCGATCTTTCAGCGCATGCAGCGTGGTTCCGTAAGTCACGCAAAGACCGGCCGCGCGATCCACATCGAGGCTGTCGGGAATCCTGACAAGCCTGTCGGCTGAGACAGCGATGCGCTCGCGGGCGGCACCGTAGCCGGTATAAGCCATGACGCGATCGCCGATCGCAAATTTCGTCACGCCCCCGCCGAGAGCCTCAACCGTGCCGGCGCATTCGGCCGCGGGCGAAAACGGCAGCGGCGGCTTGGTCTGGTACTTGTTGGCGATGATCAGCGTGTCAAAGAAGTTCAACGCCGCGGCCTCGATACGCACGACCACTTCGCCTGGTCCGGCCACAGGGTCAGGGATCTCGGCGAGCGTCAGATCGTCGGGCGTTCCGTAGTGGGTGCAGAGCAGGGCTTTCATGGCGGCCGGGCTGATGGAATGGTGCAGCGCGAATAGCAAGGCCTAATAGTCCTAGCAAGGTGCCGCCAACCTGATGCCATTTGTCGCCTTCACATTGCCCGCATTCCCTCATAATGCGCTAGTATTCGGCGATTCTTGGTGGGGCGTGCATCGACAGTCATTATCACCATCACCGTCACCGGTAGGACCCGATGAACATCACTCCCTTATTCCGTATTTGTGTTGCTCTGTGCGCGATCGGTGCATTGAACGTGGCTGCATCGGCGCAACAGAAAAAGCCGGCCAGCCCCACGGACCAGGCTGTATTGCTGGGTCAATTCGGCGAATGGGGCGCTTATCGGGCGACGCCCGGCGGCAAGAAGGTCTGCTTCGCGCTGGCAAAGCCGACGTCGACGACGAGCGCGCCGACCGGGCGAAGCCGCGATCCTTCCTATGCTTTCGTGTCCACACGGCCAACGGAAAAGGTAAAGAACGAAGTCTCAGTCATCGTGGGCTACCCGCAAAAGCCCGGCCAGGATGCCAGCGCGGCGATCGGCTCGGCTACGTACTCGATGTATACGCAGAACGACGGCGCTTGGGTGAAGAACGCCGCCGAAGAGGCACAGATGGTGGACACCATGCGCAAAGGCTCCGACCTTGTGGTTAAAAGTGAATCGGCGCGGGGCACGAAAACCACCGACACATATTCGCTCAAAGGTATCGCCCAGGCACTCGACAAGGTCGCGGAGGAGTGCAAGTAACCTGCAGGGCCATCATTGGGCGGCCACGCAGTGGCGGGACCCGGTAATCCCGACTACATAGACTGGGCCCTCCAATCGGGATCGCCGGACAGGCCCGGCGATGACAGCGGCTGACCCTCAGTATGACTTTGGCGTTGCAAGACACCCAATTCGTCGAAAAGGCGCCGCTCGAACGCTATGTGGCACCTGAAAAGCCGTCACTGATCGGCCTCACGAGAGCGCAGCTTGCCGACGCCCTGGGTTCGATCGGGGTGGCGGAAATGCAGCGCAAAATGCGCGTGCAGCAGCTTTGGCACTGGATCTATTTCCGCGGCTTTACGTCGTTCAACGAAATGACCAGCGTTTCGAAGGATCTGCGCGCCGCGCTGGCCGATCGGTTCACCTTGGCTCGCCCCGAAGTCGTTGCCGAACAGGTTTCGGTCGACGGCACGCGCAAATGGCTGTTGCGGCTTCCCGGCGAAGTGGAGGGCGAACGCCCCCACGAGGTTGAATGCGTCTACATCCCAGATACCGAACGCGGCACCCTATGTGTTTCCAGCCAGGTTGGCTGCACACTCAATTGCACCTTCTGCCATACCGGCACCCAACGCCTGGTCAGAAATCTCACTGCGGGAGAGGTTGTGGGCCAGGTGATGGCTGCACGCGATCGGCTGGGCGATTGGCCTGGCGGCGTACGGCCAACCGACGGCGTAATACCGAGCGGCGAACGCTGCATCACCAATATCGTGATGATGGGCATGGGTGAGCCGCTCTACAATTTCGATGCGGTGCGCGATGCGCTTCTCATTGTGGCGGATGGCGAGGGCATCGCCATTTCAAAACGGCGCATCACACTTTCCACCTCCGGCGTCGTACCCAACATCGCGCGTACTGGCAGCGAAATCGGCTGCATGCTGGCTGTCTCCCTGCATGCCGTGCGGGACGATCTGCGTAACGAGTTGGTGCCGCTCAACCGTAAATACCCGATTGCAGAGCTTCTGGAAGTCTGTCGCAACTATCCTGGCGTTTCGAACGCCAAGCGCATCACTTTCGAATATGTCATGCTCAAGGGCGTGAACGATTCAATCGATGACGCCAAGGCGTTGGTGCGGCTGCTCAAAGGCATTCCCGCCAAGATCAACCTCATCCCGTTCAATCCCTGGCCGGGCAGCAAGTTTGAATGCTCGGACTGGGAGCAGATCGAGAAATTCTCGCAGATCATTTTCGATGCCGGCTACGCCTCGCCGGTCCGCACGCCGCGCGGACGCGATATCCTGGCCGCCTGCGGCCAGCTCAAAAGCGCGACGGAGAAGCTTTCAGTACGAGAGCGCATGGCGCTGCGCGCGATGGCAATGGTGGAGTGACCGCACCGCTTTATTTGAGGATAGGAAATGTCCCTCTTTGGCCGGATTATCGTCATTTTCTTTGCGCTCATTTTGGCCATTGTGGCCGCAGGCGTTGTGCTCGCCATCGGCATCGTTGCGCCGGACTGGGCTGGCATTGATTCCGATCCCTTCGAGCGCGTGAGCTTCTTCATTGTTTCCTTCTTTGCCACCAGCCTCGTCGGCGCGGTCGCAATGCTGCCGGCGTTGGTTGTGGTCGTCATCGCGGAGGCCGCGCGCTTGCGTCACTTCCTTTATTACGGGGTCGGCGGCGCGCTGGTCGGGCTGGCATCGTATTATGGCACTGATATTTCGGTCAGGCTGGAGAACACAACGGACGTTGCACCGGTTGGCAATTCCCTACAGCTCGCGGCCGCCGCCGGTATTGTCGGCGGAATCGTCTATTGGCTGATCGCCGGTCGTAACGCCGGCCGCTGGCGGGAACCGCGTCCGGTTTAACGCCTGGCCCAGTTGAGCGCCGCTTCTAGGCGATCGTTACCCCAAAACAGCTCGCCGTCGGCGGCGACGAAGCTCGGTGAGCCGAATATCCCGAGCTTCTGGGCTTCCTCGGTGTGAGCACGTAGCTGCGACCGGTTTTCGTTCGATTGAGCGCGATCCAGCACGGCGCTGGCGTCCAGTCCGAGACTGGTCAGAACACCGGCGATCGTCTCTGTTTCCTCGACCGTGCGGCCTTCTGCGAATTCTGCGCGATAGATGGCGCGGCAATAATCCTCACCCCAGGCCTCGGCCAGCCCTACCAGGGCGACGCGCGCGGCCAGCAGAGTATTCTGCGGAAACGTTGTCGGCCGCACAAATGGCAGGCCGAATGTGCCGCACGTTCTTTCAAGGTCGCGCCACATGTTGCGGCCCTTGGCCGGAAAGAGATTGAACGGCGATGTCGTCCAGCCTTGTTCCTTGAAAATTGGTCCCAGCATGAATGGCCGCCAGCGCACGGCGACGCCGGCGGCCTCAGCGAGCGGTGAAATGCGCATTGCCGCCGGGTAGGAATAGGTCGACGCGAATTCGAACCAGAAATCGAGTGTCGGCTTTGCCATGGTTGCAAATATAGCGGCCTGTGAGCGTTGCCGCCTTTCTATTTTCAGGTGTCTCGGCTAGACGAGGCGCGCATGAACCGCACGGGACTCATCATCGCGCTCGCCGTTGCCATTGTCACAGGCGTGGCCTTTGGGCTTTATCCCGACCTCGATTTACGCGTCGCGCGCCACTTCTATGCAGTCGAGGACGCGAGTCACAATATGTTTGCTTTCCGCATTTATCCGCCGGTGATGATGGCGCGAAACCTTGGTCTCTGGGTTGGTACGGTGCTGGTGGTCCCGGCGGTGCTTGCGCTGCTCGTCAAGCTGATCCTGCCGCGACGCAAACTATTCATACCGGGGCGTGCCGTCGTTTTCCTGATCAGCACCATGATTTTGGCGCCCGGATTGCTGGTCAATGTGCTTCTCAAGGACCACTGGGGCCGTCCGCGGCCGATCGATGTGACGCAGTTCGGCGGCCATGATCAGTTTGTTGCGTGGTGGGACCCACGGGGCAGTTGCCCGTCCAATTGTGCATTTGTGTCCGGCGACGTGTCTGGCGCATTTTGGACGGTCGCACCGGCAGCATTGGCGCCACCGCAGTGGCGCGCTCTCGCATACGGCGCAGCGCTCGCGCTCGGGACCGGTATGGCGGCGATTCGTGTGATGGCCGGTGCCCATTTTCCGTCCGATGTCATCTTCGCGGGCGTGTTTACGTTTCTTGTTGTCTGGGCCGTCTACTTCCTGATTTACCGGTGGCCGCGCACGCGCCTGTCAGATGATGATGTCGAGCGTGCGCTCGAGCGGGTGGCTCTGCCCGCTCACGATTTCCTTGCTCGATTATTTGGTGGAAGCCGAAGAGCGAAATAGCGCTGCAACAGAAAAAAGACTGAAGTTTTGTGGGCGTAGTGTTAACCACGACGCACTTTGCGCCGCTTACCTTTGGCCCTATAGTCCGCCGCAAATTTTTGAACGTGGCGGATATCCGATGCCCGACGGCAAGACGAAGAAGAACGTGAAGAAAGTTGTGCTTGCCTATTCCGGCGGGCTCGACACCTCGATCATTCTGAAGTGGTTGCAGACCACCTATGGATGTGAGGTCGTCACTTTTACTGCCGATCTCGGCCAGGGAGAGGAACTGGAGCCGGCGCGGCAAAAGGCGTTGTTACTCGGCATCAAAAAGGAAAACATTTTCGTCGAGGATTTGCGCGAGGAATTCGTCCGCGATTACGTTTTTCCGATGTTCCGGGCAAACGCGCTGTACGAGGGACAATATCTGCTCGGCACGTCAATTGCGCGGCCGTTGATCGCCAGGAAGCAGATCGAGATTGCGGATAAGGTGGGCGCCGATGCCGTGGCACATGGTGCTACAGGCAAGGGCAACGACCAGGTCCGGTTCGAACTGACATATTACGCGCTCAAACCGGATGTGACGGTGATTGCACCGTGGCGGGAGTGGGATCTGACCTCGCGAACCCGGCTCATCGAATTTGCCGAAAAGCACCAGATTCCGATTGCCAAGGACAAGCGTGGCGACGCGCCGTTCTCGGTTGACGCCAACCTGTTGCACACCTCGTCCGAAGGCAAGGTACTCGAAGACCCGGGTCAGGATGTCCCGGAATATGTATTTTCGCGTACTATCGATCCGGAAAAGGCCCCCGATAAGCCAACGACCATCATCGTCGATTTCAAACGCGGCGACGCCGTTGCGGTCGACGGGAAAAAAATGACGCCGGCGGTACTGCTCAAGCATCTTAACGATCTGGGTCGCGCAAACGGGATTGGGCGGCTCGATCTCGTCGAGAATCGTTTCGTCGGCATGAAGTCACGCGGCATGTATGAGACGCCGGGTGGAACCATTTTGCTCGCGGCGCACCGCGGCATCGAATCGATCACGTTGGACCGTGGCGCTGCGCATCTCAAAGATGAGCTGATGCCGAAATATGCCGAGCTCGTCTACTATGGCTTCTGGTTCGCGCCGGAGCGTGAAATGCTGCAGGTCGCAATCGACAAGAGCCAGGAGTTTGTAACCGGTCGCGTCAAGCTCAAGCTTTATAAAGGCAACGTTACTGTTATCGGCCGCGAGAGCAAATATTCACTCTACGATCAGGAACTGGTGACATTTGAGGAAGGTGCGGTGGCCTACGATCATCGCGACGCCGAGGGCTTTATCAAGCTCAATGCGTTGCGTCTGCGCACGCTCGGTCAACGGCGGCGCAAGCTGAAACTTGACTGAACAAGTCTGCGATTGAGGAAACGTCGATGACCCGACGTATGACGAACCCATGCTTGCGTGCGGTGCTTGCCTCGGCCCTTGCTCTGGCTCTTGCTTTGGCCCTTGCCGCCTGTTCGTCGGACAAAAAGGAGCCGGAAGAAAATCCAAATGTTTTTCCGGCCGACTACAAGAATGAGATTCTGTTCACGATGACGACCATGCTCGACGATCCTACCAACGTGCGCAACGCATACATCAGCGACCCCATATTGCGGGCGGCGGGTAAGAACGAGCGCTATATGGCCTGTGTCCGGTCGGATTCGCGCGACGTCAGCAAGCAGTACGCCGGCAGCAAAGATCGCATCGCCATTTTCTATGGCGGTCATCTCAACCAGCTCATCGACGCGACGAAGGAGCAGTGCGGAAATGCCGCCTACAAGCCGTTTCCGGAGCTCGAGCACCTCTGCCAGGCCAAAAAATGCGTTTAGGGATCGCCTGACCCGTTAGTGAATACTCTCTGCCGGGACCATTGTTGGTTCCGTGTCGGCCTGGATGAATTTCGGTTCCGGCATCAATGGCAGATTGTGGCGCCGCTTATCGGCAATTTCGGCAGCGACTTTCTGCATCTGGACGAAACGTACAGGCGTTACCGGATGCGTCA
Organism: Pseudolabrys sp.; assembly: GCA_036496445.1. Lineage (GTDB taxonomy): Bacteria > Pseudomonadota > Alphaproteobacteria > Rhizobiales > Xanthobacteraceae > Pseudolabrys. The sequence continues at coordinate 8,451 of DASXLC010000024.1, read as the reverse complement.
CAGCAATACGAATGCTGTCGGGGTTTTCCATTGAAAGTGCCCGCCAGAATTCTTCCGCGCCCGCCAGATCGTAGCCCGCACGCGCCGCATAGTAGGCACCGACATAGTCGGCCTCACGCTCGAAATCGATGCTAAATGCCCGCTCCCCCACGCGCGCAAATTGTCTGATAAATGCGCCGCCGGTCGGTATTCCGCCGAGCATCATTCCGGCGTCTATCGCTGCTCCGGCGGCCCAGCCGAGCATTCCGTTGGCGCGCTGCTTTTCCAGATGACCAAGATTGGCGTGCGCGAGCTCATGTCCGATGACGAGGGCAAGCTGCGCGTCGGTGCGCGCTATCCGCAGGATGCTCGAATGGACGACGATTCTGTCGCCGGTCGTGAAGGCTTCCGGTGATGAGTCGGATTTAAGTTCGATCGGGATCGCGCATGCCTTTGCCGGAGTCACTGTGTGCATTTCATCGATGCCGTCGCGACGCACCAGAATCTGGATTGGTTGCTCGCCATTATTGCGCACAAATCTGCCAATCCACCCGGCTGTATCGACGCGTGGCACGGGGTCATTGTTGAATGTCAGAAGATGGTCACCCGGCTTGATTCCCGCGGCGGCAGCCGGCGAGATTTCCGCAACGGACAGGACAGTCGCTTGTGTCCAGCTCACTGAAACCGCGTCTTGGGTGAAGGAACGGTATTTGCGTGGCAGGCTCGCTACCGTCCCCGCATCCAGACCGATCTGTGCCCATGTCCAATTCTTGCAGTCGTCGCGATTGGCCACACGAAGCCGGAACGCGACACTATGAAGCCGGTCGAGTTGCGCGAAGTAATCGCGGATATGATCAATCTGTTGCCTGCGGCGCTCCAGTTCGACGTCCTCAGACGGCAATGACGGCAATTTCGAGATCGGGCCGCAGGCCGTGCAAAGCAGACTTCCTGCGATCAAAAAACTCAAACGCGAACGCACGACGTCACCCCGGAAAGGGGCAAACCGTGCACCACTCAGAAATGCGATTCAAGTGAAAGTTGTATATCTGAAATGGACAACCTTCATCGTCCATTCAGGGGAGTAATCTTGCTTGCAATGGTCCGGCGACGTCAAAGCTGCCGATCGACCAGGGCCTTTTTCAGTACGGCGATTTCCTTCGCCGGGTTGAGGCCTTTTGGACAGGCCTTCGAACAATTCATGATCGTGTGGCAGCGGTAAAGCCGGAATGGGTCCTCGATATTGTCGAGGCGATCGCCCGTGGCTTCATCGCGGCTGTCCTGGACCCATCGGTTGGCTTGCAGCAATGCGGCCGGGCCAAGATAACGATCCGAATTCCACCAATAGCTCGGGCACGACGTCGAGCAGCAGGCGCACAGAATGCATTCGTACATGCCGTCGAGCTTGGCCCGGTCGTGGTGGCTTTGCCTCCACTCCTTTTCCGGAGTCGGCGTAATCGTCTTTAGCCACGGCTCAATCGATGCGTATTGCGCGTAGAAATTATTCAAATCCGGCACGAGATCCTTCACGACCGGTTGGTGCGGCAGAGGATAGATGCGCACCGGCGCACGCGCATCGTCAATCGCCATTGTGCAAGCCAACGTGTTGGTGCCGTCGATATTCATGGCACAGGAACCGCACACGCCCTCGCGGCAGGAACGGCGGAAGGTGAGAGTCGGATCGATAGTGTTTTTAATCCAGATCAGCGCGTCGAGAACCATCGGTCCGCAGTCATCGCGATCGACGTAGTAGGTATCGACGCTCGGATTCTGCCCGTCTTCCGGGTTCCAGCGGTAGATGCGGAATTCGCTCACGTGCGTCGCATGCGAGGTGCGCGGCCACTTCTTGCCTTCGGTGAGCTTGGAGTTTTTCGGCAGGGTGAATTCGACCATGGCAAGTTTCCGTCAGTAAACGCGGGCTTTCGGCTCGATATAAGCAACGTCGTTGGTGAGCGTGTAAGCGTGCACCGGGCGATAGTCGAGTTTTACGTGACCCTTTTCATCCATCCACGACAGCGTGTGCTTCATCCAATTCTTGTCGTCACGTTCGGGATAATCTTCACGCGCATGCGCGCCGCGGCTTTCCGTCCGATTTCTGGCCGAGTCCATGGTGACGACCGCCTGCGCAATAAGGTTGTCGAGTTCCAGCGTTTCGATCAGATCAGAATTCCAAATAAGCGACCGGTCGGTGACATGAACGTCGGCCATACCGTCGTAGACGTCATGAATTCTCTTGTGGCCCTGATCCAGCACCTCGCCGGCGCGGAACACGGCGCAATCCTCTTGCATGACTCTCTGCATGTTGAGTCGCAACTTGGCGGTCGGCGTCCCGCCGGAGGCGTTGCGGAATTTGTCGAGCCTCGACAGCGAAATTTCGGCCGAATTTTTCGGCAGTTCAGGCTGCTTGTCTCCCGGCGTCAGCAACTCGGCGCAGCGTTGTGCTGCGGCACGTCCAAACACGACCAGATCGATCAGCGAATTCGAACCGAGCCGGTTGGCCCCATGCACCGACACGCATGCGGCTTCACCGAGCGCCATAAGGCCGGGGATTACAGTATCGTCGCCGCCCTTTTTCTTGGTCAGCGCTTCGCCGTGATAATTCGTGGCGATGCCTCCCATATTGTAATGCACGGTTGGTAGCACCGGTATCGGTTCGCGCGTGACATCGACATTGGCAAAAATGCGCGCGGTTTCGCTGATGCCCGGCAACCGCTCGTGCAACACTGCCGGATCGAGATGATCGAGATGCAGGAACAGGTGATCCTTTTCCTTGCCAACGCCGCGCCCTTCCCGGATTTCGACCGTCATGGCGCGGGAGACGACATCGCGTGATGCAAGATCCTTCGCTGATGGAGCATAACGCTCCATGAAACGCTCACCTTCGGAATTGACCAGATAACCGCCTTCGCCGCGCGAACCTTCGGTGATCAGGCATCCTGCCGGATAGATGCCGGTCGGATGGAACTGCACGAATTCCATATCCTGCAATGGCAACCCGGCGCGCAGCACCATGGCGTTGCCATCGCCGGTGCAGATGTGCGCCGAAGTACATGAAAAATAGGTGCGCCCGTATCCGCCGGTAGCGAGGATGGTCATGTTGGCGGAAAAACGATGGATTGACCCGTCGTCCATGTTGAGGGCCACGACGCCGCGACAACGGCCTTCCTCGTCCATGATCAGGTCGATCGCAAAATATTCGACGTAGAACTCGGCCGCATGGCGCAGTGCCTGGCCGTACATTGTGTGCAGCATGGCGTGGCCTGTGCGATCTGCCGCGGCGCATGTGCGCTGCGCGGTGCCCTTGCCGTAGTGGGTGGTCATGCCTCCGAACGGGCGCTGATAAATTTTCCCGTCCTCTTCGCGGCGCGAGAAGGGCAGACCCCAGTGCTCGAGTTCATAAACGGCGGCGGGCGCATTGCGGCAGAGATATTCGATAGCGTCCTGGTCACCGAGCCAGTCCGCGCCTTTGACGGTGTCATACATGTGCCACCGCCAGTCATCTTCTCCCATGTTGCCCAGTGCGGCCGCGATCCCACCTTGCGCAGCGACGGTGTGCGAGCGGGTGGGAAATACCTTGGTGATGCAAGCCGTCCGCAAGCCCGCCTCGCTGCATCCAACCACCGCGCGCAGGCCCGACCCGCCGGCACCGACAACGACGACATCGTAACTGTGGTCCTCGATCGGATAGGCGCGGCCGTTAATCGAAGGAGCGCCGCTGGATTTTCCATTCGTTGCCATGACTAGACCCCGAACGACAGCTTGAGAATCGCGTAGATCGACGTCAGGCTGACGGCGAAAACGAAGAACGTGTTGGCCATCAGGCTCAACAGCTTCCACCGGTCATCATGGACGTAGTCGAGGATGATTTCCTGCATGCCGATCCACATGTGATAGGCCGTATTGACGATGAACAGCAGCACGGTAATCGCGACGATCGGCGATCCCAGAATCTGCACGACTGCCGCGTGACTGCGTCCAAGCAGCGCGGTGATGATGAGCAGGAGCCCGATGGTCAGCGGAATGCCGGCGACCGAGGTGATGCGCTGATGCCAGAACTGACCGGTGCCCGAACGGGCTGCACCAAGGCCGCGGACGCGGCGCATCGGCGTGCGCATAGGTTGAACCGGGCTCATCGCGGTCCCCCCATGACGAGATAGCCAACGACCCAAAGAATGAGCGTAAGCGTAATTGAGCCAACGAGCGTCGCCAGCGTCAGCAGTTCACGTTCGACCGGCTCGAAACCGTGGATCGTGTCCCAGATCAGATGGCGGATACCGCCGAGCATGTGGTGAAGCAAGGCCCATGTGTAGCCGAACAGCACCAGCTGCCCGATCAGGCTGCCCATGAACCACTCGACGTTGGCATAGGCATTCGGACCACTCGCCGCCGCGATCAGCCACCAGGCGAGCAGCAACATTCCGAAATAGAGGGCGGCGCCCGTAATGCGATGCACGATCGACATCACCATCGTGAGCATCGGCTTGTAGATTTGCAGGTGAGGAGACAGCGGACGCACGCGCCGCATCCCTGTCGATGTTCCTGCCTCAGGCTCGACCATCGTCAACTCCAGAAAACCTGCCGTCGAATGATGAGGTCTCAACGTGAGGACGGGAGACGTATTGCATGTTGACGGGTCAGGCGGCCGCAAGAGACGGGTGAGCGAAGTTTCCACTTGACCGGACGGCAAGGGTCGTTACTTCATGGTTCGCGAAGCTTGAACCCACGAACTGCCCATTGCAATATGCTTTATATGTAGCCTGCCTTCGCAGAATAAGAAGGAGGTCCAAGAATGCGGTTCGATTTTACCGACCTCAACCTGTTCCGGCATATCGTTGAGGCTGGGAGCATCACCCACGGGGCGGCACGCTCCAATTTGGCACTTGCGGCTGCCTCGACCCGGATTCGGAAGATGGAACTGGCATTCGGGACCGCCCTTCTGGTGCGCGGGCGCGCGGGTGTCACACCGACACCGGCCGGCCGCACCTTGTTGCAGCATGCGCGGGGAATCCTGGCGCAAACGGAGCGCCTGCAGGAGGACCTCACACCTTACGCGCGGGGCCTCGCCGGCCAGGTGCGGGTTCTCTCAAACACCAATGCGCTCACCGAGTTCTTGCCTGAGACACTCAGCTCGTTCCTGATGGCCTATCCGGACATCAGTGTGGACCTCGAGGAGCGACTAAGTGACGAAATCGTAGGCCTGATTGCCGAAGGCAACGCCGATATCGGCATCGTTGCCGGTACCGTCGACTATGGCGGCTTGAATACGTTTCCGTTCCGAAGCGACCGGTTCGTGCTCGTGGTTGCAAAAAAACATCCGCTTGCGACCCGTTCGCACATCGGCTTTGCCGAGGTGCTTGACTATGACATGGTCGGCCTCGACCGTGCCAGCGCAATCCAGCGATTCCTTGCCGACAAGGCGAATCGCATCGGCCGGCCTCTTCGTCTGCGTGTGCAGTTGCGCAGCTTCGATGCAATCTGCCGTCTGGTTGAATGCAACGTCGGTGTCGGTATTGTGCCTGAGACCACCGTGCAGCGCACGCAGCGCACGATGGCGATCAGTGCCGTGCAACTCACCGATTCATGGGCGCTCCGCGAACTGACCATCTGTGTCCGCGACATCGAGGCATTGCCGCCATACGCGCGGCAACTCGTCGACCACCTAAGGGCAGGCGCCTGAATTCCGCGCGGTGCGATGTGCTTCAGGTCGCAGTGCGTTGTTGCGTGTTTGACTTACGCAAGAGCTCGATGAGTTGCTGTATCGACTCTGAAAGACTTAACACCTCTTTTTCGCGAAGCTCATCGATCTTCTGATGCAGGAGTTCGATCTCCAGCTCAGCCTTGATGTTTATCTGATAGTCGTGTTCGGCGGCCTTGCGATCAATATCCTGCTGACGGTTCTGGCTCATCATGATGAAAGGAGCGGCATAAGCGGCCTGGAACGAGAGCGCGAGATTGAGCAGGATGAATGGATAGGGGTCCCATCGTTCGACATAGGCGGTGATGTTGAGAACAATCCAGACAAAAAGAATGATCGACTGGCAAATGATAAACGTCCAGGAGCCCATCACGGCGGCGACAGTGTCTGCTATTCTTTGACCCGATGTAAGCTGGTGCACATTTCTGTACGCCTGCGATTTGCGAAACCCCTGGCGTAATGAACGAAGCTCAGCAAGCAGGCGTTCGTCGGACTCTGGTCCATGAGTCGGGCCGGGTTCTTTTGGCATGTTTCCTCCTTTCGTTGTTCACTGCGGCATGAGCACCCAATAGTCGAGATCGAGGACCACTGCCGGGTCGTAGTCGTCGCCGCTTTTGAGCGGGAAGTCCGTGCACGGACGATCCTTTGTGGCGACGGTACGGACACGTAGCGTGCCGATATCCTTGCGGCCCGGCAGCCCGGCGCATTCAAGTATTTCCGACCATGCAAATACGGTGCACCCGGCAAACAGCGGTGCCACGTGGCGCCCACCATTGATTGCGGCCACCTGGAATGCATTGCCCAGACCGTTGAACGACAGGGTGCGCGCGAGCGAAATGACGTGGCCGCCGTAAATCAATCTGCGTCCGAAGCGGCCTTTGCTCTCGACAAACTGGTTGAAGTGAATTCGCGCAGTGTTCTGGTAGAGCCGTGTGGCGATCTGATGCTCGGCTTCCTCCACCGTGACGCCGTCGACATGATCGATTTTTTCACCGACCTTGTAGTCACCGAACCGGTGAGAGCTCCCGGCTAGGACATTGTCGTAGGCGGGGCCATTGATTTTCGGGCAGGAGCCTCCGAGGCGCGCAGGCTCTACGCTCTTTTGAAGTTCGGGCACCTCTTCGCCCGGCGCTGGCGCCGTCTCATCGCGTTTGCGCACCATCACCCATCGTACATAGTCGAGCACCGCATCACCGGCATCGTCGAAACCGCGTGAACGGACATAGACAATGCCGGTCTTTTTGTTGGAGTTCTCTTTCAGCCCGATGATTTCGGAAACCGCATTCAGCGTGGAGCCTGGATACACGGGCTTGAGAAACCGGCAATTGGCGTAACCCAGATTGGCAACGGCATTCAGCGAGATGTCCGGCACGGTCTTGCCGAACACGATATGAAATACCAGCAGATCGTCGATGGGAGCTCTCGGAAAGCCGATGTTCTGCGCAAAAACGTCAGACGATTGCACCGCAAAGCGGCCGCCGAATAACCCCTGATACAGCGCGACATCGCCGACCGAGACTGTGCGCGGAGTGGCATGGCGGATCTGTTGACCGAGGCGGAAATCTTCAAAAAAATTGCCTGGACTGGTTTTTGAGGCCGACGGCACGCTCACAAATTCTCTCCTTCGCTCGGTCGAGTCCGGCCGGTCATTCTCACAAAACCGTGAGCCGAATGCCAGCTTGCGGCAACGGGAAACTGATGAGGATGTGTCCGCAAGCCGTGATAGCTGGGAAGCGCAACGTCAATCACGGAGGGATATCTGATGAAAAAGAGCATACTGCTGACGGCGCTTGTCGCGTCCGGACTGGCCATCGCGCCACTGGCGCCGGCCGCCCTTGCGGACGATATAAAGAAAGACACCATGTCCAAGGACAGCATGTCGAAGGACGCCATGAGCAAGGACTCAACGTCCAAGGACAAGATGTCCAAAGACTCAATGAAGAAAGACGATATGTCGAAGGACAACATGTCCAAAGACGACATGAAGAAGTAAATGGACGAAAACGGCCAGGTTCGCGCATCCGTGGACCCGGTTTCGGCGTATATTCGCCGAGGGACTGATCGATAGGCCAGGAATGGCGGAGCCGCGATGACCGCTGAAACCATCACCCTGTCGGCGGACGCAACGATCCACCCCCGCTGGGTCCGCGTCTGCCATTGGATCAATGCGCTGGCGATTCTGGTGATGATTGGTTCCGGCTGGCAGATCTACAATGCGTCGCCGCTGTTCGACTTCACATTTTCTGAAAGCATTGCCCTCGGCAGGTGGCTCGCGGGCGCGTTGCTCTGGCATTTCGCGGCCATGTGGGTGCTTGTCATCAACGGTATCGTTTACGTTACGCTTGGCATTCTTACGGGCCGCTTCCGACGCAAACTCCTCCCGATCCGGCCATCTGAAGTGGTGGCCGACGTGAAGGCGGCGTTGACATTCAAACTCGCCCATGACGACCTCTCGCACTACAACGCGGTGCAGAAGCTGCTCTATTCCGGCGTGATCCTGGCCGGCGTTGTCATCGTGCTGTCAGGCCTGTCGATCTGGAAGCCGGTACAATTTCAGGAGCTGACCGCCTTGTTCGGCGGCTACGACACCGCCCGCTACGTACACTTCTTTGCAATGGCAGCAATCGTCGGATTTCTCATTGTGCATGTGGCGCTGGCGCTGATCGTGCCCAGGAGCCTGCGCGCGATGGTCACCGGACGTTAGGAGAAACAGCATGCGACAGCGCAGGATCATTCCCGGTGTCGACCCGAAGCTTCTGATCAAGGACGCGGCCAGACTG
>DASXLC010000023.1:0-3502 GCA_036496445.1 Pseudolabrys sp. | reverse complement strand
TCCCGGCCATCCGCATCACATAGGTTAGGCATTCCGTGGTTGCCCGTCTGACGGGCGGGCACGACGGACGAGAGAAACGACAATGAACGGCCAGAATATCCGGATCCGGCTCAAGGCGTTCGATCACCGCATCCTCGATGCGTCGACGCGCGAGATCGTGAATACGGCCAAGCGCACTGGTGCGCAGGTCCGTGGCCCGATTCCGCTGCCGACGAGAATTGAGAAATTCACGGTGAACCGCTCGCCGCACGTGGACAAGAAGAGCCGCGAACAGTTCGAGATGCGCACGCACAAGCGCCTCTTGGACATCGTCGATCCAACGCCGCAAACGGTGGACGCGCTGATGAAGCTCGACCTCGCTGCCGGCGTTGATGTCGAGATCAAACTGTAAGGCCGGGATGGGATTAGCAATGCGTTCGGGCGTAGTTGCGCAGAAGGTCGGAATGACACGGGTGTTCACCGAGGCCGGTGAGCACGTGCCGGTCACGGTGCTGCGTCTTGCGCAGTGCCAGGTGGTCGCTCACCGTACCAAAGACAAGAATGGCTATATGGCGCTGCAGCTCGGTTCGGGCGCGCGCCGCGCCAACAATATGAACAAGGCCGATCGCGGCTATTTCGGCAAGCAGAACGTGGAACCCAGGCGCAAGCTCGCCGAATTCCGTGTCACCGAAGATGCCTTGATCCCGGTCGGCGCCGAAATCACGGCCGATCACTTCATTCCGGGCCAGTTCGTCGATGTCTGCGGCATCACGATCGGCAAGGGCTTTGCCGGCGGCATGAAGCGCTGGAATTTCGCGGGGCTGCGTGCTTCGCACGGCGTATCGATCTCGCATCGCTCGATCGGTGGCACGGGCGGCCGTCAGGACCCGGGCAAGACCTTCAAGAATAAGAAAATGCCTGGCCACCTCGGTGTCGAGCGCGTCACCACGCTCAATCTCAAGGTTGTGCAGACGGATGTTGAGCGCGGTCTCATTCTGGTCGCGGGCGCAGTGCCCGGATCAAAGAGCGGTTGGGTGACGGTACGCGACGCAGTAAAGAAAAAACTGCCCAAGGAAGTGCCGAAGCCCGGCAAGTTCCGCGTGAGCGACGCGGCCGGAGCGAAACCTGAGTCGGAGCAGGCCAAGCCGGCATCCGATCAGGCACCCAGCGCGGAGCAGGCGGCCGCGCAAGCATCTGCCGCCGCCGAGCAAGCGGCAAAAGCTGCAACGCAGGCTGCAAAGGCTGCCGATCAGGCTGCCAAGGCTGCCGACAAGGCCGCGTCCGCTGCGAAGAAGAAGGAGGGCGAGTGATGGAGCTCAAGATCGTCGCCCTCGATGGCAAGGAAGCCGGCAAGGCCACGTTGTCGGACACAATTTTTGGCCTCGAACCACGTACTGACATCATCCAGCGTTGTGTCAATTGGCAGCTCGCCAAGCGTCAGCGCGGCACCCACAAAACCAAAGGCCGCGCGGAGATCTGGCGCACGGGCAAGAAGATGTACGCGCAAAAGGGGACCGGCGGTGCGCGTCACGGCTCCGCGCGCGTGCCCCAATTCCGCGGCGGTGGCCGTGCGTTCGGCCCGGTGGTGCGCAGCCACGCTATCGATCTGCCGAAAAAGGTTCGTGCGCTCGCGCTCAAGCACGCACTGTCGTCGAAGGCCAAGGACGGCGGCATCATCGTGATCGAGAAGGCAACGGCGAAAGACGCCAAGACCAGCGGGCTCGCAAAGCAATTCGGCAAGCTCGGCCTCGAAAATGCGCTGATCATCGACGGCACGGAGATCGATGCCAACTTCCGCAATGCGGCGCGTAACATTCCTAATATTGATGTCCTGCCTGTTCAGGGCATCAACGTGTATGACATCTTGCGGCGCAAGACCCTGGTGCTGACCAAGGCCGCGCTCGATGCACTGGAGGCGCGATTCAAATGAGCACCAGCGATCCGCGCCACTACGACGTCATTATCGCCCCGGTGATCACTGAAAAGGCGACGATGGCATCCGAGTACAACAAGGTCATGTTCAAGGTGGCCATCCACGCCACCAAGCCGCAGATCAAGGAAGCAGTCGAGAAGCTGTTCGACGTCAAGGTGAAAAGCGTCAACACACTCACGCGGCCGGGGAAACGAAAAGTGTTCCGCAACAGGATCGGGCAACAGTCCGACGTGAAGCGCGCGATCGTGACTCTCGAAGAGGGTCACCGGATCGATGTGACCACGGGATTGTAAGGGAGCGTTGCGATGGCGTTAAAGACATACAATCCGGTGACGCCGGGCCAGCGCCAGCTGGTGATCGTTGACCGCTCGACCCTGCACAAGGGGCCGCCGGTCAAGGCGCTCACCGAAGGACAGAATTCGACGGGTGGCCGAAACAACCACGGCCGCATCACCTCGCGTTTCCGTGGCGGCGGTCACAAGCAGGCATATCGCCGGATCGATTTCCGCCGGACGAAATTTGACATGCCCGCGACCGTTGAGCGGCTGGAATACGATCCGAACCGCACGGCCTTCATCGCGCTCATCAAGTACGAGGATGGCGAACTCTCCTACATCCTGGCGCCGCAGCGCCTTGCACCGGGCGATAGCGTGATTGCCTCCGAGCATGCCGACGTGAAGCCGGGAAATGCGATGCCGATCGCGAATATTCCGGTCGGCACCATCGTGCACAATGTCGAGACAAAGATCGGCAAGGGCGGTCAGATTGCGCGCTCGGCCGGCACTTATGTTCAGATCGTGGGACGCGACCAGGATTACGTCATCCTGCGTCTGAGCACGACGGAGCAACGCATCGTGCACGGCCGCTGCATGGCGACGGTCGGCGCGGTGTCCAATCCGGACAACATGAACACGACGATCGGCAAGGCCGGTCGCCAGCGCTGGAAGGGGCGCATGCCGCACAACCGCGGCATCACCATGAATCCAGTCGACCACCCGCATGGCGGCCGCACCAAGGGCGGCAAGCATTGGGTCACGCCGTGGGGCTTCCCAACCAAGGGGAAGAAGACCCGCAAGAACAAGCGCACCGAACGCTTCATCGTTGCGAGCCGACACGATCGCAAGAAGAAGCAGCAGTAAGGACAGAAGCTATGACGCGTTCAGTTTGGAAAGGTCCTTTTGTCGATGGCTATCTGCTGCGCAAGGCAGAGGCCTCGCGCTCTTCGGGCCGCCACGAAATGATCAGGATATGGAGCCGGCGTTCGACCATTTTGCCGCAGTTCGTGGGGCTGAATTTCGGCGTCTATAACGGCCAGAAGCACATTCCGGTGCTCGTTAACGAAGAAATGGTCGGTCACAAGTTCGGCGAGTTTGCGCCGACGCGGATGTTCTACGGCCATTCTTCCGACCGCAAAGCCAAGCGCGTAGGCGCGCCTGCAGCGCCGGGTGGGGCTCCGGCTCCGGCCGCACCCGCGCCGGCGGCAAGCTAAGGGACAGGGATAAAGAGTATCGTCATGGGCAAGCGCCAACGCGAGAGAGACCTCGAGGATAACGAGGCAAAGGCAGTGAGCAAGATGCTGCGGATTTCTCC
>DASXLC010000022.1:0-3083 GCA_036496445.1 Pseudolabrys sp. | reverse complement strand
ATTTGCTCGCCGCGATTATTTCGCCTTTTGACCCAACTCGGACATTCGCCATCGCGGTCTGAGGCCAGCAGGGATGCTCGTCGCCGGCCTGCCTCCCCGTGTATATCTAAGTTTGGAAGATCCTATTTCGCCACGAGATGCCTGGTTGGAGTCACGGCAGTCGGCGCGGCCGGCGAAATCGCAAACGTCAACCAGGTGCTCCAGCCCGGTGCGCGGTTGGCGGCGTCGAAATCGGCGTATCCTCTCAGGCCCAAAAAGCCCTGCATGCCGCCCACGGGGAAGATATATCCGATCTGTGGACCGATCCCGAGGACGCGCGACCTGAATCCGCCAAGTAGCGGGCTCTGACCGGAGTCGTCGGTGATCTGCTGATACGCATATCCGGCAAGACCGACGAACACCTGCTTCGAGACGAAGTGCGCGGCACCCCAGTCGAAGTGGAAGTCGATGCCGTTGCGGTACTGCGTATCGGGATTCTTGAAATTGTAGGTGAAGCCGGCCGTGGCCGAGAACTCATTTCCGGTGGCCGGATTGAGATAGGTGTAGGCGCCGCCGGCGTCGATCGTGCCATGACCGATGCCGAGATTGGCAAGCCGCGTCGGACTGTAGTCACCGGCGGGAATATCGCCGGTGACGTAGACCATGTAGTTGTTGACGCCCTGGTTCCAGCGTAGCGTCGCGGTCGGCACGACGTCGCCATAGGAGATCAGCGAGTCCGACAGCAATCCGCTGCGCGTCGCTACGATCGGTCCGGCTGTCGCCGTCAATGTCCCGGCGATACTGGCCGAACTCTTGCCGAACCAGCTTGCCACCCCCAGGGACAATTGCCCGCCGAGGACCGCGGTCGCGAACGTATAGGTAGGCGAGAGGACGACAAGGTCACCTTGCCCGCTCAGGCTCAAATTCAAATTGACGTTCACATTCGCAGGAATTCTGCCTGTCGTGATTTCTCTTGCTGCCGCAACGTTGCCAGATGCAGCGACGTTGCTGTGGAGATAGATGACGCCCATCGCCCAGCCCGGCACCTGCGGTGCGGCGGCGAGGCTGGCATTTTGTCCGGGAAGCCAGAATGAAACGCCGCCCTCGTCGGCGCGCGAAGGCGTTGGGTAGGACGCAAGCACCGCAACTGCCACGAGGCAGCCGGTGCGTCGAATCCTCGGTGCGAAGGATGCCATGCGAGCTCCACGCGCGAGCGGGGCATACGATTATGGCGTCCCCGGGTTGCAGTACCACCCGAATATTGAAGTCATGCCATTTTTCCCTCGGCGCGTTGCGTTGGCGTCACAGTCCTGTACAGTTTGTGCCAAGGTGGCTGCGTCAATTGCTCCGGCGAGCAACCAGGGTTTGTGACGGGTACTCGTCGAAAAGAGACCGGTAATCGCCCGAGAACCGACCCAGGTTGGAAAATCCGTGCTGCATGGCGACGTCCGCCACAGTTATCATCATCGGGTCGCTGCTTCGCAGCGTCTTGTGCACGGAGCACAATCTCTTGCGCCGAAGAAACGCCGATGGCCCAAGGCCCATCACGTCGTGGAACGCCCGATGGAGCGTTCGCCGCGAAACATACAGTCCACTGCAGATCTCCGATATGTGAACCGGCCTGGACTCGCCGGCCCCGAGATATTCCTCGACCCTGGTGACAATACGCAAGGCCGAAGGCAAAGGGCCATCCATATCGGGTGATGAATTCTCCACAATCGGCGCGATCATTGCTTCGACAATGGCGCGTTTCCGAAATTCTGCGGCATCCACGCTGAGACTCGCGCCCTTGGCTTCGAGCTGCGCGACCAAATTCCGGAGCGAACGAACTGTAACGGCCCCCGTGCAGATGGCAGGGCGGTAACGATTTGTGATCCAGGCGTCAGGCTCCCTCAATCGCGGCTCTGAACCCAACATCGATTCCAGATCGGCCCGAGCCAACGAAATCACCGCGACCGCAGCGCCACCGTGGTACCTCGCCTCACGCTCGGTGCCCGCGGGCCAAACGAACACATCGCCAAGTTTCATCTCTTGTGACCAGTGAGTGACTCGGCCGGTACAACCAGTCAACATGCTGATCGTGATCCGATCGACACTTGCTACTCCACGTGACCGCACCCCAAGGGAGAACGTGCCGATGTCAAGCGGTAGGTCGCCGATCAGGAGGTGCGTAAGATTGCCCTTCAGCTGACCGCGCTCGACCTGGGTAACCTGTGTTTGAGCGCCTTCAACAAAGCGCTCAAGGTCCTCAAAGTTGACAATGCTGCGAGTCTGCAGCGAGCAAGGCGCGTTCGCTGGCTCGCGGGGCCCTTCGACCTGCGACAATCTTGTCCAACCACGAAAGGCCATCCGACACTCCCCTAATTCGGAGACGAATTCAGCTTTGTTAAACAGGCATAATTGAGCATTAAAACCGATGATGCCTCCTTAGTTTGGCACAAATCGGACATCACTCTGGAGGGGAAATCTGCTTAGAATAGCGGAGGTCGAGAATAGGGAAGAATTGCTGACGTTGCCACGCTGACGCGGACGCGGCCCAGATGAGATCAGCCTTCACCAACGCGGCTGGGCATCAAAGCTCTCGGACTATTCCCCGCAATAAGGCAGCCGCGTCGCATTGCCGGAAGATAGTGCCATGTTGCGAGCGGGCTTTGAACGCGACGAGAGGCAGCCGGGCGACCTCCACGAAATGATCTGGATTCCCGGCGGCACGTTCGCCATGGGCTCCAACGATCATTACCCGGAGGAAGCGCCGGTCCACCGAGTGACGGTAGACGGCTTCTGGATCGACCGCACGCCGGTGACGAACCGGCAGTTCAAAGCTTTCGTCAAGGCGACAGGTCACACGACCCTCGCCGAGATTCCGCCCGATCCGAAACATTACCCCGGCGCTCTGCCTCACATGCTTTACGCCGGTTCGCTGGTGTTCGCGCCGCCATCGCGGCCGGTCGATCTGCGCGATTGGTCGCAATGGTGGACGTTTTTGAAAGGCGCCGACTGGCGGCGCCCTTATGGACCCGGGAGCAGCATCAACACATCGGATAATCATCCGGTCGTGCACGTCGCCTATTCGGATGCGCTGGCTTACGCCAAATGGGCGGGCA
>DASXLC010000021.1:0-11342 GCA_036496445.1 Pseudolabrys sp. | reverse complement strand
ATGCGTCGCATGTGCGCATTGTCGTCGATTACGAGGAAACGCAACCGATTAAAGTCGATACGGACCATGGCGCCCCGGGTTCGGGCCCTTGAGCCCGATGCGGTCACCCCGAAGCTAAAGCGGCGCCGTTAACGAATGGTTTAGGCTAGTGTCCGGCCCGGCTCAGACCACGGTTTTCATGCGAGCCACGCATGCCGCAATAACGTCATCCACCGGCATCGCCCACCAGTGGTTGGAAAAGATTTCGACCTCCACGTAGCCGGCAAATTGCTGCGCCTCAACGGCGGCGCGGATACGCGGAATGTCAATGACGCCGTCCCCCATCATGCCGCGGTCATTGAGCATGTCGGTGGTAGGGACCAGCCAATCGCACACGTGGAAAGCCAATAGCCGGTCATGCCCCGCACGTTCGATTTGAGGCATCAATTCGAAATCCCACCATACGTGGTAGACGTCGATTGCGACACCGAGCGCGCCGGTGCGCGCCGGATCGAGCCGGTCGCAAAGATCGAGCGCCTGCCGCGTGGTGTTTACGCAGGCCCTGTCGGCAGCGAACATCGGGTGCAGCGGTTCGATGGCCAGCGGCAATTTGGCGGTGCGCGCGTATGCGAGCAGTTCGGCAATTCCGTCCTCGACCTGTGCTTGTGCGCCCCAGATATCCCTGCTGGGCGCGCTGCCGGGCCTTGAATACTGCGGCAAACCACCGACAACCAGCACCAGGCAGGAAGCTCCCAGCGCCGTGGCTTCATCGACGGCGCGGCGATTGTCGTCCCGCACCTGGGAGCGATGGGCGGGGTCAGCGGGAAACATGCCGCCCCGGCAATAACCCGACAGTTCGAGCTGGGCGTCCTTCACCGCGCGCACGGCGCGGTCGAGGCCGATGGCGGCAACTTGGTCGCGCCATGGATCGATCGCGCGAATGCCGTTACGCACACATGCGTCAATGATGTCGAGCAGCGAGCCTTGTTTGCGCACCGTCGCCGTGTTGAGCGAGAGCCAACGATGGTCGCCGCTTAAATCGCGCATCAGGCGTCAAACCCGCGTGCGGCCAGAACCGTGCGCATTCGATTGACGGCAAGCTCCGGATCGCGCAACAGGCCCGCTTTATCGGCAAGGCGGAATATTTCCGCGAGATGCACGCTTGAGCGCGCGCTCTCCTGGCCGCCGACCAATGTAAAGTGATCCTGATGGCCGTTGAGATAAGCCATGAACACGACCCCGGTTTTGTAGAAGCGGGTGGGGCTGCGGAAAATATGCCGGGACAGCGGTACGGTCGGCGCCAGAACGTCGTAAAAGTCCTCAGCATCACCGGCCGCGAGCTTGACCAATGCCGCCGAAGCGGCCGGCGCGATGGCGTCGAATATACCAAGCAGCGCGTGCGAATAGCCTTTGGCGTCACCGGCGATGAGCTCGGCATAGTTGAAATCGTCGCCGGTATACATCAGCACGCCCTGACTCAGGCGGCGCCGCATTGCAATTTCCTTGTCCTTGTCGAGCAGTGATATTTTGACGCCATCCACCTTCGAGGCGTGGTTGTTGATGATCTCGACGGCTGTCGTCATGGCGGCGTCGAGATCGGATGCTCCCCAATATCCCGCCAGCGCCGGGTCAAACATGTCTCCGAGCCAGTGAATGATCACGGGCTCGCGAACGCCCTGAAGAATCCGGCCGTAGACTTTTTCATAGTCGTCCGGGGACCGCGCCACTCTGGCCAGTGCGCGCGAAGCCATCAGGACAATGCGGCCACCCACGGCCTCGATCGCTTCAATCTGTTCTTCGTACGCGCGGATCACATCGTCGAGATTGCGCGCCTGTGCCGGATCGAGCTGGTCTGTTCCGCTGCCGGAAAACACCAGCCCGTCGCACGCTTTTGCCGCAGCGACCGACCGTTTGATAAGTTCAAGCGATGTTGGCCAGTCCACGCCCATGCCGCGCTGCGCAGTGTCCATAGCTTCCGCGACACCAAGACCGAGACCCCAAAGGTACTCACGATACGCAATGGTCTTGTCCCAATCGATTGCACAATCGAGCCAGGGGTCGGTGTCGGCGTGAGGATCGGCGACGACATGTGTTGCCGCGAAAGCGATGCGATTGAGCTTGCGCTCCGAACGCTCGGGAAAATGTCTGGGCTCGGACAGGTGAAATTTTTCGACACGCCGGCCGGTGAGCGGCAGATCGATCGAGAGAGCCTTGAGACTGTTGTCGATGCGGTTCATGGGTGTCTCTCATACTGATAGAGCAGGAATGTCGATCCAGCGGCGCTCTTTCCAGCTTCTGGTCGCACATTCCACCAGTTGAAGCCCTTTGGCGCCTTCGCGCAGCGTGTATTTATAGGGTGCGTCCTCGACGAGATGGCGAATGAACATCTCCCATTGAGCCTTGAATCCGTTATCGAACGTCGTGAAGTCCGGGACCGGCTGCCATGATTCGTAGAGGTCGAGTGTCTGTTTCTGATCGGGATTCCATACGGGTCGTGGGGTTCCCTGCCGCGCCTGCATCATGCACTCATGCAGCCCCGCGATTGCGGATCCATGCGTACCATCGACCTGAAACGTGACGAGATCGTCGCGGTAGGGGCGCACGCACCAGGAAGAATTGATGTGGGCGATGACATCGCCCTCAAGCTGGAATGTCGCATAGGCGGCGTCGTCGGCGTCCGCCTTGTAGGCTTTGCCGTCCTCATCCCAGCGCTGCGCGATGTGCGTTGCCCCGATGCAGGAGACCGACTTCACTTCGCCGAACGTGTTGTCCAGCACGTAACGCCAGTGACACAGCATGTCGAGAATGATGCCGCCGCCTTCGGCGAGCTTGTAATTCCACGATGGCCGCTGGATTGGCTGCAGGTCTCCTTCGAACACCCAGTAGCCGAACTCTCCACGGACCGCCAGCATGCGTCCGAAGAATCCACTGTCGCGCAGGAATTTGAGCTTCATCAATCCTGGCAAAAAAATCTTGTCCTGGACGACGCCGTTCTTGACGCCTGCCTTTTCCGCCAGACGGCAGGCGTTCAATGCCTCATCGAACGTCGTCGCAATCGGCTTTTCGCAGTAGATGTGCTTTCCGGCGCGGATCGCCTTTTCCAGTAACTTCGGCCGCATTTGCGTCGTTGCGGCATCGAAGAAAAGTTCGTCATCCTTGTTTGCAAGAGCCTTGTCGAGGTCGGTCGACCAGCGCTCGATACCGTATTGCCTGGCAAGCCCCGCGGTCTTGTCGGCATTGCGGCCAATCAAGATCGGGTCCGGCATGACCCGGTCGCCGTTGGCAAGCTTGACGCCGCCTTGAGTGCGGATTGCCAACACTGAACGCACAAGATGCTGATTGGTGCCCATCCGGCCTGTGACGCCGTTCATGATGATGCCGAGACGTCTCGTCGTCACGTTACATGCTCCTTTATGTCGTGTTTTTGGTTGTGCGGTCCGATATCGCCTGGCTGCAAAGCGCAAGCAAATCCGGGCACGGCCAGCGATTCCGTTGCGACGGTGCCGTCGTGCACCGCGAGCCGAACGATGCCATCCGACTTTTCGTAGAGGTCGGAGTGCGCTGCGAGAAATGACTCGGCTTCGAAAGCAGGCGTATCGACGAAGCCATCCACGTAGTGATGGCCATTGCGCTCGGCGTGCTTGAGGCCATGAAAGGCGATGAGTGCATTGTCCTGCTGTACAGCGAGGCCGGCCTGACACGTCAGATCTTCCGCGCTGATGAAGAAATCTCCGCCCGCCTTGTTCCAGCGCGCGGCCCGCGCGCCGTTGAGCAGCGATTTGTAGAGGCCCTTGCATGACTTTGAGGACACACCGCGATAACCGAGGATTTTGGCGCGCGCAAACGCGTCATAGCTGTCGTCTGCTTCGTCGATAATGAATGCGACCTTGGTTGCGAGGGACCTGAGATCGAAATTCCAGGTATCTTCGCGGGCGAACGGTTGTTCGATGTAAAGGAGCCGCACCGCAAGTGCCCCAAGTGCCGTGTCGGTCTGAATGCCTTTCACCAGCGTGTTTAGATCGCCAATGCTCCGGTACTGTTCATTGGCATCGAGGGTGGCTTGATAGTCGCTGTCGCCAAGCAGCGCTGCGAGCTCGCTCAACCGAACGCGATCCTTTTCAGGATCGCCGCACAGCTTGATCTTGAAAAAACGATACTTTCCGCGAATGGCTTCACGCACGCTGTCGAGCGTATCAAGCATGCCGATTGTGTAGCGTACCGCGATGCGTTGCGAGACATTGCGGCCGGTCAGGAAATCCGAAACGTCAGTATCATCGAGATCGGGCGTCAGACGCCGATCAAGTCCCGCAACGTTGTCGTGCATACCGGTGAAAAAATCCGTCCGCATCGCCCGCAACAGCGCGTCAAGAATGGCTTTGTCGATCTCGGCGGTACCGAAATTTGCCGCGAGGGGAGGGATTCCCGCTTTGCCGCATGTTGCTGCCTGCGTTCCGTTACGGGCGGCATGCAGGCCAAACGCGGTGTCGGGCTTTGTCTGTTCGAGATAAAGCGATCGCGCGATCACGGCCGACTGACGCAATTGATCGACTGTGTCGTCGGCAGACAGGCTTGGGTCTTTGTTGAACCATTTCGGCACCATCAATTCGGCAGCGGCGCCGGTGCTGCGTTGTCCATCCACTTCGATTGTGACGTGGACAAAAAGCTGGGGCGCTTCATTCACGGTCACCGCGCCGAATCGGAACGGGTGACGGAACGGCACGCGCCGCTCGGAAAGGTCGATGCTTTTCACCGCGATACGGGGCGTCATGGCAAGTCAATCGAGATGGCTGTCGGAGAAATGCGCGCGGATTGTCTGGGTCAATCCGACAAAGGCAGGGTCGGACAAGACGTCGAGCGAACGCGGCCGCCGCAGTGGCACTTCATAGACAGCGGCGATATTGCCGGGCCGCGCCGACATGACCAGCACACGGTCAGCCAGGAACACCGCCTCAGGAATGGAATGTGTAATAAGCAATACGGTCTTTTTTGTTTCGCGCTGAATGCGCTGCAGCTCGACATTCATGCGCTCGCGCGTCATTGCATCGAGCGCACCAAAGGGCTCGTCCATCAGCACGATCTTGGGATCGTGAACGAGCGCACGGCAGATCGAGGCGCGCTGTTGCATGCCGCCGGACAATTGCCATGGATACTTGTTTTCGAAGTCCTGCAGGCCGACCAGCTTTAGCAGCGCATGGGCGCGTGCGCCGTATTCTTCGCGTGGCAGACCTTTGACCTCGACCGGCATCATCACATTGCGAAACACACTGCGCCACGGCAGAAGCATGGCGGTCTGAAATACGATGCCGACGCCCCCGTGTGGCCGGGTGACGGGCTCGCCTTCGACGCGAATTTCACCCTGGCTCGGTGGCAGAAGGCCGGCGATCATCTTGAGGAGGGTGGTCTTGCCGCAGCCGGACGGCCCGACCACGACGACGAACTCTCCTTCGCCGACCGTGAAATCAATCGGACGCAACGACGGGACTTCGCCGTCGGCTGTCCGATAGGTTTTCGAGACGCCCCGCAGTTCAATGACGGGGCGTCTCTTTTGTTCGGCCTCGGCCGCGATCTTGAGGGTGCCTGCGGCCATCGCAACGCTTACGACCCGCTGCCGGCGGGCAGATAGGCGTTGGTATAGTAGTTCTTGAAGTCTTCCTTCGCCTTGGCGTCGAGGCCGCCGTATTCGACCATAACGTCCACGGTGTCCTTGACATTGGCGTCGGTCACGTTGAAGGGGCGGTTCTTCTTGCCGGACGGGTCCTTGTAAAGCGGGATCGTCAGCTCAAACCCCTGCGTCAACGTTTCGATCTTGCCGCCCTTCGGATTGGCATTGAGGATAGCCTGCGCGGCATCCTTCGGATGCTTGGAGGCTTCCTCGAGCGATTTCGTGGCCGCGGTCATGAAGCGCTTCACGAGATCCTTGTTGTCGTTGAGCCAGTCCTTGTTCACGATGACGCCTGAGCTCACCAGATTGACGCCATAGTCAGCAAACTTGATCGGAAACACGTCTTTGCCCGTTGCGTCCTTGATCTTCATGCTCTGGTCCATGACATAACCGAGCAGGAGGTCGGCCTGGCCGTTGATGACCGCATTCAGCTTGGTGGTTGCATCGCCCGACACGGTCTTGAAGTCGCTTTCTTTCAGCCCCGTCTTCTTCAGGAACAGCGGCCAGATCTGCGACATTGAATCGCCAGGGGTCGTTGCGACCGTCTTGCCTTTGATATCCTCCGGCTTCCGGATGTTCTTTTCGACAAAACCCATCGCCGACATCGGATTGGTCTGTAGTGCGACGCCGACCGCCTGCACGGGCGCGCCCTTGACGGCGGCGCGCATCATGGTCGGTACGTCGACGTAGCCGAACTGCACGGTCTTTGCGGCGACGACCTGCGTCACGGTGCCGGAGCCGCGGCCTTCCTGGATTTCCAGATCAATGCCGGCATCCTTGAAGTAACCTTTTTCCTTGCCGTAGTAGAACGGCGCGTGCTCACCGTAGACGTACCAGTTGAGCATCAGCGTGACCTTGTCTTCGGCCCACGCCGGGCCGCCGAGCAGCACGGCAAGGAGTGCCGCGAAAACCGATTTCATCATGATGTCCTCCCTTTTTTATTCAGACGATTGTTTCAGGCCGTAACGACGATGTCCTGGCGCTGGCTGGCGTGCCACGGAATCGCGAACCGTTCGATGACGTCGAGGGTCCAGAACAGCACGACACCGATCAGCGAAAGAATGACCAGCGCTGCGAACATCGTGGGCAATTCGAAATTGCCGATGGAGCGTTGAAGCACAAAACCAAGGCCGCTATTCGATCCGACGAATTCACCGACCACCGCGCCGACGACGGCGAGCGTGATGGAGACCTTAAGGCCGGCAAAGATCGCGGGCAGAGCATGAGGAAACCGGACCAGGCGGAAAATCTGCAGCCGCTTTGCCTCCATCGCCCTGACGAGATCGAGCATATCCGGCTCGACAGACTTGAATCCCTGTACAGCCGAGACGACGACCGGAAAGAAGCCGAGCATGAATGCCGATAGCACCTTTGGAAACATGCCGAAGCCAAACCAGACGACGAAAAGCGGCGCGATCGCGATTTTCGGAATCGACTGAGAGAACACCAGCAACGGATAAATGTAGCTCTCGACGGTCCGCGAACCCACGATCAGCATCCCGACCGCAATGCCGAATAGCGCCGAGAGCAAGAACCCCTCAACTGTCGCGATGGTTGTTGGCACGGCCTGTTGAAGAAGTTGTGGCCCGTCGGTCCACAGGGTCCGGAGCACGTCTTCGGGTTTCGGGATCTGATAGGGCGGGATGCGGAACACGCGAATTGCGAGATCCCAGACGACGACTAGCAGCACGAGAAACAGCATTGGCCTGACCCAGGCCGACTGCACAATGCGCTGCACTCCATTCGACACGGCGGTTCCGCTACTTTTGAGCTCTCGCCTTGACCTAAGGCTGGATTTTAACCCGTTGGTTAAATCCTATTAGCGCCGGCAATCCGGGGTCAAGAGTATCGGTTGCCGCGGGCCGCAGCGCGGCCAGAACCAGGTCAGTCATGTGTGCCAGGCGCTCCGCCTTTGCGTCTTCCGCCAGCAGGTCGCGGCCGAAAATCACGCCCAGGGTCGCACTGTTGGACTGGTAAAAGTAAGACAGGGCGGCGAGCGAGATGTAGAATTGCACCGGATCAATGCCTTTGCGCAATTCGCCGCTTGCTCCGCCGCGGCGTAAAATGTCAGCGAGCAATGCCACGAAAGGCGAGTGAAGCCCCTTCACTTTGCGTGAGTGGCGCAGGTGACGTGCGCGATGCTGATTTTCCTCGTTGAGCAGCGCGAGGAATTCAGGGTTTTCCAGAAAATATTGCCAGGTGAAAGTCAGAAGTTTGACGATTGCCTGTCCGGCGCCGAGCGCCTCGAGGTTGAGCCGGCGTTCGGCGGCGCGAATGTGGTCGTAAGCACCTTCGAGAACGGCAAGGTAGAGACCTTCCTTGTCGCCGACGTGGTAGTAGATCATGCGCTTGTTTGCACCGGCCGTTTTGGCGATGCGGTCAAGGCGCGCGCCGCCAAAGCCGTAGCGTGCGAATTCCGCGGTTGCGGCGCGCATAATGCGCATGCGCATCCCTTCAGGGTCGCGCTGCCAGCTGCCGCTCTTCTTCTCCCGACTTTGTAAGCGCCGCCGCTTCATGGCGCCAATTGAGCCGCAAATCCGGAACGATGCAATAGCTCTTCGCCACGGGCTATTCTGTCAGCAGCGCGGCCATAATGCGTTCGCGGGTGAGGGGCAGATCGCGGATGCGGGCACCAAGGGCATGCGACACGGCGTTGCCGATCGCCGCCGCCGTCGGTCCAGCCGTGACCTCGCCGACGCCGAGCGGCACCTCGTCCTTCGTATTGATCAGGTCAATTTCGATGTCCGGCACTTCGCTGAACTTCAGCACCGGGTAGGTTTCCCAATCAAACGACACAACGCCGTCGTCGAAACGGACCTGTTCCTTAAGCACCCAGCTCGCGGACTGGAGAATGCCGCCTTCAAGCTGATTGATCACACCATCTGGATTGACCACCAGGCCGGCATCGGTCGCGCACCAGACATGATGCAATCGGATGTCTTCGTCGACCGACAGCTCGACGACCACCGCGGAGTAGGCGGCGCGGTTCTTGTACCGGGCAAACGCAATTCCGCGACCGCGGCCGGAGCCCACAGGTGCGCTTGCATTCCATTTTGCCATGGCCGCAACTCTCTCGATGACAGCGCGCGCACGTGCATCGGCAGTAATCGACAGGCGGTACGCCACCGGATCCTGTCCGGCGCGTTCGGCCAGTTCGTCAATACAGCATTCGAGCGCGAATACGTTCGGCATCGCCCCGAGCCCGCGCAGCGCCGATGTTCGCACCGGTGCTTCTGTCACCAGGTGGTGCAGGATGCGCTTGGCGGGAATGTTGTAGAGCGGCTCGGCGTTGCGCGTGGCGCCGCCGCCGTTTGCCTCCGGCACATCGTTGGGCGGCGGTTCGGGCGGCGGATCGGGCAGTGCGAGCGCGCCCAGCAGGTTTCCGCCGGCGCCCGGTCGTTGATTGTGGGTTGGACTCCAGATTTCCTGCGTCCAGTCGACGGGTTTGCCGGCATCGTCGAGCAAGGCATGGACCTTGACGATCATGGCCGGCGTTTTAGGCTCGTAGATGAACTCTTCCTCGCGCCGCCAGCGCACGCGTATCGGCTGTCCCGGCTTCTGCATGGCGATGATCGCGGCATCGGCGGCAGCGTCGTCGGCACCATTGTGACCGTAGCAACCCGATCCCTGTACATGGTGAACAACGATCGAGGAGGGTTCGAGCTTGAGCACCTTCGCCAACGACGCGCGGAGCGGATACACGCCCTGGCAATGCGTCCACACAGTCAGTGTCCCGTCCCGATAGACTGCGAGACCGCAGGACGGGGAAATCGAGGCATGGGCGATGTAGCCGCGCGTATAGGTCGCTTCGAACCGTTCCTTGTTCTGTGGATTGCCGGCGTCGGGCGCGCCGAATACCCGCTCGACCACAGGTCTTTGCAGAAGCCAGCTGGCCTCCTGCTGGCTCGGGGTCGGAGCCTCGACGTTCTGCCATGTCACATGATCGACAGCGGCGGCACCGGCGGCTTCGACCGCGGTTTCACTGTCGCCGATAATTGCAACAAAGTTGCCATTGCGCACGAACTCGACCGGCCCTTTCGCGGCACGGCGAATGGCGCTCTCATCGATTGAACCGATTGTGGCGCCACGGTTCGGCTGACGGACGACGCGTGCGTGCACCATGCCGTCGAGATGCATGTCGTGAATGAAGGCGCTTTCGCCGAAGATCTTTCCGGGCAGGTCCACGCGGGCGATACTGGCCCCAATATTTCGGAGGTCGGCGACGCGCTTGCGCTCGCCGCCACCGGTCGCCTTGACGTTGAGATCTACTGCGCCTGAAAGAGTCCAATAGTCCTGCCCGGTCGATTTCCCGTTGCGAAAAATGCGGCCGTCGCCGATGGACAATTCACCGGTCTTGCAACCGAGAATCTTCGCTGCCTGATCGAGGAATAGCGCGCGCACGTCGGCGCAGGCCTGCCGCAGAGCGACGCCACCGAATTGAATTGACTGGCTTCCCGCAGTGTAGCCTTCGTTGGGAGCCTTCTCGGTGTCGCCTGACCGAATGGTGATGCGATCCATTGCGACGTCGAGCTCATCGGCGGCAATTTGCGCCATGGCCGTGAGAACACCTTGACCAAGCTCCACCCGGCCCGTGAGGACGGTCACCTTGCCCGGTGACGGAAATGCCACCCAGCGGTCGAGGTGGGGGTTGTCATTGAGCGGACCGGGCAGGGGTGCATTCATCCCGCCGCTCCCGCGCGCATGACCGCTGCCGCCTTTTCAACCGCACGCATGATGCGGTTATGGGAACCGCAGCGGCAGATGTTTCCGTCAAGCGCCTGCGCAATCTCCGCGCGCGAGGGCTTGGGGTTTTTATCGAGCAGCGCCTTGGCCGAAATCAGGATGCCGGCAAGGCAATAGCCGCATTGGCCGGCCTGCTCGTCGAGAAAGGCCTGCTGCAGCGGATGAGGGTGTTCGCTGCTGCCCAGACCCTCGACGGTGATGACCGCTTTTCCCGCGACGCTCCAGACCGGTTTTGTGCAACATTTCTCCGCTGCACCGTCGATCAGAACCATGCAACAGCCGCATTGTTCGAGCCCGCAGCCAAAGCGGGTGCCCACGAGACCAAATTCATTACGCAACACGTCGAGGAGCGGCGTTTCCTCGCTGTCGGGGGAAACGCTGACGGCTTTGCCGTTGACCGAAAAATCGAATGTTTTTGGCACGCGCGTTCCTAGAATCCAAACTGTTCACGCAAGATGCGCTCGTCGAGATTGTGACCGGGATCGAACAGCATGTTGATCGATATATTATGATCCATGCCGATTTCGACGCTGCCCACCGACCGGACTTCGTCATGGTCGGCGACCGCGGCAACCGGGCGCTTTTCTGCTTCCATCACATCGATCGTGACTTTTGCCCGGTCCGGCAACAACGCGCCGCGCCATCGTCGCGGGCGAAACGGACTGATGGCCGTGAGCGCAAGCAGCGACGCGTTGATCGGGATGATCGGCCCTTGCGCCGACAGGTTGTAGGCGGTTGAGCCGGCCGGCGTTGCCACGAGCACGCCGTCGGCAATGAGTTCGGCAAGCCGCTCCTGGCCGTCGATCAGAATGCGCAGGTGTGCCGCCTGCGCGCTCTGGCGAAACAGGGAAACCTCGTTGATGGCGCGATGCTCATGCGTGCGGCCCTGGGCGTCGCGCGCTCTCATCACCAGCGGATGGATGATGGTGATATGCGCATTCGTCAGCCGCTCGGTCAG
>DASXLC010000020.1:0-24677 GCA_036496445.1 Pseudolabrys sp. | reverse complement strand
GGTGCTGTTGATGACGGGCGCTGCGGCCGGGACATTGCGCTGGCTGGGCATGGCGATCGATCCGCCGACGCTTGTGCTGCCGTGGCTACAATTGCTGCATGCATTGTCATTCGGCGCGACCCATCTCGGCGCGCTGATGTTTCTCGCGCATCACGCACCCGCGGGCCAGGCAGCGACGGCGCAGGGTTATCTTGCGATCGCCGCAGGCGCGGCGATGGCCGCCGCCATGGGACTATCTGGCGTGCTATTCGCAGACTTCGGCAGCCGCGCCTATGCGGCGATGGCGCTAGCGGCCTTCGCCGGAGGCGCTTGCGGACTGGTAGCGCACCGGCTGTGGCGCCAGTCGACGCGCTGAGCGCGTCTGATAGCGCGGATTGCGATCGCAACTGGCCACGATGCCGTTGAGTTCGTGGCCCTGCATGAAGATCATCTTGCGCGACAGACCGCCGTGCTGATTGATCCAACGCCGCACCGAAGCCGGATAGATGCTCCAAAGCGCCTGCGTGCCGAGCGGACTGGTCACGGGCCGTCCGTCGCGATCTGGCATCCATGCCGCGTGAAATCCGAGGCGCGCGCGCTCCGTGGCGCAGATGCGTTCGCGCGGGACCAAACCCAGCACCAGCGTGCAGGCTGACAGGCAATTTCCGTCGATGACGACGGTCTCGCCTGATGAGCGCACCGATGCAAAGGCTTGCAGGTACTGTCCAATTTGGCCGCCGCGATCCTCTGCGATTCGCATGGTCGCGGATGCTGATGTCACGGTAAGCGCCGCTATTGCGGCGCCGTAAAACAGGCCCCGAATTCGCATATCCCCGTCCCGTTATCGTCGCCCCTGTCTGAATCGACGGTGCGATGTTGGCTCAATTCTAAGCCAAGCAGGCGGTCGACGGAAAGCATTGGTTTCAAAAACTTTGAGCAACCCAGCACAAGGTGGGGCACATTTCATGAACGAATTCAGGCGTGGGCGATTGGAACTGCGGCTTTTGCCCTGTGGACAGTTTCAGCATCAGGGCAGCCGTCCATGAGTTCCGGCGGTCTCACCCCCAAAGGGATGATGAGGGCGGATAGACAAGACTATCGGCGTAGCGCAGGCCGTCCGCGCGGTCTTTGCTGAGCAGAAGCGGGCCGTCGAGATCGACAAACCGAGCGGTTTGCGCGAGCAGCATCGCAGGCGCCATTGCCAGCGATGTGGCAACCATGCATCCGATCATGATCGTGAAATTCTGCCGCTGCGCCTCGGCGGCGACAGCCAGCGCTTCCGTCAGCCCGCCTGCCTTGTCGAGCTTGATGTTGACCGCGTCGTATTTGCCGGCGAGCGCCGCAAGTGAAGAACGGTCATGAGCGCTCTCATCTGCACAGACGGCAATGGGCCGCTGCATTTGCGCCAGCATCTGATCTTTTCCTTCGGCCAGCGGCTGTTCGATCAGGGCAACACCGGCTTTGGCGCAGGCCGCAAAATTGGCGGCGACGGTGGATTCGCTCCAGCCCTCGTTGGCATCGACGATAAGCATGGAATGTGGCGCAGCGGCGCGCACCGCAGCGATGCGTGCGGCATCTCCCTCGGCGCCAAGTTTGACCTTGAGCACGGCGCGGCTGGCGTATTTCTCAGCTGCTTTTGCCATGTCGGCCGGAGCGGCGAGCGAAATCGTGTAAGCGGTCGTGAGCGCGTGGGGAGCGAGAAGGCCTGCGAGCTCATGCACGGGCCGCCCGCTGCGTTTTGCCTCCAGATCCCAGAACGCGCAGTCGACGGCATTGCGTGCGGCGCCCGGTGGCATCGCGGTTTGCAGCCCGCGACGGTCGAGACCGCCCTCGAGCTGCGGCCGCATGGCATTGATCTGTGCCGTGACGCTGGCGACGCTTTCGCCGTAGCGGGAATAGGGAACGCATTCGCCGCGTCCCCGGCTGACACCGTCGCTTAATTCCGCAACCACCACGACGGCCTCGGTTTTTCTGCCGCGGCTGATGTCAAAAGAGCCTGCAATAGGCCAGCGTTCGGTGGCAATGGCGAGGGCGAGGGGCAAGCGCACCTAAGAAATCCAAGGCTTGGGCCGCGCGACCGCGCGGATACATTCGCCAGCGCTACGTCGGGCAGACCCCGCGATCAGTCGAACCGTCCTGCCGCGTGCGCGAGCATGGTGTAAACCTTGCCGGTTTCCGAAGTCAGATAGGTTCGCGCCACGACCTGGCCGCGATCGTCGCGAGAAACCTCGTCGAGCAAACGTTCGAACTCGCTGATGTAGCGGTCTACCGTCTGCTTGAACTCGCGATCCGCGCGATACTTCTTGCGGATGTCGTCGAAGGCCTGTTGACCCTGCAAGGTATAGAGTCGCCGGGTGAAGACGTTGCGTTCACCACGCTTGTAGCGGTCCCAGAGGTCGGCGGCCGCATCGTGGTCAATCATCCGCGCGATGTCGACCGAAAGCGAATCCAGCGACTCGATCGTGTGCCGTGGCGGCCGTTCTTCGTTTCCGCGCGCAGGGGCCGGTTCACGCGCGCTTTCACGTGCCGGCTCGCGCGGGAATTCGCGTTGTGGCTCGGTTTCCTCGCGCGATGCGCGGGTGAGGAGGTCGGAAAGCCACCCGCGCCCCGGCGCGATCGGCGTTGCCGCGGGTGAAGGCGTTTCGCTGCCGCGGCGCATCGCCGGAGGAAAGCCTCCGCCGGGTTCGCTGCGCTGGACAGGGCGCGGGGGACTATCGCCGCGAGGCGCCGTTTCACTGCGTGAAGGTATCTCGTTACGTGAGGGACCCTCATTGCGCGACGGAGCCTCGTTGCGCGGTGGCGCCTCGCTCCGCGGTGCCGGTTCGTTGCGGCCACCGCCGATGATGGCAAGGGTCGGCTCCTCGCGCACGCGACGGACTGGCTCGACCGCGTCGAGATTCCGGCCGTGACGGGCGACTATCCGGTTGAGTTCGGCCAATGCCTCGATCTGGTCGACGATCACCCGGCGCATTTGCGCAGCGCTTTCGGCCGTTTCCTGCGGCAGCTCGAAGACCCCTCTGCGTAGTTCGGCGCGCGTGGTTTCCAGCTCGCGGTGCATCTCCGCGGCCATCTGCTTCATGCCCTGGACGGCCTCTGCGAAGCGCTCGTTGGCGTTGTGGAACAGGGTGTGAGTATCGCCAGTGGTCTGCTCGTAGATCTCCCGCATTGCTCCGGTCGCCCGGAGCCGTTCCTCCTCGGCATTTTCGCGCACGCGCTCATATTGCTCGCTGATTGCGCGCGTACCCTCGGCGCTTGCCTCGGAAACGAGGCGAGCGACTTCCCTTGCGCGGGATGATGCGGCCTCGAGCGACTCGTCGAGCAGTCCGGAGAACCGGCTCAAGCGTTTTTCGAGATCCTCAGTACGAATGTCGAGCGTCGCGACCAGCGAATCGAGCTGCACACGGCGTTCGTTGACGCTGTCCTCGGCGCGCTGGTTGCTGTGATCGATGACTTCAACAGCCTTGGCGAGCTCCCGGCCATGAATGTCAAACTGGCGGGCCAGCTGGCCGAGGTCTGTGATGACCTGGGCGGTGATGTCGCGGAAATTGGAGATGTTTGTTTCCACCCGCCCGGTCGCGGCGCCAGTCGACGCCGTGATGTCGTTCATCGCGGTCACGAACTCAGACACACGCAACATCAGTGTGTTTTCGAGAGCGCCCATGTTTTCATGCGAACCGCTGAGCACTTCCTGCAGCAAGATATTGGCTTCGCGCAGCCGCTCGAACAAGGCGGTGGTATCGGCGCGGAGCATCGTGTGCGTTTCCAACATCTCCTTGACGCTTGACGTCGCGGTTTCTTTCGAATGCGCGATCGCCTTCTGCGTGATGTCATTAAGCTCGGTCAGCGTGCGGGTGACTGCGCTGGTGGCCGCTTCGCCCGCGCTATTGATCATGCGCGAGATCTCGGTGCTGTTGTCCATCATCGTGCGCGTAAAGGCGAAGCCTCTTTCTTCGATCGCCTTGACCGCCTGATCGGTCGCGCCGGTCACCTGGCGCGAGAACTGGTCGCTTTTCTGGGTGATGGCCGCCAGCACGCCGCCGCTCTTGTCGGACAGGACCGTGGTCATTTCATTGGTACGCCGGCTGACTGCCGTCGCGATTTCCTCGGCTTTGCCGACGAAGCTGCGGGCAACCTCTTCGCTGACGCCGACAAGTGTGCGCTCCGCCTCGCCGGCGCTGTTGCGAATTGCCTCGGTGGTGGACAGCGCAAGCTGACCGAGCGATCGCTCGGCTTCGGCCGAATTGACCTTAATCGCCTGGCTCAGTTGTTCCAGCCGCGCATTAAGTGCATCCGCAGCGGCTTTGCTGCGGGTCTCGATCTGGCTGGTGACGGTCTCAGCGCGGCCGATAAGGAGTTCCTCAAAGCGGCCGATACGGCTGTCGAGATTGTTGGCGACCTCAAGGGCACGCGTTCCCAGAGTTTTGTCGATCTCGCCAATCTTGGCGCTGATCGAATCTGCTACTTCGACGCCCCGCAAATTGATGGTACCGGCGACTGCGCCGATGCGCTGGTCGAGGGCTTCAACGACGTCCTTGCCACCTTCAGTGAGCGCCTTGGCGATATCGGACACGCGTGAACCAAGCACCGTTTCGAAATGCGCAAGCCGCTCGTCAAGCGTGCTGGAAATCTCGCCGGTGCGGCCAGTGACGCGCTGGTCGAAAGTATCGAGGTAGCTGCGCAGCGCTTCGGCCACATCCTGCGTGCGCTGGCCAAGCCGACCAACCAGCTCGCCACCGTAGTTCTTCACTGTGTGATCGAACTCGGTGATGTGGCGGGTAATCAGGTTGCCGAGATTGCTGGCGTCTCGCGAGATTTTCTCGCTGAGCTCGGTGCCGCCCTGGCTGAACATGCTTTCGAAGGCCTGCAGGCGGGCCGCCAACATGTCTTTGACCGTCTCGCTATTGCTGTTCAGCGCCGTAACGAGGGATTCCGCGCTCTGGCGGAACGTATCCGCGACCGCGTCGCTGCGGTTCGCAATGGTGTCGGTGATGCGAGCGCCAGTTTGTTCGAGCTTTGAGACGACATCGCCGCCGCGCAGGGAAAGGTAGAGGACGAGCGAATCTCCGGTCGAACGCAAGGTGGTGTTTACCTCGTCGGCGCGGGAAGCGATCGACTCGGCCAGACGCGTGCTCGTGTCGGTGAGGGCGTTGGTGAATTGTTGCGACCGGCTCGCCATCGTTTCAATGGTGACGGAGGATTTCTCCGCGAAGCCCTGGGCGACCTGATCGAGACGCGCACTCATCATCTGTTGCAGACGAGCCGCCAGCTCAGCGAATTCGTCGTGTACATGCTCGGTCTTGAAATTAAGGCTGGCAGACAGGCGGTCGCTTGCAGACGATATCGCCGTGGTCGCCTGATCGCTGGTTGTTTCCAGCCGCTCCAGCAGCGTCGAACCGCGCTCGCTCAGGGCGTCAATCATGGAATCGCCGGCGTGGCCAAGCGCCAGTGTGATGTGTTCGCCCTTCTCGGTGAGTGAGCGGGTTACGCGTTGCGCTACCTCATTGACCTTATCGGCAACCAAATCGCCGACCGAGGTAACGTCGTGCGCCAGATCGAGGTGGACGCTGGCAATGGCGTTACGGACGTGCTCGGCCTGGTTGACCAAAGTTTCACGTTGATTGGTCAGCTCGGTGAGCAGATCGCGAATGCGGACTTCGTTGTCGTTGTAGGCGCGCTCGAGCGCCGAGACCTCGTTGTGCACCAGCGCTTCGAGTTCGGCGGCGCGGGCAAGCGCCCGTTCGACACCATCGCCCATAGCCGCGACCTCGCGGCGGATCGCCTGGCCCACGGTGACAATCGACTCGTGCGCAACGGTCTCGGGTTGTGCAAGGCGCATCGCTACTTCGGCCATGGATTCAGCGACGACACGCATATCCTGGGCGCGGTTGAACATATGGGCGAGCACGAAGAAGAAAATCACCGGCACGGCGATCGCAGCGGCGAGCGCGACGATCGCGGCAAGGCCGACGCCCGGCGTCGCGAAAACGGACCGCATTTCGGCGCCATACAGGGTCGCAATGGCGATACCGCCCACAGCCCAGATGAAACTGCCGACAGCAGCGGCAATGTACGGCGCGCGCCCCGATCGGTAGCGCAGGGCCTGCAATATTTGTCCGATACCGGCGCGGTCATCGTTGGCGGCACGGCGTGGCACGGTTTCGCCGGCCGGCCAGCCGGCCGGGGGTGTTTCCTGCGGGAACAACTCGCCGGTCGGGGGTGTCGATGTGGCGACGGCGTCACTCTCCGCAACTGGCTCAAAAGGCGTTCCGGGGCGCGTCTCGGGCGCACGAATATTGAGGGCCTCCTGGATGGCAGAGAGGGCCTCTTCCGTCGCGTCTTTTGATTTAGGGATATTCGCCATAAGGGTCGCCGCCTTGTCATTACGCCGGACTTGTTGCCGGGGCTCGTACCGTAACGATAAAGGGGGGCCCCTGCCGCGAGGGCGGCATTGCTGCGGCACATGACCGCGAGCTCCCCTATTTATCGCCCGGCGGTCATCCTATCGCCTTGGCAAAGCGAAGGAAACCACGCTGGTAAGGTCTTTTTAATCATCGTTAACTGTTTGCTAACCATAGCGAACGTGGCTCCTGTCGGGTCTGCCAAAAGCGATCATGACGCCGAACTGACCCCATGGTGCCGTCGCATGAACGGGGCAACACGCCCCACGATTACACCGCCTTAACCACCAAAATTTTTGTCGGGTTTGTACGGCCGAGTGAGGCCCCGCATTTACCTGGATTTGGTCCCGCTCAGGCCAAAGTCCCCGGCAACAAAAAGACTGTGGGAGGCCGGGATGGCGCAAGTCGCGGTCAGAATTTTCGAACGGGAAGCCGGAGCACTCAGAAGTGGCGTGCTGGATCGCAGCCATCTGGCGCGCATGACATTCGGCGACCGGAGCCTGGAACGGGAAGTACTGCAACTGTTCGAACGGCAGGCCGAACTGCTGATGGCACGAATGCGCGGGAGTGAGCCAGCCGCGATCGCTACGCTGGCGCATACGCTGAAAGGATCTGCCGCGAGCATTGGCGCCGGTGGTGTCGCCCGTGCCGCCGAGGATACCGAGCTGTCGGCGAGCCGCGCTCCGGCGGAATGTGGCCGCGCGATCGATCAGCTGGCGGAGGCAATTAAAGAGGCTCTTGTCGAGATCGGCGCCATATTGCGCACGCAATGACGGGGATGGCGCCCTCGCAGGAATGACTATATAGAAGCCCGCGTCACCCTTGGCGCAGCCATTCCTGATATCCCTTTCATATGCCGAAGATCACTTATACCGACTCTAGCGGCACGGCCCGCACAGTCGAAGCCGAGCTCGGTTCGACCGTGATGGAAACTGCCATCCGCAACAACATTCCCGGAATCGAGGCGGAATGCGGCGGCGCATGCGCCTGCGCGACGTGTCATGTCTATGTTGACGAAGCCTGGCGCGAAAAAGTTGGCGGGCCTTCGCCGATGGAGGAGGACATGCTCGATTTCGGCTACGACGTTCGGCCAAATTCGCGCCTCTCATGCCAGATCAAGATGACCGGCGAGCTTGACGGGCTGGTGGTGATGACGCCAGAAAAGCAGGCTTAGACTAAAGCGAACCGTGCGCGGGGAGCCTGCGGCCGCGGTTCCAATCTAGTCAACGCGAAGGTCGCACGTGGCTTCGATCAAAACCACCTGCTGTATCGCTGGCGGCGGTCCTGCCGGGATGATGCTCGGCTTCCTGTTGGCGCGCGCCGGCGTTCCCGTCATCGTACTGGAAAAGCATCCCGATTTCCTGCGAGATTTCCGCGGAGACACTGTGCATCCCTCAACGCTGGAGATGATGTACGAGCTCGGCCTGCTCGACGAATTCCTTAAGCTGCCGCACTCGGTGGTACGCCAGGTTGCCATGCAAATCGGCAAAGATCGCGTCGTTATCGGCCACTTCGAACACCTGCCAGTGCACTGCAAATTCATCGCGCTGATGCCGCAATGGGATTTCCTCAATTTCATCGCCGGACATGCCAGGCTCTATCAGACTTTCGATTTGCGCATGCGCGCAGAGGCGACCGGTTTGATCGAGGAGAACGGGCGCATCGTCGGCGTTCACGTGACGACGCCGGACGGCAAGCTGGACGTCCGCGCCGATCTCACCGTTGGCTGCGATGGCCGCCATTCCATCGTGCGCCTGAAAGCCGGCCTTGAAAGCGATGACTATGGCGCGCCAATGGACGTGATGTGGTTTCGTCTATCCCGCAAACCAAACGATTCCGAGGAAACGGTCGGCCATATTGAAGGTGGCCGCATGATTGTCATGCTCAATCGCAACGACTATTGGCAATGTGCTTATGTCATCCCGAAGAATACCGCCGACGAAGTCCAGCGCGCCGGGCTCGACAAATTCCGCGAAGCAATTGGCGAGATGTCGCCGTTCACACGTGACCGGCTCGATGAAATCGACAGCTGGGACAAGGTGAAGCTGTTGACGGTGGCAGTCGATCGCTTGCGCCGCTGGTATCGGCCCGGATTGCTCTGCATCGGGGACGCGGCGCACGCCATGTCGCCGATTGGTGGGGTTGGCATCAATCTGGCAGTGCAGGACGCGGTTGCCGCTGCAAATATTCTCGCCGAGCCTCTGCGCGGCGGAACGGCAACGATCGAAACGCTCAAGCGCGTGCAGCAGCGTCGCGAATTTCCCACCCGGTTTACTCAACGCATGCAAATCGTCCTGCAAAATAACATCATCAGCCCGGCGCTCGGAGGCAAGCAACCAAGAGCGCCGTTTTTCATGAAGCTGATGCAATGGCCGTTGTTGCGGCGCATTCCAGGCCGCGTGCTGGCGCTCGGGATAAGGCCGGAGCACATTCACACGCCGGATATATCGTCGCCCGCGCGCAATGCGGCGGCTTAGGGTTTCATCCCGGCCGGTGCAACTTGCGAAGATTTGAGGCCCATTTCATCCAGGGCCTTGCGCACGAGCCCGGACGCCTTCGCCTCCTCGATAAAGTCGCTCACATAACTGAGCGCAGCCGGTTTGCCTTTCGGCACGCAAACGGCCGTGCTTGAATTGAGAAAAGCGTCGTCGAGAATGCGAGAGCCGGCGATTTTGCCGACCAGGCCGGACAGGGACTCCCGCGATAGGGCAATTGCTTCAATTTTGCTTTCGCGCATGGCGGCAACCGCGGCGTCGACTCCGGCAAAATCGATATGCGTTGCATTGGCGGTCGCTTTCTTCGCCGCGCGGAATGTCGCGGTATTTGAAACACCACCAATACCGACGCCTTTGGCATCGGCATCCTTGACCGACTGAATTTTCGAACCAGGTGCGACGAGAAATGTGCTCTGCAGAAGATGATAGGCATTGCCGAAATCGACAAACTTCTTGCGCTCCTCATCGACGGGAAGAAAGGCCACGTCCCAGCGGTTGGCCGCCGCCGAATTCTGGATTTCGCCGGAAGCCTGGTGCGGAATGATCTCGAGCGGCACGCCGAGCTTTGCGGCCAGGGTCCTGCCGAAGGTGACGGCAACGCCGCGATAGCTGTCGCCGTCCTTGATGGCGAATTGCGCCGACGGCGATGGCGCAACGGCAATGGCAAGCCGAAGCTTTCCGTTTGGAGCGAGTTCCTTCAATACCGCGGCATCGGCCATCGTTGTTGTCTCACTTTGCGGCGGCGGGTGCCACGCTGGCCGACTGATTGGCGCGTTTAATCGCATCGGCGACAAAGCCGGAGGCTTTCACGTCCTCGACGAAGGCCCGCAGATATTCGGCGCCCGCGGTGCGGCCCTTGGGCGTGCCCATGGCCTGCTGGATTTCCATGAAATGGCCGTCCATGACCCGCACCTCCGGATGATCCATGGCATAGGCCACGAGGGGCTGCCTGACCCCAGCCGCAGCTTCGAGCTTGTCATTCACGAACATATCGATCATCGCGCGGCCGCCGCCGGCCGGCGCGCGGACAACTGTGGCATTCTTTATGGTGCGCGTCAGAAAGAGATCATAGGCCGACTTGAGACCAACCGCGATTCGCACGCCGGGACGGTCAACGTCGTTGATCGCCTGCAAAGGCGAATCCTTGGGCACCATGTACGTGCCCTCGATTATGACGTAGGGCGCGCTGAACTCGATCTCAGCAGCACGCACCGGCTCGATCGCGACGAAAGCGATGTCCCATTCTCCAGTCCTGACCGCGTCGAACACCTTGCCAGCGGCGGAGTAGGTCACCAGCTCGACTGGCACACCCAGCCGGCGGCCGAGCTCACGCGCGAGATCGGGCGTAAGGCCTTTGGGCTCACCGGTGGCGGGATCGGCCTGTGCGAGCACGGAATTGCCGAGGTTGATCGCCGCATGCAGTTTCCCCCCGGGCGCGAGATCTTTTAAGACAGCATCCATCACAGGCTCAGCAGAAAATGCGGGTGCAGTGCCGCAAGACAGCGCCAGTGCGAGTAGCGCGGTTCGTGAAAATGCGGTCCAAAGACCAGCGACCTCGGATTTGATTTCCATTGCGTGGCGGAGCTTAGGCGATGTCGCCGCGTGATCCAAGATGGCTGGCAAAGCGCAGGATCGCGATGATGACGGCGAAAACGGCAATCCAAACCAGCCTGGCGCCATAGCGATCGTGCGGGTTGGATAAGACACCACAGATGAAGGCGTTCGCGACAAGTGCCACGCCACAAGCGGCGGTCAATTCGCCGACATCGGGAACCTTCCGGCGGGAGGCAACCAGGACGAAGACGGGCAGGAGGGCCATGGCGATGAGTGCGACCGGATATTGCAATCGATTAATGGCGGCAAAGGACATTTCGCCATTCTGCTGGCGCGCCAGGTGCATGAATGACGCCAGCTTCGGCGTGTACTGCTCAATGATGCGATAGGTGTGCCAGATGCCGCCACCGACGCCTTCGCCTGTGTGGACGGCGATCATCTGCCTGGCGGTGGCAATGCCGGCAGTTTCGATCTGCAGGCCAGGGTATTCAATCATGCTGTTGAGAGCGATCGTCTGCATCTCCGTTCCGAGTCCATCGAACCGTCCAAGCCTGTCGAATAGCGGGCTGCCCCAGAACCAGACATCGGCGTCGCTGGGGAGCCGGTCCTTGTAGGCGCAGAGCGTGAGTTTCGGGTCGGGGCAGTGGTCGTCGAGATATTTTTTGACGATGCCATCTTGCAGCATGCGGCCGAATGACAGTGCAAAGCCGCCTGGTGTCCACGCGAGACGCTTCGCAACGACGAAGTCCGCGGCAAAGACGAAAACAGTGCCCAGCGCGAGCGCCAGCACGGCATTGCCAACGCGCGCGAGCGGCATGCGGTGCGGTGTGGCAAGCCACAAGAAAATCGCGGCGACGACGAGCGTCGACAAAACGGCCATCGTGGCGCTATGGGTTGCAACGCAGACGGCAATGAGCAGGGTCAGGGCGAAGCGCTCGTTGCGACTGAGACGACCAGGCCGCAGCAGCAAAAGGTAGAGTGCCAGGACGCCAAGTCCCGCGAAAATGTCGGTGAGAAGAATCGATGTCAGCCACGGCAGGGTCGAGAGCACAGTCAGCGCCGTGACTACGACGAGCAATAGCCAGGGACGCCCGCCAAACCCGTGCGCGCGCAATACCAGTGCAATGATCCAGACCGTAAGCGCGGCTTGCGCCGCGACGACGGGCCAAAAAGCTGCGGGCGCGCCGGCATTGAGCATGAGGCCGTAGACGACCGCTCGGCTGGGAACCAGCGTGCCTTCGTACCAGCGCGCCAGATAGCCACCGGTGTCGTATTGCAGCAGCGGAAAGCCGTTCCACAGGGCGGGCGCCTGCAGCAAAAGCCAGCTGCCACCGGCCGCGATCCATCGCGGCAGAAAAACGTTATCCCGCAGATACATGGAATGAGTTCCCCAGCCTGGAACACAGTGTTACCCGCTTGACGAACACCATGGCTAGGGCGAATTGTCGCGCATGTTTGTTACATTCTTCGCCGAACTCAAAAGCGCCGGCGTACCGGTGACGCTGCGCGAATATCTCACGCTGATGCAGGCCATGGATGCCGACCTGGCGTCCCGTCGGGTGGAGGATTTTTATTACCTGTCGCGCGCGGCGCTGGTGAAAGACGAGCGCAACCTCGACAAGTTCGATCGCGTGTTCGGTCACGTGTTCAAAGGGCTGGAAACGCTCGATGGCGCGATCGAGGCTGAGATTCCGGCTGAATGGTTGAAGAAGCTCGCCGAAAAATATCTCACCGAAGAAGAGAGGAAACAAATCGAGGCCATGGGGGGTCTCGACAAGTTGCTAGAAACGTTGCGCAAGCGTTTGGCCGAACAGAAAGGACGTCATCAGGGTGGCTCGAAATGGATCGGCACCGCCGGCACGTCACCTTATGGTGCTTACGGCTACAACCCGGAAGGCATTCGCATCGGCCAGGATTCCAATCGCAACTTTCGCGCAGTCAAAGTTTGGGACAAGCGTGAATTCAAGGATCTCGATGACGAAGTTGAACTCGGCACCCGCAACATCAAACTCGCGCTACGCCGTCTTCGCAAGTTTGCACGTACTGGCGCGCCGGAAGAGCTCGATCTCGACGGCACCATCAAAGGTACGGCGCACAAGGGGTATCTCGACATCCTGATGCGGCCGGAGCGGCACAATGCGGTGAAGGTGTTGTTGTTCTTCGACATCGGCGGATCGATGGATTGGCATATCAAGTCCACCGAAGAATTGTTCTCGGCGGCGCGCACCGAATTCAAGCATATGGAATATTTTTACTTCCATAATTGTCTCTATGAGCGCGTATGGAAAGAGAATCGACGCCGCTTTCAGGCGACCACACCAACGTGGGACGTGCTGCACACATATCCGCACGACTACAAAGTGATCTTCGTCGGCGATGCGTCAATGTCTCCGTACGAGGTCGTGGCCCAAGGAGGATCGGTCGAGCACTACAACGACGAACCCGGCGCGCTCTGGCTCGAGCGCGTGACGCGCACCTACCCGGCCTGTGTCTGGCTCAATCCGGTACCGGAGAAGGAGTGGGGCTACACCCAGTCAATCACCATGGTGCATCAGTTGATGGGCGGACGAATGTATCCGCTCACGCTGGACGGGCTCGACCGCGCGACGCGCGAACTGGCGCGCTAACATGAGTCGATGGTCTCGTCGCACCGGCTCATGCGATGTCGCGGCATTGTCGTGTCATTTCCGGTCGCGAACGTAGAGCGCCCATTTCTTGGGGCGAACCGAAAGCGGAAGCACCGGGCGTGATTGCCCGGTGCCCTGCTGTTCCCGTTTCAAACGCGCTCTTTAGGCAGCGTTGGCTGGCCGCAGATGTGCGGGATCGTCCGGTGCTGTCCGTTCCCTTTGCAGCGCCATCGCCTCGCGCATGAGCCGGGCGAAATCCTTGCGGGCGGTCTCCAATGCTCCTTCGACCACCGAACACTGCATCTGCTCTCGACGCAGGGAGACGCTCAATTCCTCGATCCTCTGCTCGGCGGCCTGCTTTTCGGCAGCCCGCGCTGCTTCGAGGGCATTGATCTGTTCGCTCAACGCCGAGATGGTGTCCTCGGCCCGTGTCAGCGCAGCTTCTTTGACGGTAAAGGCACGGGCGAGGGTGGTACTACGCTCCATGAGCGTGGCGCGCGCTTGATCCACTTCCGTAAATTGGGATTCGCGCTGCATTCGCTCCGTTTCGAGATCGGCAATGCGAGCCTGCAGGGCGTCGCGTTCCATTGCCAGCTCACCGGCGCGCCTGTCGTAGATGCGAATCTCGTCGGCACGGGCAAGCAGATGTTCGCGTGCGTCACCTAGCAGCTTTTCGCTCGCGGAGGCGCGGGCCTGGAGAGCATCGAACCGCATGCGTTGGGTCGTGAGTTCATGCTCGTGCCGCTCCTTGGCTTCATCGAACGCGCCGGCGAGCCTCGTTCGTTCGTTGCTCAACTCTGCAAAATTGCCTTCCACATGGCGCAGGCGGCCTTGCGAGGCCGTGAGGCCCGCCTCGGCCTCGGCAAGCTTGCGCGAGAGGCGAGCTCCGTCGGCGCTGATCTTGTCGAGCGAGATTTGCTGCGCGCGCCTTTCGTCCTCGATCATGAGCAGCCGCTGACGTGCGGCATTCACTTCGGATTCAAGCGACGCCACGCGTTTTTCGGCAGTGGATAGCCGTTCATCGAGGCGACGATTCTCCTCGCGAAGGGCCTTTCCCTCTCCGGTTTCCTGCGCGAGACGCGTTTCCAGATCCATGATCTGGGCGCGCCGGGCAGCAACATCGATGGCAATTTCAGCCTTGGTGGCCTCAAGCGCGCGCAGCAGGTTCTGGGTGGTGGTGAGTTCCTGGCGGAGGGCCTGACATTCCTTTTCCGAAAATGCTGCCTTTTTCTCCAGCTCGGCCACTTCATTGCGCAACTTGCCATACGCAGTTCGCGTATTGCTGAGCACCGTTTGCAGGCTGATCTTCTCGGATTTCTCGGCTTCGAATGCGCGAAGAGCCTTGCTGACCGGATCAACGAGCCTGCCGACGGCATTCTTGATGGTGTCGAGCTCGCCAATCTTGGCATTGGCATCGAGCAGGAGATTGCGGAGGGATTCGTTTTCGCCGCCAAGCTGGGCACCCAGCGCGGAGAACAGTTCTTCGTCGAGTTCGAGCGGGTTGTCGGGAGGGGTGGTATTGATCGGCGTTGGCGCGGCCGTGTTGTCGTAAAGTCCGGCCTTGCGGGCAAATAGGCCCCCGAATTTGCTCATTGACGTGACCCCTAAAACGCCGATTCGCCCGGCCGAAGCGACGCCGAATCACTCGTTAACCGATCCTAACGGAATCTGAATTTCTGTGGGTAAATGAAAGGTTAACGGTAGATCACAACGGCCTTTCAATGGGTTATCGAAAAAACGGCTGGCGGCTGCCGAATACCGGCGCGCGCGAAATACCGCCTGCCGCGGCGCGGCAGCCCTGTTGGACAACCCGACGGCGCAGGGCGCCGCTGCCCGTGCTTCGGAATCGAAATGCCGGCGTCGACCTGGATCGGCGCCGGCATTTCATCGGTTCCAGCTTCAGGCGCGCTTGCTTATGAACAAGCCTTCGCAAAGGCGAAAGGTGAGTTCAGCACCAGTGCCTTGTGGCTGCAAGGTGGCCTTCACCTCGGGCGCTATCTCAGTCAGCATCGCGCGCAACAATGCCTGCATGATGGTGTCGTAACGCGCGGCCCAGCTCTTGAATTCCATCGTCTTGTAGATTTGCTCTTCGTGCGTTGTTTGGAGGTCGGCCCTGTCAAGCGCACTTCGCCATTCCTCCATGGTCCAAGCCCGTAGATGGCTCGGATCGCGGAGACGCTCGAAGGCGTTCACGTAATCGCCCACGCTGCCTGCCGGTACGACATTGTCGACGAGCGCGAACAATCCGTTCTTTTTGAGTGTGCGGTGAACTTCACCGAGAAAGTCGGGAATCGAGTCGAAATGGTGCGGCGCGATCCGACACGTGACAAGATCGAAGCTCTCGTCCTCGAAAGGCAGTGCTTCAGCCTTTGCATATGTCGTGCGGACGTTGGCAAGGCCGCGCTTTGCAGCTTCGCCTTTGACCATGTCGAGCATTTCCTGAGTGATGTCCGTCGCCCAAACGCGGGCAACATGGGGCGCAAAAGCGTAGGCGACATGGCCGCCACCAGTGGCGACGTCAAGAACGCGCCAGCCTTTTTGCGGGGAGGTGAGCGCAACCAGCCGTTCCAGGCTTTTACCGACCGCGTGTGGTTTGCTGGTGAGGTAGTGGGCTGCGGTTTTGCCGAACTGCTCCTGGACGAGGGTTTTGCTCATGGGTGCTCCCGATCAGTACCAGCGAACAGAAATACATAGCGTGCCCGGCATTCGCACGCGCAATATATGCATGATGGTACTGCCGAAAGTGCGGGACGGCTAGTTGTCGCCGCCGCTCAGGTCGTCGTAGCCATGACGGTTACTGTAAAACACAAGCGCCATCAGGCCGCCACCAACCAGCAGTGAGAACAGGACGCCACCCGCTATGGCAACGTAGCCGTAAAGCGGAATTTCATCACCACCGATACGCGTCCAGGCAGCGGCCGCGAACCAGACCGACAAACCCAAAAGCGCGAGCAGCGGCACGACAAGGAGAAACTTGCGCATCCCGTCAATATAGGACGTCGCTGTATCCGTGCCATGGTCCGGACTTCAAAAAGCAAATGCGGAATTGCTTTCTGCGTTCAAAACGATGGCTTGGTAAGGCTAGCCCTTGCCGCCAGCTTCGGAAAGTTGCCCGGGTTTGCCCCGTCTTGCCGCTTGGGGCGTTTCGTCGTTGGCGGCCTCAGCGGGCGGAATCGGAATGTCGTCGAGCGGCGCCCCGCGCCGCAATGTCGATCTTAGGGCCCCGACCTCGCTTTGCAGGCGGGAGTTGTCCTTGCGCGCAGCTTCCAGGGCGCCTTCGACAACGGCGCGCTCCATACGCTCGCGCTGGAGTGCAGAATTGAGATCCTCGACCCGCTTTTCGATATTGGTACGAATGATCTGAATATCTGCTTCCAGATGTCCATTGCGTTCGGTCAGCGCACCGATTTTTTCTTCCGCGCGGGCGAGGGCGGTTTCGCGCATCTTCATTGCCTTGGACAGAGCATTGTTACGCTCGGTCAAGGCGATGCGCGCCTGCTCGTGATCCTTGATCTGTCGCTCGCGCGCTTCGTGCTGGACTTCGATCTGGGCGAGCCGCTTCTCCGAATTGTTGCGAGCGATCGTCGCTTCGACCGATTTGCGGTCGAACGCGCGCACCTCCTCGGTGCGAGCGATAAGATTCTGTCGTGCCTCGGAAAGCAGGCGCTCAGCGGTTGCGGCTCGCGATTGCAATCCGTCCAACCGCATGTTCAAGCTGTTGCGTTCGGCCTGGTGCTGCTCTTTGGATTCATCAAGCGCAGCGCCGAGCCGTCCGCGCTCCGCGTAGGCTTCTGCAAAGCTCGACTCGACCTTACCGAGTTGAGCGCGGGTCGCGGTCAGCGTGTTCTCGCTTTCAGTCAGCCGCCGCGTCAGCCGTGCGGTTTCGTTCAGGGCCTGATCGACTGCGATTTGCAGCGAACGTTTTTCATCTTCCAGAAGCGCGAGGCTTTCGCGAGCAGCTGCGAGTTCTCCCTCGAGTTCGACGATGCGCTTCTCGGCGGCGTCGTGCTGCTCCTTTAGCGCCCGGCGGGAGTCACTGAGTGTCCGGCGCTGGGTGGTCTCCTGCGCCAGTTGACGGTCAAGTTCGGCAATTTGCGCGCGGCGCGCATTGATATCATCGATAAGCTCAAGCCGGGCGCTTTCCAGAGCCCGATTTGCTTCTCGCGAGAGCTCCAGATCTTCGCGCAGTCTTCCCGCTTCACCTTCGAATATCGTTGCCTTTTTTTCGATCTGGTAGAATTCCTCGCGCAGCGTCTCATAGGCTGTACGCGCTTCCGCCAGCATTCCAGACAGACTCATCGTCTGGGATTTTTCCTGTTCAAGAGCGCGGAGGGTGCTGTTGAACGGCGCAACCAGCTTGTCGAAAGCCTCCTTGAGGTCGTCGAGCTCGCTGATCTTTCGGCCGGTGTCAGTCAGCAGATTGCGCAGGACCTCGTTTTCCTCACCCATCCGCGAACCGGCGTCGGACAGGCTTTCCACAGAGATATGGTTGCCGCCGTTGCCATTTCCGTTTGCAGCTCGCGCCAACAGTTTGTCGACCTCGGCCGCGCCGCCCTTTCGGCCAAAAAGGTCCGACAGCTTCGCCATGACGACGCCTCCCCAACCCCAGAAACGCTACGGCAGCCCCAAACGCCGCAATTACGTTATTATATCGCTGTGGCGATGGAAACACTCGCAACAGCAGCCTGTGCGTTTCGTCGCGTCTGTCCGGCCCTTGTCGGCCATGGCTGTAAGGGATGCGCGTGCACGTGACAGAACAGTCCACAGAAATATTAAGAAGACCCCTGAGTTACGCCTACCGGCCGTCGGCGTTTGGGCCGCTCCGGGTCTACAGCCTTTCGGATGACGGGATCGATTGGGCGGTGGGTATCCATTCGGGGCACATTCCGTATCGCAGCATCCGCCGTCTTCGCATGTCGTATCGGCCGACCGGCATGCAACCGCGGCGCTTTGTTGTTGAGCTATGGGCGGAGGGTGCGCCCAAGCT
The DNA here is from genome assembly GCA_036496445.1 of Pseudolabrys sp. Taxonomy (GTDB): domain Bacteria; phylum Pseudomonadota; class Alphaproteobacteria; order Rhizobiales; family Xanthobacteraceae; genus Pseudolabrys. The sequence goes on along the minus strand of DASXLC010000020.1, from coordinate 6,637 downwards.
GAAGATTGCGTCCATCTCGTGGAAAAGCATCACCGAACAGGAGCGGCTCGATCAGTCTTACACGACCTTCGTGCAGGAGCTGCACCGCCGCATTTCGAATGCGGTACAGTCCGCGCGCTTTCAGCAAGGCAGTAATCCGTTGATTTACTGGCCAAGTCTGGTCGTTTTCGCTGCGGTCGCACTCGGGATTGCTGCGTTGACCGTCCAGGGTCTGCGAGCGGGCACAACCAGCGGCGCAGCGCTCGTCGGCGCTTTCCTCCTGCTATTTGTCTGGCAAGGCGGAAACTTCATGCGTCGCAACCGCCCGGGCACATACCGTCCGGATGCGCTGCCGAAAGGCGTCATGCCGCCGCAGTAATTCCGGCTACTGGCGCACAACAAGAACCGAACACTTGGCATAGCGCACCACGTGTCCGGCGTTGGAGCCGAGGAAGTACGTGCGCATCGCCGGACGATGCGAACTCATCACGATCAGGTCCGCGTTGAATGCCTTCGCTTCCTCGAGCACTTCGTGGTAAATGCCGCCCTGGCGCACAGTCGCGGAAACACGCGCGGCATCAAGTCCGCACTCATGCGCGATAATGCCGAGCGCTTCCTCAGCTGATTTGCGTTGCTGCACGTCGAAGTCAGGCGGCACATATTCCGCCAGCATCACCGGCGTCATGGCCAGGACATTGACCAGACGTACCGACCCGCCTGACGTGCGAACCATCTCAATCGCCGTTGCTATGGCAGGTTTAACCAGATCAGTATCGGCAAGATCGACCGGCACCAGAACCTTATTGTACATGACAGCGCCCCTCATTTCGCTGCGAGGGTCCGATCATGGCATGTTTTGAGGGGCGCGTTGAGTGAGTGTTATGGTTCAATTGGCCGCGGCGGCGAGCGATTTCGGGGTCACGAAGCGTTCAAGACGGCCGCATTGGGGGTGCAGCTTACCCCAGTCGTCGAGCGCAAAATCGATGATCGCAAGGCCGGCCGTGGGTAGTTTCTCGCGCAGCCGCTCCCGCGCTTCGACGTCGCCGGCGGCGACCAGCATAGCCGCGAGTTCGTGGAGGCCGGGATTGTGCCCGACGATCAGAAGCACGTGCGTGGCCGGGGCGGACTCCTTGACGATGCCAAGGATTGTATGTGCGGTCGCGTCATAAAGCCGATCAACCGGGGTGGCCTTGGGCGGCGTGCGGAATGCGGCAGCCGCAAATTTCCAGGTCTCCTGCGTGCGGGCGGAGGGAGACGTCACAACCTGGTCGGGAATGAGGGTGTGGGAGGACAAGTAGGCGCCGATCCTGGCGGCGTCCTTGCGTCCGCGCTCCACCAGTTTGCGGGCACGGTCTTCCATGCCCGGTTCGGAGCGCTCGGCCTTGGCGTGACGAAATAGCAAAAGTCGCCGCATGGTCGTACTATGGGTGTCTTTGGGATGTCTTTCGTCGCTATGACTCAGTCTAGCAATAATTGGCGCAGAGAATGAAGCATGGAAGCGGGTTGGTACGAGGCGAATAGCGTTGCACGTCCGGGTCGCCCACGGCTGAATTTTGATCTCGATGTTGATGTGTGCGTGGTCGGCGCCGGGCTGGCCGGCCTGACCGTCGCCCGTGAAATCGCGCAAAGGGGCTGGTCGGTCGCGGTTCTGGAAGCAGGAGAGGTCGCCTGGGCCGCGTCGGGCCGCAACCTGGGTTTCGTGCTTCCGGGCTTTGCCGAAGATATCCGCGGCATTATCGAGCGCATCGGTCTCGACCATGCCAAGCAACTCTGGGCCCTCTCAGAACAGGGACTCGACTATGTCCGCCGCACGATCCTGGACACTCAAATGCCGGGCGTCGACCTCATCAATGGCTGGCTGCACGTATCGAAAACCGACAATTCCGACGAACTTCGCAGTGAAGTTGAACGCATGCGCTGGATCGGTACCGACGTCGAGTTCTGGCCGGTGGACCGCGTGCGCGACCAGCTTCACAGCCCCCGGTATTTCGGCGCGGTGCATTACCGGGAAGCCTTTCACATTGATCCATTTAACTATGCGCTTGGACTCGCGGCGCTCGCCGAAAAAGCGGGTGCGCGCATTTTCGAGGACACACCGGCTGTTTCGCTCGATCCGGCTGGCGTCCGCAAGCGCGTGATTACGCCCGCTGGCCGTGTTCGTTCTGCGCACGTGGTGCTCGCCGGCAATATCCATCTCGGGACACTTATGCCGCGGCTTGCGGCGACTCTGTTGCCGGTTACGACCTTTGTTATGGTGACGGAACCGATCGGTGAGATCTTGCACGACATCGTGCGCTATCGCGGCGCTATCAGCGACACCAATCGCGCTGACAATCACTACCGCATCGTCGGAGGCGATCGCCTCCAATGGTCGGGACGCATGCGCGCGTGGGAAGCCAACCCGCGCCTGATCGCGCGCGGACTGGTCAATGACGTCCGGCGCACTTTTCCCGGTCTCGGGAAAGTCGAGGTTGCGCATTTATGGCGAGGAACACTCGGCCGCACAGTCCATCGCATGCCGCAGATCGGTGAAATTGAGCGCGGCGTGTGGCTGGCGAGCGGCTTTGGCGGCCACGGTCTCAACAACACGGCTGTAGCGGGTGAACTCGTCGCGCGCGGCATTGTCGACGGTGATCAAACATGGCGCCTGTTCGCACCCTATGAACTGGTATGGGCAGGAGGGGTGCTTGGCCGTGCACTGGCGCAAGGCATCTATTGGGGCACGCGACCGTTGGAGCGCATCGAGCAGGAAGCTGCCCGCTATCGTTCCCGTGCGCGCGCGCGCAAGGATGCGCGCCTTGCCGCGCGTGGGAAACCTGGCTGACCAATTTCTTGATCGCGTGCGTTCATCTATTCTCTCGCCGCGCCATAAAGGCCAACCGCTCGAACAGATGCACGTCCTGTTCGTTCTTGAGCAGCGCGCCATGGAGGGGCGGAATGAGCTTTTTGGGATCGCGCTCGCGCAAGGTTTCAGGTCCGATGTCTTCCACCATCAGGAGCTTGAGCCAATCGAGAAGCTCGGAGGTGGAAGGCTTCTTCTTCATTCCGGGCACTTCGCGGATCTCGTAAAATAGCCGCAAGGCTTCTCCGACAAGCCTTTGTTTTATATCGGGGAAGTGCACCTGAATAATCGCGCGCATGGTGTCCGCGTCGGGAAAGCGGATGTAGTGAAAGAAGCACCGGCGCAGGAATGCGTCCGGCAATTCCTTCTCGTTGTTCGAGGTGATGACCACGATCGGCCTGCGCCGTGCCTTCACGGTCTCCCCGGTCTCGTAGACAAAGAACTCCATGCGATCGAGTTCCTGTAACAAGTCATTGGGAAACTCGATGTCGGCCTTGTCTATCTCGTCGATCAGCAACACCGGTCGGTCGTCGGCGACGAAGGCGTCCCACAGTTTGCCGCGCTTGATGTAGTTGCGGATGTCCTTCACGCGTTCGTCCCCAAGCTGGCTATCGCGCAGGCGTGAGACCGCGTCGTATTCGTAGAGACCCTGCAGGGCTTTCGTCGTGGATTTGATGTGCCATTCGATGAGCGGTGCGCCGATGGCTTTTGCAATTTCCAGGGCCAGCACGGTCTTGCCGGTGCCTGGTTCGCCTTTGACGAGGAGAGGGCGCTCGAGAGTAATTGCCGCATTGACCGCGATTTTCAGGTCGTCGGTTGCGACATAGGCCTTGGTGCCGTCAAAACGCATACAATACATCCCGTTGCGACGGTCCATCTATCATAGACCGGCGCGACATTCATATAGACCGGAAGCGGTACAACGCGGAGCCTTGGCGAAAGCCTGGTCTCGACTAGCCGCGTACCGCGCTTTCAAGGAAATTCTCCAGCGCCGTCACGGGCGCGCGGTCTCCATAGAGGCGGTGCCTGTTTTCGGCCATCCGGGACGACATCGTCTGCCGGAATTGCGTGTCGTGACCAAGGCGTGTCGCGATAGCGATATAGTCGTCTACGGTCGCTGCGATCGTGTCGGTGACATCAATCATCCGCAAAATTGCTGCACTGTGCCGGCCGCGCATCGTCGCGCCTTCGAAGGTTACGATCGGCAGAGCCTGAGGAAGACATTCCAGTGCTGAATTGCAGCCCGACCAACCGATGCTGTCCAGAAACACGTCACAAAGTCCGGCCGCAGCCGCGAACTGGCTTTGGCTCATGCGGTTGAGAAAAACACAGTGATGCTCGGCGCGCATGCCCGCCGCTGAAAATGCGCGCTCAAGCCGCTCGCGCACGAGCTGCGTAACCCTTGGCGCACCGAAATGGCGCAGGAACACGAATTGGCAATCACCAACGGCCTGCGCGATGCGCACGAACACGTCGTCGTACTGCGGCAGATATTTAAAGAGTGATTGACCGCTCCAAAACGCGGTCGCTCCGGCGCGCAGGCCCAGTCCCTCGCGCGTGACGGAAACCGGTTCAGCCACGACCGGCTCGTAATAGATCGACAGATTTGGCAGCCGCACCAGCTTTTCAGTGTAGCAGGCTTGTGCATCCGGCGGCTCCATCAAATCGCTCGACAGGAAATAGTCGATCGTGGGGAGGCCGCTGGTTTCCGGGTGGCCCCATGAATTGCATTGCACCGATGCAAGGCGCTGCGCCGCAAGCTGCAGCGAGGAGACATCCATAAGGAGGCCTGGGTAAATCAGGGCATGTGGCGCATCTGCGAGGATTTCACGCCGCCAGCCGTCAGTGTCGAGAGTGCGATGAACAAACCGGTCGCACAGGCGGGCAGCAGCATCCGTTTGCTCGTCATGAATGGCGCCGAGATGATAACCGGTCACACGAAAGCGGCTGCGGTCGAGCTGGCTGATCCAGCCCTTGATCGGAATTTTCCAGTTGGAGTGGCGATAAAAAAAACTGCTGACGATGCCGAGGCGGATCTGCTCGCCGGGCCCCGGCGATGGCGGCAGCGGCGCCGGCGAAAACCGGCGAGCGACCACTTTGCCGATCATCTCACCGTAGATTTGTTGCAGGGCGCGGTCGTTGCCACCCTGGTAGGCGAGCAGGAAGGGATGTCTGGCGCCAATCGCCTTGATCAGATCGCCCTTGAGCACGCCGCGTTCCACGTCATTGAGCAGCTCACGCAACTTCTGTTCGTAGGCTGCACGGCATTGCGGGATTTCGCGCTCGTTCCGATAGATAACGGGCAGTTCGGCGAAACAGGCTGCAAAGCGTGCATCTGCGTGGCCAGGTGCGAGCGCCAGCGCCTGAGCGAGATCGGCGGCGGCTTCCTCATTCCGGCTGATCTCCAACAGACAACGGCCGCGCTGGTACCAGGCCTCGGCGTCGTCCGGATTGAACTTCAACGCGGCGGTGAAATTGTCGATTGCATCGTCGGCGCGATCAAGCGCGAGCAGTACGCGGCCGCGATTGTTCCGCGACTCGGTGAAGCCGGGGGCTAACGCAAGCGCGCGGTCGTAGCAGGCAAGAGCCTCGGGCAGCCGATTGATCCCCTCCAGCACTGCGCCGCGATTGTTCAGCGCTTTGACATAGTCGGGGCGTAGCAAAAGCGCGCGGTCGAGACTGACCAATGCTTCGTCGTATCGCCCGAGCACGCGCAGGGACGAACCGAGGTTGTAATGTGCATCGGCGTAATCCGCCTGCAGGGCGAGCGCCTTGTGAAAACAAGCCAGCGCCTCTTCGTGGCGCCCAAGCGCGGCCAGCACCGCGCCCCGATTGTTGTGCGCCTCGGCGAATTTCGATTTTTGCTTTAATGCGGCATCGAAGCAGGCGAGCGCCTCCTCGCTGCGATCGAGCGCATGCAGGATCATTCCGTGGTTAACCAGAACTTGCGGGGAGGGTCTGCGCATGCGCATTGCCTTGGAAATGAGGCGCAAGGCTTCTGCGGGCTGGCCCTTGGCGAGCTTGATCACGCTGAGCATTTGCAAAGCGTCGAAATGATCGGGCCGGTGAGCGAGGACCTCGGAATAAAGCTGTTCGGCCTCTGCCAGGCGGCCTTTCTTGTGCAGTTCCAGCGCCTGCGCGAAGACCTGCGGCACCTTGATCGGCGCTGGTACCGGCACTGGCGCTGGCGGCATGATTCCCCCTTGCATTGAGGGGTAAAAAAGCTGGACTGAGTCGTCTAGGGCGAAGTGTCGAAATGGCGGGGCACCGCGGCCTAACGGGATCGTGATGGCAGCGCGATTGCTAGTTGATTTGCGTCCGCAGGGCAGCCGCGCGACTGTGGGCCAGGCACAGTGGAGACCGCTCAATGATCAATCGGCGCGCCCTGTTTGTTGCTGGTGTGGCGTTTTCAGCGCTGGCGGTCAGCGCTAGATTTGGCAGGTCACAAACCATGAGCACCACCGAAACGATCGACTATCGCAAGCTTTCCGACATGGATTGGCGCCAGCGGCTTACGGCGGACCAATACATGATCTTGCGGCACCATGGCACGGAACGTCCCGGGAGTAGCCCGCTCAACAAGGAAAAGCGCAAGGGAACCTTCACCTGCGCCGGGTGCGACCTGCCGTTGTTCTCGTCGGATACCAAGTTTGAGAGCGGGACCGGGTGGCCGAGTTTCTATCAGCCATTGGCCAGCGCGGTAGAGACCAGGACCGACCGGTCACTTTTCATGACGCGCACCGAGGTGCATTGTTCTCGCTGCCTTGGTCATCTCGGCCATGTATTCGATGACGGACCGCCACCGACCGGCTTGCG
>DASXLC010000019.1:0-2091 GCA_036496445.1 Pseudolabrys sp. | reverse complement strand
TCGCCGAGCGCACTGACGACCGCGGCATTGAGTTGCGCGATGATGCTCTTCGGCGTGCCCTTGGGCGCCCACAGGGCAGACCAAACCGAGACATAAACTCCCGGCACGCCCGCCTCGTCCACGGTCGGAATATCGGGCGCGGTGCTCAGGCGCGTTTTGGCCGTCACCGCATAGGCCTTGATCTTGCCGCTGCGCACTTGCGGCATGGCGACGGTCGGCTGGAGAATGCTGAGATCAACCTGCCCACCGAGCAAATCCTGCATTGCCAGGGCAGCGCCGCGGTACGGCACGAAACGAAATTTGGCACCGGTGAGTTGCTCAATCAGAATTCCCGCAATTTGCTGCGGGCTGCCGGACCCGGACGTGGCAAGCGTCGCTCGGTCCGGATTGGCCTTGAGCCATGCAACCAACTCGCGCAGATTCGTCGCCGGCACTGCATTGTTCGAGACAATTACCGATGGGGCCGTGGCAACGAGCGAAATCGGCGAAAAGTCCTTGATGACGTCGTATGGCAGCGCATAAACGGCGCCGTTGACCACGTGCGTGGTCCAAATGCCGAAGCTGAGCGTGTACCCGTCCGGAGACGCGCGTGCGACCCGGCCGACGCCAATGCTTCCCGTCGCGCCGCCCATGTTCTCGATGATGACTGGCTGACCCAGCGACGTCTTCATGCGATCGGTGAGGATGCGGGCGATCGTGTCGAACGCTCCGCCGGCGGGAAACGGTACGACGACCGTAATCGGTCGAGACGGATAGACCTGCGCCGCCACCGGACTGATGATTGCGGTGGCGGTGGCGGCAGCGAACGCGATTGCGACTGGCCACTTCATCATTGGTAGGCTCCCATTTTGCGCGTTCCTCCAAGAGCGCCCTGCGACCTTCGAGGACTGTCGTCGTGAACGTAGGCCGGCCTCCTTCCAGGTAGAATTGTGTATTTCATACTACCGCTATAAAGAATGCCTATGCCCCGGCTTCCCCCGGAAACGCGCATTAGCCGACGCCTGCGTTTCCACGACCTGCAGGTTTTCTTCGCGGTCGTGCAATGCGGCAGCATGGCCAAGGCGGCCGCCGAACTCGGCGTCACGCAACCCGCCGTTTCGGAAGTCATCGCCGGCATGGAGGATGCGTTCGGCATCCGTCTCTTTGACCGAAGCCCACAGGGAGCAGAGCCTACGATCTATGGTCGTGCACTGCTCAAGCGCGGGATCGCTGCATTCGACGAACTCAAGCAGGGCATCCGCGACATCGAGTTTTTGGCCGACCCGACCAAGGGGGAGGTGCGGATCGGATGTTCCGATGCGATTACGGGTACGATTCTTGCCCCGGTAGTTCAGGAATTATGCCGTGACTACCCTGATATTGCGATCACTATCGAGCCCGTGACGTCATCCACACTGGAACTGCCAGAACTGCATTCGCGAAAAACGGATGTCGTTCTTACGCGGCTGTCGAAACCTCACGCGGATGATCCATGCGGTGACGCGCTGAACGTGGAAATCTTGTTCGACGACGAGGTGGTCATTGCAGCGGGAGCAACCAGCCGTTGGGCACGACGTCGCAAAATCGCCTTTGCAGACCTGCTCGATGCGTCCTGGGTTGGTACGTCGCGGCAGGCGCTGACGACGACTCTGTTGGCGCGTGCTTTCCAGGCGAACAATCTGCCGGTGCCCAAATTGCGTGTGATGACCTTCTCGGTTCAACTGCGAGCGCACCTGCTCGCGACCGGCGACTTCCTGACAGCGCTGCCCAGGTCGATGCTGCGCTTCAATCCCGAACTTCGCAGCCTCAGACAACTTCCGATCAAATTACCTGATCCTGGTTTTCCCGTGATAATCGTCACGCTCAAAGATCGGACGCTGACGCCGGCGGTCGAATTATTCCTCGAGAGGCTCCGGACACACGTCAAATCCTTGGTGTGAGGCACGAATATCCGAGTTGGGTCAGTAGCGATCAAAACCTGATGTCCGCGCCACGTCCGTTTTGCCCCCAAAAGCGGACATTGGTCAGCGCGGCAGGGTTGCCTTTTCGCATGAGGATATGAAGGATTTCCGCTCGCGAGGCGCAATTTTTTCAGTCACTGCTTTTTTTCTA
>DASXLC010000018.1:0-3274 GCA_036496445.1 Pseudolabrys sp. | reverse complement strand
TCAACCGTCCATCGCTCTGCATTCATTTCCCGGCGCTGCTCAGCGACGACCAAATTTTCCCTTACGGTGAGAGAAGGGAAGATACGACGGCCTTGTGGCACGAGGCCAACCCCGAGATGCGCGATGCACTCGGGGCGGAGGCCTGCGATCGGCTCGCCAAACAGCCGGATTTGGCCTTCGCGCGGTGTCAGGAAACCGATGATGGTGGAGATGCAAGTGGTTTTCCCGGCGCCATTACGTCCCAGCAGCGCCAGAACGCTGCCGGATTGCAGCGCAAGGCTGACGCCGCGCAGGATATGACTGTCTCCGTAGAAACTGTGAACGTCGGTCAGGTTGAGCGCGTCAGGTGCCAAGATACACCTCTCGCGTTCGCGCATCGGCAACAACGGCATTGCGTTCGCCGTCGACAATGATGCGGCCGTAATTGAGCAGGGTCACGTTTTCGGCAAGATCGAGGGCCGTGTCCATGTCGTGCTCGATCATGACGACCGTGGTCTCTCGCGGAATGGATGCGATGAGCGCCTTGACGGTGGATCGTTCGACGTTCGACAGGCCTGCAAGCGGCTCGTCCAGCAACAGGACACGCGGCCTTTGCGCCAGCGCCACGGCCAACTCGACGCGTCGCCTCTCGCCATAGGCGATATCGGAGATCGGATGATCGGCGAGTTGCAGGAGCCCGACGGCGTCGAGGGCGCGCCGTGCTTCAGTCGCGATGTCGGGGTAGTGTGATATCGGCCGCCACATCTGCCAGCGTGACGGCCGGAGCCCCAATAAACCCAGCGACACGTTGTGCTCGATTGTGTCACCGGCGAACAGGGTGATGATCTGATAGGTGCGGGACAAGCCGCGTTGCGCGCGCTTGTAGGGTGGCAGCCCTGTTATGTCGGCGCCGAACAGCTTGATCTGTCCGGAATCGGGCCTGAGGTCGCCGCTGATCTGATTGAATAGAGTGGTCTTGCCGGCGCCGTTCGGCCCGATAATCAGCCGTCGTTCGCCGGGCTGGACGACAAGCGAAACGTCTTGCGTGACGGCCAGGCCGCCGAAGGCTTTTCGCAAGCCAGTAACTTCGAGCGCGGGACTGGTCATCGCCTTTCCCCGCGCAAGGCCGCCGTCAGCCTGCCGAAGCCAGGTACAATTCCGGCCGGCATGACCAGCACGATGAAAAGGAATACGAGGCCGAGCAGCATGTTCCATCGTTCGAGGTAGGCGGACGCGTAATTCTTCAGAAGCAGCACAAGAGCCGCACCAACCGCGGGCCCTCCCAATGTTCCCGAGCCGCCAGCGATGACGCCGAGCAGTGCTTCGGCCGAACTTGTGATCGAGAGCGAGGTCGGGTGGATGTACTTGTGATAGTAGATATAAAGCAGTCCGGCTATGCCGCCCCAAAAGCCGGCATAGACAAAGGTGGTCCAGCGGATCAGCCAGGGATTGAAGCCAAGTGCCGCCATTCGGCGGGGCTGATCGCGCACCCCTTTCAACGACGAGCCAAAGGCTGAAGAGACGAAGACGGTCATCGCCAGGAAGGCGATCGTCGCCACGATCAGTGCAAACCAGTAGAACGACACAGGACTGTCGAGCGAGATGCCGAAAGGGGCAGGGCGCGTAAGTCCGGTAATGCCGTTGTCGCCGTTGGTGACGTTCGACATGCGGTAGGCGAGGCCCCAGAGCACCTGTGACAGGGCAAGCGTGATCATCAGGAAGCCGAGCCCGGTCGCGCGAAGCGCGATCACGCCGAAGAAAGCCGCCATCGCAACCGTTCCCGAGATGGAGATGATGGCTGCTGCGCCGTGCCCGAAACCGTATCGGCTCGTCAGCAAGGCCGAGATATAGGCGGCGACGCCGAGATATGACGCATGTCCCAGCGACGTCATGCCGCCAAAGCCGACCAGCAGATTGAGGCTGAGTGCAAAGATCGCCGCAATCAGGATTTGGCTTGCCAGATTGATGTAGAAATCTCCCGCCAGGAAGGGCGGCAGAAGCAACGATCCGCCGATCAAGGCTGCAGCGATCCAGTTCATGCGCCGACGCGTCCGAACAGGCCTTGCGGCCGGAAGGCGATCACGAAGATCATCGGCAGGAACAGGATGATGTAGGCCAACTCCGGAAACAGGGCGATCCCGAACGTGTAGATGAAGCCGATCACGAAGCTGCCCACAAATGCGCCAAGCAGGCTGCCGATGCCCCCCAGGATGACAACGATGAGCGCCAGCGGCAGCATGTCCGCGTCGAGTCCCGGATAGGCGGAGAGGATCGGGCCGCCGAGAACGCCAGCGGCGCCCGCGATACCGGCACCAAGGCAAAATACAAGAGTGAACAGGTTGGAGACGGGAATTCCGACCGCGCGCGCCATTTGCATGTCATCGACGCCAGCCCGGATCATGGCGCCGAGCCGGGTACGTTCCAGCAGGAGATAGAGCGCGACAGCTGCGACGATCGCCAATCCGACCAACACGAGGCGATAGGTTGGGAACACGAAGCCGAAAATGCGGGTTGGCGCTTGCAGATTTTGCGGGGTTGGCACTGGAATGGAATCGCCCCCCCACAGCATCAGGCAGGCATCGGATATGATGAAGGACATCCCGAGCGTGACCAGCACCTGGCCGAGCGGGTTCGTCTTCAGCCGCGTCAGCACCAGACGTTCGAACAGGCCGCCGAGAGCGGCGACTGCAAAACCGGCAGCAATCACCATCAGCCAGAGGTTCAAGCCGTCATAGGCACGCATCGCCGTTGCAGCGATATAAGTGCCAAGCATAAAGAACGCGCCGTGCGTGAGATTGGCAAGACGCATCAATCCGAAGATCAGGGAGAACCCGGACGATAGCAGGAACAACAGCCCGCCAAGAGACAGACTGTTGAGGCCCTGGATGATCCAAAACTGCATCGTTGGCCGGCTCTGTTCTTGATTGCTTCGCTACGGCGTCGAGCGTGCAACGGAAAACTACGGCTCCAGGTTCTTGGCCGGCGGATAGTCGCGCGAATAGACCGGATTCTTCAGGAAGGCCGTCTTGTCATAAGTCCAGAATTGGCTGACGTCCGGATAGGTCTTGATGACGGAGTTGACAAGTCGTCCGTCGATCTTGGTTACCTTGCGAATGTAGACATTGCCGATCACGTTGCCGAACTCGTCGAACTTGACGAGCCCTCGCACCGTATCCGCGTTGCTGCTGCGGATCGCCGCCACCAGTGCCTTCTTGTCTTCTACGTTTCCCTTGGTGGTCTTTAGGGCTGTTTCGAGGACCGCGCCGGAAACATAAGTGCTGGCGGCATAGAAGCC
>DASXLC010000017.1:0-18510 GCA_036496445.1 Pseudolabrys sp. | reverse complement strand
ATGATCAGCTCCGAGCCCATCTGCGGCGACACGTTATATATCGGCGCCGCCATCACACCGGCGAAGGCCGCAAGCGCAACGCCGAAGCCGTAGGTGAGCGTGATCATGCGCGGCACATTGATGCCGAAGGCGCGCACCAGGGTCGGGTTTTCAGTGGCGGCGCGCAGGTATGCGCCGAGTCGCGTGCGCTCGATGACGAACCAGGTCGCGATGCAGACAGTAAGCGATGCAACGATGACCCAGGCGCGATAGTTGGGCAGGAACATGAAACCGAGATTCCGGCCGCCCTGAAGCGATTCCGGCACGGTATAGGGCAGACCCGCAGAGCCGAAATAGTTGCGCGCGACGCCTTCGAAGATGAGCGCCAGGCCGAACGTCAGCAGCAGGCCGTACAGATGGTCGAGCTTGTAGAGCCATTGCAGGAACAAACGCTCGACAATGATACCTGTGGCGCCGACCAGAATTGGCGCGATGATCAGCGCCGGCCAGTAGCCGAGGCCGGAATATTGCAGGATGAGGTAGGCAGCAAACGCGCCCATCATGTACTGGGCGCCGTGGCTGAAATTGATGATGTTGAGCATGCCGAAGATGACGGCGAGCCCCAGGCTGAGCAGCGCGTAAAACGAGCCGTTGATCAGGCCGATCAACAGCTGTCCGAACAGTGCCTGCGAAGGAATGCCGAAGATCTCGAACATGCACGCGTCCCGTTAGCCGATGAAAGGCGGGCCGGAGCCCGCCCTTCATCATTATGCGATCAGCTGTTGACCAGTGGGCAACCGCTGTCCTTCGGATCGCGGAAAGCATCCTTGGCCGGAATGGTGGCCTTCAGATTGTAGAAGTCACCGGGGTGCTTCGATTCGGCAGGCGACTTGACCTCGAAGAGGTAAGCGTCATGCCGCTTGCGACCGGTCGCATCGATCGTGCCTTTGCCGAACAGCGGATCATCGGTTGGCATCGCCTTCATCTTGGCGACCACGGCCTTGCCCTCAGGATTGCCACCCAATTCGACGCGCGCCTTCAGGTAGTGCAGGATGCCGGCATAGACCCCAGCATGAATCATCGTGGGGAATTTGGTGGATCCGGCACCCGCTTCATGCCAGCGCTTGGTCCAGGCACGGTTGGTATCATTCGCGTCCCAGTACCAGGTCTCGGTCAGCGTTAGACCCTGCGCAGTATTGAGTCCGAGCGCATTCACGTCGCTCGCGAACACGAGCAAGCCGGCGAGCTTCTGACCACCCTTGACGATGCCGAACTCGGCCGCCTGCTTGATCGAGTTGATCGTGTCGCCGCCGGCATTGGCGAGGCCGACCACTTTGGCCTTCGATGACTGCGCCTGCAGCAGGAATGACGAGAAGTCGTTCGTGTTCAGCGGGTGGCGGACCTTGCCGAGAACTTTACCGCCCGCCTTCTCGACGGCGGCCGCCGTGTCGCGTTCGAGCGCGTGGCCGAACGCATAGTCGGAGGTGAGGAAGAACCAGCTATCGCCGCCCGTCTTCACCATCGCGGTGCCGGTGCCGTTCGCCAGCATCCAGGTGTCATATGTCCAGTGCACGGTGTTGGCGTTGCATTTCGCACCGGTCAGGTCGGACGCTGCCGCGCCGGACACAATGAACACCTTGTTCTTGTTGTTGGTGACATTGCTGACCGCCAGAGCCACGCCGGAGTTCGGCACGTCGATGATCATGTCGACCTTGTCGACATCGTACCACTGGTTGGCGATCTGCGAACCGATGTCGGGCTTGTTCTGGTGGTCGCCGCTGATCATCTCGACTTTCACATTGGGATGATCCTTGGTGAAGTCAGCGATCGCCATCTTCGCGGCGGCAACCGAGCCCGGCCCGCCGATATCAGCGTAGAGACTCGACATGTCGCTCAGCACGCCGATCTTCACGTTCACCTGCTGGGCGTTAGCCCCTCCGCAGGCGAGAACCGCGGCCAGAGCCGCCAGTCCTAGGGTTTTTCTCATATACGCATCCTCCTTGTTGTTTTGGATCGGTTCAGATCAGAGAAAACTCAACCGCTCACCAGCGGACAGTTGCCCTCATTGAGCGGGCGGAACGCTTCGGCCGCAGGAATTGTCGCACGGAGCTTGTAGAAATCACCGGGATATTTCGATTCTTCCGGCTTCTTCACTTCGAACAGATAGGCCGGATGCAGCTTGCGTCCGTCTGCACGGATTGTACCTTTCCCGAACAGCGGATCGTCTGTGGGCATTTCCTTCATCTTGGCAACAACCGCCTTGCCATCGGCTGTACTTTTCAGCGCAGCCACCGCCTTGAGATAGTGCATCGTACCGGCATAAACGCCGGCCTGGTTCATGGCCGGATATTTGCCAGCAGCGTTGCGCTCCGCATGCCAGCGCTTTGTCCAGGCGCGCGTCTCGTCGTTGAGATCCCAGTAGAAAGTTTCGGTCAAAACGAGGCCCTGCGCAGTCGGGAGGCCAAGCGCGGCAACGTCGGTCGCGAAAACCAGAAGGCCGGCGAATTTCTGCCCGCCTTTTACGATTCCGAATTCGGCGCCTTGCTTGATCGAGTTGATGGTGTCGCCGCCGGCGTTGGCGAGACCAATGATTTTGGCTTTGGAAGCCTGCGCCTGCAGCAAGAACGACGAGAAGTCGTTGGTGTTGATCGGATGACGAACCTTGCCCAGCACCTTGCCGCCGTTCTTGAGCACGACCGCCTCGGTATCGCGCTCCAGCGCGTGACCGAAAGCATAGTCGGAGGTGAGGAAGAACCAGGTATCGCCGCCCGTCTTCACCACAGCCTTGCCCGTGCCATTCGCCAGCATCCACGTGTCGTAGGTCCAATGCACCATGTTGGCATTGCATTTCGGTCCGGTGAGATCCGAACTTGCAGGACCGGAGGCGACAAAGACCTTGTTCTTCTGACTGGAAATCTGGGTGATTGCGAGCGCCACGCCCGAGTTCGGCACATCGGCGATCATGTCGACATGATCGACGTCGTACCACTGGTTGGCGATCTGCGAGCCGATATCCGGCTTGTTCTGATGGTCACCGCTGACCACCTCAACTTTCACATTCGGATGATCCTTCATAAAATCCGCTGCCGCCATCCTGGCAGCAATCACGGATCCGATGCCGGTCGCATCCGCATAAAGGCTCGACATATCGGTGAGCACGCCGATCTTGACGTTCACCTGTTGTGCAGCGGCGGTGCCGCAGGCCAAAACGACGCCAAGGGCCGCCAAACTCATCAATCGTTTCATTGACGTATTCCTCCCTGCTTTCCTGCCCTAACGGCTTTGTCAGACACCGAGATAGTCGTGCAGTTTCTCGACATTGGCGTCCAGTTCAGCGTTGGCGAACTGGTCAATGATACGCCCATGTTCCATGACGTAGTAGCGATCCGCAACGGTCGACGCGAAGCGGAAATTCTGTTCCACCAGCAGAATGGTAAAGCCCTGCTCTTTGAGCGTGCGGATGGTCTTGCCGATCTGCTGAATGATGACGGGGGCAAGTCCTTCGGTCGGCTCATCGAGGAGCAACAGCCGCGCGCCCGTGCGAAGGATGCGGCCAATCGCCAGCATCTGCTGTTCGCCGCCCGAGAGTTTGGTGCCCTGGCTGGAACCGAGACGTTCCTTGAGATTGGGAAACAGCTCAAAGACGCGATCGAGCGAGAGCCCGCCAGGCTTAACCACCGGAGGCAGCAGCAGGTTTTCCTCGACATTGAGACTGGAAAAGACACCGCGTTCCTCTGGACAGAAGGCGACGCCCGCGCGCGCAATCTGATCCGAATTGCGGCCGATCAGCTCTTCCGCCTGAAAACGCACCGACCCCGTGCGGTGACCGACGATACCCATGATCGACTTCAGCGTCGTCGTCTTGCCCGCGCCGTTGCGCCCGAGCAGCGTCACGACCTCACCTTCGTTCACATCGAACGTCACACCGTGCAGAATATGCGACTCGCCGTACCAGGCCTGGAGATCCTTGATCACGAGCAGCGGTGTTCTCACGTCAAGCATGGCCCACTCCCATGTAGGCCTCGCGAACCTCGGAATTGCCGGACACCGTGTCATAGTCGCCTTCCGCCAGCACGCGCCCGCGCGTGAGCACGGTAATGTGGTCGGAGAGATCGGCGACAACCGAAAGATTATGCTCCACCATCAGCACGGTACGATTGGCTGCCACGCGCTTGATCAGCTGCGCGACGCGGTCAATGTCCTCGTGACCCATGCCTGCGGTCGGCTCGTCGAGCAGCAACATTTCCGGATCGAGCGCCAGAGTGGTGGCGATTTCCAGGGCGCGCTTGCGGCCGTATGGGAGTTCGACAGCCGTCCAGTCTGCCACCGAAGACAGTCCGACGTCGGCGATCAGCTCCATGGCCCGTTCGTTCAGATCGTTGAGCACGGACGTCGACCGCCAAAAATCAAATGAGCCGCCTCGTCGCCGCTGCAAAGCGATACGCACGTTTTCCAGCACGGTCATATGCGGAAACACTGCGGAGATCTGGAATGAGCGCACCAGTCCAAGCCTCGCGACATCCGCCGGCTGCATCGCGCTGATGTCCTGGCCTTTGAACAGAATACGTCCGCGCGTCGGGCTCAGGAATTTGGTGAGCAAGTTGAAGCACGTCGTCTTGCCGGCGCCGTTTGGTCCTATCAAGGCGTGGATGGTCCCGCGCTTCACGCGCAGGCTTACGCCGTTGACGGCGATAAAGCCGGCAAATTCCTTGGTTAGATCCTCGGTGGCGAGGATCAGCTCTTCACTCATACGCGGCGGCCCCTCGTCGCGCATTTCTGACAGGTTTTAGCGACGCGCGGCAAGGCCTACTAAAGGTTCGCGTGCGCTGCTAAGTGCTTGATTATATTGGATCTGCCCGAACTGTCCCGTATCAACCGCTCTTGAATTTCTTGGCAAGTGCGTCCGCGTTGCGGGCGAGCAGGCCGACGTCGGCACCGACCGCGACGAACTGATAGCCCCAGTCGATATAGCGGCGCGCCTCCTCTTCGTTGCCGGTCAGAATGCCGGCGGGCTTGCCGATGGCTTTGAGGCGCCTGGCCGCGTCTTGCATGGCCTTTTGCACATCGGCGTGCTGTGGATTGCCGAGATGTCCGAGCGAGGCTGCGAGGTCGGATGGTCCAATGAATACGCCGTCGACCCCGTCGACCCTGGCGATCGCTTCGAGCTGATCGAGCGCGGTGCGCGTTTCGACCTGCACCAGAACGCAAATCTCATCGTTCGCCTTGGTCAAATAGCCCGGCACGCGCCCGTACCGACTGGCACGAGCGGCAACGGAAACGCCGCGAATACCTTGCGGCGGATATCGCGTCGAGGCGACTGCGCGCTTTGCCTCTTCCACGTTCTGCACATAGGGAAAGAGGAGCGATTGCGCGCCGATGTCGAGTGCGCGCTTTGCCAGCACCGCATCATTCCAGGCCGGACGGATAATTGGCGTTGCAGTACCGCGCTGTATGGCCTGCAATTGGGTCACCAGATCCGGAATCTCGTTTGGCGAGTGCTCCGTGTCGAGCAGGATCCAGTCGAAGCCACTGTCGGAAATGATTTCGGCGGCGATGTTGCTGCAAAGGCTCGACCACAAGCCAATCTGCAGCTTGCCCTGGCTGAGGGCGCGCTTGAAGGCGTTGGTTTGGAATTCGATCATGTTGTTGCTCATATAAATTGAATGGCAATGCCGCCGAGAGATCCGAAATCGGCGTGCAGCGTGTCGCCCTTCTGAGCGAACACGACGCGGGTGAAAGAACCGGCGAGCACAATATGTCCTGGCTCCAGCGCGTGTCCATGCGGACCGATCTTGTTCGCAAGCCATGCGACGCCAAGCGCCGGATGACCAAGCACGCCGGCAGCCAATCCTGTCTCCTCAATTTCGGAGTTGCGGTACATAATCCCGCCTACCCAGCGCAGGTCAACGTCCATCGGACCGACCGGCCGGCCGCCCATTGCAATGCCAGCCGCAGCGCCGTTGTCGGCGACGGTATCGACGATCTTGCGCTGATCCTGGAGGCGTGCGTCCACAATCTCGATCGCCGGGATCACGTATTCGGTTGCGCGGAGCACATCGGTTAAACCCACGCCCGGCCCCTGCAGTCTCTTGCCCATAATGAAGGCGAGTTCGACTTCGACCCGTGGCTTGCAGTAGTCGGCGTGCTTGACCTTGGCGCCATCGGCGATCAGTTGATCGTCGAGGATATAGCCGTAATCCGGCTCATCGATCATTGACGAACGTTGCATCGCCTTCGATGTGAGCCCGACTTTATGGCCGATCAATCTGGCGCCGGCCTTGATCTTGCGGCTCGCGACCTCGGTGGAGATCGCATAGGAATCCTCGATCGTGATATCCGGAAAGGTAATGTGCAGCTGGGTCGCCTGTTTGCGCTCATTCTGCGCAGCCACCAGAATGTCGGCAGCCTTCTTGCGGTCGGCGTCGGAGAGCATGTTTCCCCCTTTTCTCGTTGGGGGCGATCCTGTACCGGCTCTTTAAGGAAAATCAAATGGTCTGCGCAGACGCTCAGCTCGCCTGCGACGCGAGCTTACGGTTGATGTAAGCCAGAAGCCGCCCCAGCGGCCCGCGAAGGAACGGGACGTCGACCGCCAGCAAGGCCAGGCCCAGCGGCACCATCCAGAAGCCGAGGACCGGCAAAACGATGCCGGCAATTCCTCCGATGATCAGCAGCAGCGCAACCAAAGTGCGCAAAAAAACCGCGTCCGGAGTCCGCGCACGCCGAAGCACGCCGCGTGCCCAGTTCGGCAAGCGGTTCTCAAGCTCGTCCAACTCGCGATTAAATCGGTCGCTCCGGTCCATTGAGCCACAAAAGCCGAAAGGCCAACTTAGTTCCAGTCCGCAGTCTGCGGCCTAATGCTTCACCCTGCCTCGGTCTTAGTGGCGATGCAGGACGGTGCACCGCCAAAAATCGGACTTCGCGGCCATGCGCATTCAAGGTACGCGACGGTATTTCAGTCAGCGACCCGATTATCGCCTCTCAATCACAACTTCGTCAGAACGGTCGTGACCCCGTTGTTATCGCTCGACCCGGCCAGTATACGCCGCAGCCGCTTTACGTTGGGAAAGCCAACGGCGAAACAACCTTTTACGAGGACGAGAGGAAAGATGATTCCATGGCTGGCACAGACCACTGCGAGAGTCTCAATCGCGTTTGTGATGACGGCTGGATTCAACGCCACAGCCCGACCGGCCAGCGTTCCGGTAACCCACGCGACCACGACCTATAAGTATCTGGACATTGGTGGACTGAAGATTTTTTATCGCGAGGCCGGACCGGCGTCGGCACCTACGATCCTGTTGCTCCACGGTCTTCCGTCTTCTTCACGCATGTTCGATACGCTCATTCCGCTACTCGCAGACCGATACCATTTGATCGCTCCGGACTATCCCGGTTTCGGCCACTCGGATGCGCCATCCCCCGACAAGTTCAGCTACAAATTCGAGAATATTGCAAACGTCATCGATAAATTCACCCAGGCCTTGAACCTGAATAAATATGCGCTCTATTTGAACGACTACGGTGGACCAATTGGATTTCGGCTGGCGGTTGCCCATCCCGAGCGCGTGACGGCGATCGTCGTTCAAAATGCAGTCGCGCATAACGATGGCCTCGAGGAAAAACGCTGGGCTGGGCCGCGAGCGTTTTGGGCCGATCGCGCCAAATACGAAGATCAGTTCCGCCAGCGCCTGACTGCTCTTCAAGGGGCCAAGGCACGGCACATCGGCAACTCACCTCGCGCGGAGCGGTACAACCCCGACCTCTGGGACGACGAATTCGCGTACCTGAGCAAGCCTGGAATAGCCGAGATCCAAGTTGCGCTGTTTTATGACTACCAAAGCAATCTCGCTGCATATCCGGCCTGGCAAGACTACTTGCGCACCCACAAGCCTCCCATGCTCGTGATTTGGGGCAAATATGACCCGGCTTTCGCTCTGGCTGAGGTTGACGCTTACAAGCGCGACGTTCCCGGCACCGAGGTTCATGTCCTCGAAGCCGGCCACTTTGCCATGGACGAAGCGGTTGATGACATCGCCGCTTTGATGCGGGCTTTTATGGCAAAGACCGTGCCGGCAAGACCACCGCAGCCTGCCAGCAAGCAGCCTATGAGCAAGCAGCCGGGATAGTTGCTGGTATTCCTCTTGGCCTCAATTTTTCAGCTTCGGATCGATTTTGAAACTTGCCTCGGTCTTCTTCGTGATCTCGTCGACCGAAACGCCGGGCGCAAGCTCGGCGAGCGTCATGCCACCGCCCTTTTTGTCGATGGCAAAGACGCCGAGGTCGGTGATGACCATATCCACCACTCCGGCACCGGTGAGCGGCAATTTGCATTTGTGAAGAAGTTTCGGTTCGTCCTTCGCGGTGTGTTCCATCACCACGACAACCTTTTTCACGCCGGCGACCAGATCCATCGCGCCGCCCATTCCCTTCACCATTTTCCCGGGAATCATCCAGTTGGCGAGATCGCCGTTCTCGGCAACCTGCATTGCGCCGAGAATGGAAAGGTCGATATGTCCGCCGCGAATCATCGCAAATGAATCCGCCGAAGAAAAAAAGCTCGTGGTCGGGAGTTCAGTCACCGTCTGCTTGCCGGCATTGATCAGATCGGGATCTTCCTCTCCCTCGAGAGGGAATGGCCCAAAGCCGAGCATGCCGTTTTCGCTCTGCAACTGAACCGTCATTCCGTCGGGAATGTAATTCGACACCAACGTCGGAATGCCAATGCCGAGATTGACGTAGAAACCATCGCGCAATTCCTTGGCTGCGCGTTCGGCCATCTGATCGCGGGTCCAGGGCATTAGATTTCCACTCCTGCTGCGGCCGCACGCTTGCGCACCGTGCGCTGCTCGATGTGTTTGACCGCATTCGGCACGTGCACGATGCGTTGGACATACACGCCCGGCGTGATGATGTGATCGGGATTGATCTGGCCGGGCTCGACAAGGTTTTCCACTTCGGCCACCGTCACCTTGCCCGCCGTCGCCATCATCGGATTGAAGTTGCGCGCCGTCTTCCGGTAGACGAGGTTGCCTTCGGTGTCAGCCTTCCACGCATGCACGATCGACAGATCGGCAATGATGCCGCGCTCCATGATGTAGCGGCTGCCATCGAACTCGCGCTCTTCCTTGCCTTTGGCAATGTCGGTGCCTGCGCCGGTGCGCGTAAAAAAGGCCGGAATGCCGGCGCCCCCGGCGCGGATGCGCTCGGCAAGCGTGCCTTGCGGATTGAATTCGATCTCGAGTTCGCCGGCGAGATATTGCTGCGCGAAGAATTTATTCTCGCCGACATAGGACGAGATCATTTTCTTGACCTGCCGCGTCTCCAGCAGCAGGCCGAGACCGGCGCCGTCGACACCTGCATTGTTGGACACGATGGTGAGGTTCTTCACACCGGAGTCGCGGATCGCCTTGATCAGTTCCTCAGGGATACCGCAGAGGCCGAAGCCGCCGGCACAGATCAGCATGCCGTCCTTGAGCAGGCCTGCCAGCGCGGTTTTTGGGTCGGGATAAACTTTCTTCATGCAGCTCTTCTGCCTTCTTCTCCCGCTATGCTCTTAACATCCTGAGAAAACATCATTCGGACGGTTGCTTGCAAGCCTAGCGCGCCGGGGCCGGGGCTGCGGGCGAAGGAGCCGGTGCGGCAGGCGGAGTTGCAGGAACCGCGGGCGGAGCAGCCGGCACCGCCGGGGGCGTGACGTCGGTGACCGGATTGCGCGGGGTGATATCGGTGACCGGGTTGCGTGGCTTTTGCGGCGCTGCCGGAGCAGCGGGCGCAGCCGGCGCGGGCGCCGTCGTGGTGGTGGTCGTACCCGGCAAACTGATCGCCCGCGGCCCCGGCACGCGGTGCGGGTAGTAAGTCCAGAACACGAACAGCGCCACGAACAGCACGGTTGACGCCAGAGCGGCCGTCCAGCGGCGTCCGAACGCGAGAAATCCGCCGACATAGGTCGTGACAAAAACAAAAAATGCCAGCAAGACAACATACAGCCAGTCCACCTGGCCAAGATCGATCGGCATGGAACGTCCCCACTATTGAGCCTGAGTTTAGCCCAGACCCGCGATGCGGGTCACCCCCGTTTGCAAACCTTGCCGCCAGAGAGAAAACGGGTTCCAACTTTTCGGCATCACGCGCTATACCTTCCGTCCCCATATAGAACGTCCCATGTCGAACATCCTGATCCTTACCGAAGTCCAGGAAGCCATGCGCGCCCGTTACAAGGCGATGCTGCTGGAGCGGTTTCCGCAACTGACGATCAATGTGGTCGGCCATCACAATGATGTCGGCCCCTACATTGCCGGCACGGACATCCTGCTGTGCTTTTCGCCACCGATGGCCGACCACGTCGTGCGCGATGCACCCAAGCTGAAATGGATCCAGGCGCTCGGCGCAGGTGTCGATAACATCATCGACCTGCCCTCGCTCGGCAAAGAGGTATTGGTCACCAATGTTCGCGGCATCCACGGCGCGCCGGTTTCGGAAGCAACCATCGCCTACATGCTGTCGCTCGCGCGCGATCTGCCGCGCGCCAATGTTGCGCAAGACAAGGGCCAATGGGAACGCTGGCCGGCCTCGCTGCTTTCCGGCAAGACCGTCGGCATCCTTGGCGTTGGCCTGATCGCCGAATATCTGGCACCCATTTGCAAGGCGCTCGGCATGACGGTGATCGGCATCAGCACCGGTCCGCGCAATGCCACCGGCTTTGACCGTATGGCGCACCGTGACGACCTTGTGAAGGTTGTTGCCGAACTTGACTATCTTGTGGCCCTTACACCGCTAACAGCCGAAACCCGTGGCATCGTCGGTGCTAAGGTTTTTGCGGCAATGAAGCCTACGGCCTATCTGGTCAATGTCGCGCGTGGCGGTGTGGTCGACGAGCCGGCGCTGATCGCCGCACTGGAAAGCGGCGAAATCGCCGGCGCGGCACTCGATGTCTTTGCGCAGGAGCCATTGCCGGCCAGCAGCCCGCTGTGGAGAACGAAAAACGTCACGATTTTTTCGCATCTCGGCGGTTATTCGCAGGGCTACGAGGACCGCGCTATGCCGACCATCGCCGGCAATATGGCGAAGTTTCTTTCCGGCGACTTCAAGTCCATGATCAATATCGTGCGCAAGCCCGCGTCCTGGAGAGACTAGAACCATGGCTTTGTCCGAACGCCTGAACACGCCGATCTCCAATGCCGAGCTCGAGCGCCGCTGGCGCGCCGTGCGCGCCGCCATGGAAAAGGAAAAGATCGATGTCCTGCTGATGCAGAACAACAACGATCACATGGGCGGCTACGTGCGCTATTTCACCGACATGCCGGCGACCAACGGATATCCCAACACCGTCGTCTTCCCGCGCGATGACGAGATGACTGTGGTGTGTCAGGGGCCGTTCGGCGGCAATGAGGCGACGGCTCAGGGCGACCAGAGCTGGCGCGGCGTCAAACGTATCCTCACCACGCCGAGCTATGCTTCCGCGCACTACACAAAGGAATACGACGCCGAACTTGCAGCGACGGCGCTCAAACCTTTCGCCCAGGCGACCATCGGCTATGTCGGCACGTATCAGATGTCGTATGCGACGCTCGACTACATCAAGCGCGCCTTTCCGCAGGCGCGCTTCGTCGATGCCACCGACATGGTCGACAAAATCAAGGTCATCAAGAGTCCGGAAGAGATGGAACTCGTTAAGCGCGCCGCGCTGATGCAGGACGGCGCCATGCGCGCCGCCTTTGCCGCCGCCAAACCGGGGATGCGCGACACCGAGGTTGCCGCTGTTGCGCAGCACTATAGCCAGTGTCACGGCAGCGAAAATGGCATCTATCTTTGCGCATCGATGCCGCTCGGCACGCCGTCGAAATTTGCCAACCGGCATTTGCAGAACCGTGTCATCCAAAAGGGTGACCAGATTGCCCTTTTGGTCGAGGACAACGGGCCCGGCGGCATGTACACCGAGCTTGGCCGTTCCTGTGTGGTCGGCGCCAAAGTGCCGCAGGCGATGAAAGACGAACTCGCGTTCTGCAAAGCGTCGCGCAAGCTGACGCTCGATCTGCTCAAGCCCGGCACACCCTGCAAGGACATCTGGGACGCCTTCAACGATTTCATGCGCAAAAACGGCCGACCGGCGGAGGCGCGGCTCTACTGTCATGGCCAGGGCTACGACCTTGTCGAGCGCCCGCTGGTGCGACACGATGAGCCGATGACCATTGAGAAGGACATGAATATCGTCGTGCATCCGACGTATATCCATGGCGGCTACCTCAATTGGCTCTGCGACAACTACCTGATCGGCGGGAACGGGCCGGGCGACCGGCTGCATCAATTCCCCGAGGACGTCGTCGAAGCCGGCTAGCCGTTCTGTTCGGCCCGCTTGACCGGAGGGCGCGCGCCGCGCAAGGCTTTGCCTGTCAGGTGGAGAAGACAACGAGGACAACAATGAAAAAAGCACTGTTTGCTGCGGCTCTTGCCGCACTGGCGTTCGCCGGATCGGCCGGCGCCCAGGATTTCCCGACGCGCCCGGTAACGATGGTTATTCCATTCGCCGCCGGTGGACCGCAGGACACGATCGGCCGCATCGTGGCGCAGCGCATGGGTGAACTGCTCGGGCAAACTGTCGTAGTCGAAAATGTCGGCGGCGCCGGCGGCATGACCGGATCGAAGCGTGTCGCCGAGGCCAAGCCCGACGGTTACACCATGGTGC
This sequence comes from Pseudolabrys sp., assembly GCA_036496445.1. Lineage (GTDB taxonomy): Bacteria > Pseudomonadota > Alphaproteobacteria > Rhizobiales > Xanthobacteraceae > Pseudolabrys. Next base: position 5,849 of record DASXLC010000017.1, on the reverse strand, counting down.
TCGGCAGCGTCGGCACCCACGCGCAGAACCAGACGCTCTACAAGCATCCGCTCTATAATGTGGTGAATGATTTCACGCCGGTTGCCTATCTCGCGGTCACGCCGATTGCGCTCATCACGCGGCCCGACCTGCCCGTCAGCAACTTCAAGGAATTCATCGCCTACGCCAAAGCCAACCAGGCCAAGATGCAATATGGCTCGGCAGGCGCAGGCTCCGCAACGCACCTAGGCTGCGTCGTGCTCAATAGCGCCATGGGCACAACGATCACGCACGTTCCCTACAAAGGCACCGGCCCTGCCATGCAGGATTTGGTCGGCGGCCGCATCGACTTCCTGTGCGACATCATCGCCACTGCCAAGCCGCAGATCGATGGCGGCAAGGTGAAGGGCATTGCCATGATGACCAAGGACCGATCTCCGGTGCTGCCGAACCTCGCCACCACCGGCGAGCAGGGCCTCGACGTGCAGGCTTACACCTGGAGCGCGCTGTTCCTGCCGAAAGGCGCGCCGGCTGATGTCGTGAAGAAGCTCAATGAAGCCGCAGTCGGTGCCATCTCAACACCTGCGGTCCAGGAGCGACTGGCGACGCTCGGGGCAACAGTTGCAGGGCCGAACGAACGCAGCCCGCAATGGCTCGGTGATTTCGTCAGGAGCGAAGTCAAGAAGTGGGAAGAGCCGATCAAGGCCAGCGGCGTGCAGGTCGAGTAACATTCGCCGCTGTAGTTGCCGCAGCGCGTAAGGACAGGAGTCAAAGGTGGCTGACATCAAGATTCTCAACCCGGACGCGCTCGGCAAGCCACTGGGGCAATATTCGCATCTCACCCGCGTGAAGGCCTCGGAATTCGTTTTCATCGCTGGCCAGGTGGGTGTCGATCGGGACGGCAAGGTCGTGGGCGTCGATGATTTCGACGCCCAATGCGTGCAGACCTTTGCCAATATCGAAGCCGCCTTGAAATCGGTCGGCGCCGGATGGGGCAACATCGTGCAGTTCACCACTTACCTGGTGCACTCGCAGGATATTCCGAAATTCATGAAGTACCGCTTGCGTGAATTTCCGAAAATGTTTTCGAACGGCGTCTATCCACCCAACACGCTGCTGATGATCGACCGGCTCGTCCAGGAAGCGCTGCTGGTCGAAGTGCAGGCCGTGGCGGCGCTCTAACCTGCCGCTGGCTTGTCCATCAGGCTGACGTGGCCGACCACCACGCGCCAGCCCTCCGGAAATTTTACCCAGGTCTGCGTTTGCCGTCCGATTTTGCCAGGCGCGGTCGGACGTTCGTAAAGCGTTGACGCGACCGCGAAGTCGCGGCCGAAGGTGGTAATCACCGTGCGCGAAATCTTGCGTCCGAGGGCGACCGGCGAGCGGGCGGCGCGGAATGATTTGATTTCGTCGGAGCCGTAGAGAATTTCGGTCGCGCCATAGCGGATAGTGCGCGGATCGTCGCGGAAAAGCTCGTCGAGCATCGGAACATCATTTGTGACCAGCGCTTTTTCGTAGCGGTCAAATGCCGCCCTCACCTCCGCCACGACGTCCGGTAAGTCGATTTCCATTGGGTGCTCCTTGCTCGCCATGTCAATCGCGTGCTTGTGCCTCTCCGCTTATGCCGGCGCAAGCCTGCCCTCATCCGTCATGGCCGGGCATGACACCGAGGGTGCGGCACTCCTTCACAACATCCGCTCATGCCCGCGCAAGCAGGCATCCATCTCTTGTGAGCAAAAGCCTGGATCCCCGCTTGCGCGGGGATGAGCGGAATGTGTTGCACGTTTCGGGTGCGGACTCTCATCCGTCATGGCCGGGCTTGTCCCGGCCATCCACGTCTTCTCGCCGGCAAGACGTGGATGCCCGGCATTCTAGGATTAAAGTCAAGACGGCCTCGAAGCCTGTGGGGTCTCCCGCGCTTGGCAATGCGGCGAGTTCGCAATAAAGCAGGTGTCTGCGCTTGCGAACGAAGCATAAAAATGGATGGGGAGGATTTGCCGTGAAAGCCTTGAGACCGCTGCTGCTCGGATTGGCCCTGCTGTGCCCGACGCTGGCCACCGCACAGGATTTTCCCAACAAGAACATCCGCCTGATCGTGCCGTTCCCGCCCGGCGGCCCTAACGACATCATCGCCCGCGTCGTCGGCCAGCGCATGTCGGAAATTCTCAAGCAGACCATCATCATCGACAATCGCTCGGGACAAGGCGGCGTGGTCGGCACGGATGTCGTCGCCAAGGCGCCACCGGACGGCTACACGATCGCGATTTCCAGCGCCGGCGCGCTCGCCATCAGCCCGAGCATGGAGAAAGTTGCCTACGACACTCTCAAGGACCTGCAGCCGATCACTTTGGTCGCCAAGGTGCCGGAGATGCTCGTGGTGGCGACAAGCGTCCCTGCCAATACCATGCAGGAACTCGTCGCACTGGCGAAGTCGCAGCCTGGCAAGCTCAACTTCGCGTCCTCGGGTCCCGGCAGCATGCCGCACCTTGCCGGCGAATTATTCAGGCTCACCGCCGGCATCAACATCATTCACGTGCCCTATCGCGGTGCGGCCCCCGCCGTGAATGACCTGCTCGCCCAGCAGGTGCAAATGGTGTTCCTCGACCTGCCGGTGCTGCTGCCGCAGATCAAGGCCGGCAAGCTCAAGCCGATTGCCGTGGGCACAACACAGCGGGTCCCAAGCGCGCCCGACGTGCCGACCACCGTCGAGGTCGGCATGGCGCATCTGCAGACCGAAAACTGGTACGGCATGGTCGCGCCGGCAAAGACGCCGCCGCAGATCGTCGCCGCGCTCAACAAGGCCGCCGTCGAAGCGATGAAAGACCCGACCGTCGTTGAGAAGCTGGCGAGCCAGGGCGCGATCCTGGTCGGCGATACCCCGGAACATTTCCGCGATTACATCGACAGCGAAACGAAGAAATGGGCCAAGGTGATCGTCGACGCCGGCGTCCATACTGAAAAGTAAGCCGGCCGGGTTCACAATGTCCGCAGCTGAAAGCTTCGTGCTGCGTTCCACGCCAACATCGCCATTCGGGCGAAAAGTTCGCATGGCGATCGAGGCGCTGGGACTAAGGGAGCGCGTGGCGGTCACTCCTGCCGACCCGCTGGATGGCAACGATACGCTGCGTCAGCAGAATCCGCTGGGCAAGATGCCATGCCTTGTCCTGGCCGACGGCAGCACGATTTACGACAGCGGAATTATCATCGAGTACCTGCAGGACGTCGCCCGCACGGACCGGCTGCTGCCATTGCGCGGACGCGATCGCTATCGGATGCTCACGTTGTCGCGCCTCGCCGACGGCATCATGGATGCTTCAATCCTGGTGGTATACGAGACCCGCTTCCGCCCCGATCTGCCTCATTCGCCGCGCTGGCTTGCGCATCAGCGCGGCAAGATTACGCGGGGATTGGCGGCGTTCGAGGCATCACCACCCGACGAGAATAAAACCGACGTGGTCTCGATCGGCCTGTCGTGCGCGCTCGGCTATCTCGACTGGCGCAAGCAGGTCGATTGGCGCCCCACCTACCCCACTCTGGTCGACTGGCTGGACCGGTTTACCGCCCACGAGCCGGCTTTCGAACACACCCGGGCCAAGGACGCGTGATGGAGCATAACGCAGGCACGCCGTCCGATTCCCCTTACTGGATGGCCACGCCCGGCAAACCCAGGCTGAAATTGCCACCGGGCGCCTGCGACGCGCATGTGCATGTGTTCGGGCCACGCAAGCGTTTTCCTTTCGCCGAGGGGCGGAACTACACGCCCTCGGATGCGCCAAAGGAACTGCTGTTCAGGCTGCACGAGCGGCTTGGTATACAGCATTGCGTCATCGTGCAGCCGGCCTGCCACGGCACCGACAATTCGGTCACCGTCGATGCGATCGCCGCGACAGGCGGCTCTTATAAAGGCGTGGCCCTGGTACCGGTGACAGCGTCCGACACAGAACTCGGACGGCTCAACGCTGCCGGTCTGTGTGGCGCGCGCTTCCACTACATGACACATCTCGCCAGCGGGCCGGGCATTGATGAGGTCATCAGCTTCGGCAAGCGCCTCGCCGATATTGGTTGGCATTTACAAATCCACATGGAGGCCGCGCTGATCGCGGACCTCGCGCCCGCACTCAAGCGGTCCCCTGTGCCGGTCGTGATCGACCATATGGGACGCATCGATGCCTCGCTCGGCCTCGATCAGCCGGCATTCAGCGCACTGCTCGCGCTGGTCAACGACAGGAACGTGTGGGTGAAAGTCAGCGGCGCGGATCGCGTTACGCGGCAGGGCCCACCCTACTCTGATGCGGTGGCGTTCGCGCGCAAGCTGGTTGCGGAGGCCGGCGACCGCTGCCTCTGGGGCACGGATTGGCCGCATCCGAACCATCAGGGGCCAATTCCCGATGACGGTGTGCTGGTCGATATCCTCGCCGAGATTGCGCCAAACGAAGCTGCGCGGCAGGCATTGCTCGTCGACAATCCAAAACGTCTTTACCGCTTCGCCCCGGCGCGCCATCTGACGGGAGCACAAACATGAGCGGACGTCTGCACGGCCGCATCGCCATTGTCACCGGTGCCGGCTGCATCGGTCCCGGCTGGGGCAACGGGCGCGCAACGGCGGTGCGCTTCGCGGAAGAAGGCGCCAGAATTTTCGCCATCGACCGCAATCTCGACAGCGTTGCGGAAACCGTCGAACGGGTGTCAGCAGCAGGCGGCGAGATTGTCACCCACCAATGCGACGTCACCGACTCAGCCTCGGTTGAAATCATGGTGAAGGCCTGCCTTGACCGCTTCGGTCGTGTCGACGTGCTGGTCAATAATGTCGGTGGATCCGCGGCCGGCGGACCGGTCGAAATGAGCGAGGACGTCTGGGACGCCCAGGTCGACTACAATCTCAAGAGCGTGTTCCTCACTCTGAAACACGTGCTGCCGGTAATGGAACGGCAAAAAAGCGGCGCCATCGTCAACATTGCCTCGACATCCGGTTTGCGCTGGACTGGTTCGGCGCAGGTCGGCTATGCCGCGACCAAGGCCGGAGTGATCCAGCTCTCACGCGTTGTGGCCGTGCAATATGCCGACAAGGGCATTCGCGTGAACACCGTCGTGCCCGGGCAGTTGCATACGCCGATGGTCGAAGCCCGGCTGGCCGGGCAGCGCGCCGGCGGTAATGTCGAAGCGCTCCTGAAATCGCGGCTCGAGCGCATCCCGATCGGCTTCATGGGAGATGGACGCGACACCGCCAACGCCGCGCTGTTCCTAGTCTCCGACGAGGCTCGTTTTGTCACGGGCACCGAGATCGTCGTGGACGGCGGAATGACGGTGCGGTGCGACTAGCGGAGACTTGCCTGGCGCTTGTCAGTGACCGTGCCGCGCTCGATGAAATAGGCCCGCGCCAACAGGTCGATCACATGACTCTCGTTCGATTCCGCGATCAACACCGAAACGCCTTCGGTCTTCAGGTTGGCCAGGACTTCGCCAAGCCGGCGCGCGAGGGCCGGCGCGAGCCCCTCGAACGGCTCATCCAACAGCAGAATGTGCGTTCCCGCCATGAGCGCGCGCGCCAGGGCCACCATTTTCTGCTGACCGCCGGACAGCTCCAGCGCGCGGCGGCGGCTGAAACGCGCCACCTCGGGCATGATCGAAAAAATCCATTCCAGCCGCTGATCGGCGCCGTCCACCCTGGTCGACCATGTCGGAAGGCGGATGTTCTCCTCCACAGTAAATTCCGGCACCAGCCGCCGGTCCTCGGGCATGTAGCCGATGCCCTGGCTCGCCCGGCGGTGCGCCGGCAAAGCCAGCAGATCGACATGGCCGAGTTCGGCCTTGCCGCGAGCCGGCAGCGCGCCCATCAGCGCGCGGAGCAAGGTGGTTTTGCCGGCCCCGTT
>DASXLC010000016.1:0-2791 GCA_036496445.1 Pseudolabrys sp. | reverse complement strand
CGCATGACGAAAGAGACTGTTCGGACCTGAACGGAATCGGCTCTAGAGCGGGATGAGTTTAGGCTGAATCAATGCCAGCCAATCCTTTGGGGATTCTTCTGCCACGGAACCGCCGCTTATATATGTATCTTGTATATATCTTGATTTGGATCAAAGCGGTATCTTAAAAGCAACAATAATTCATCGATGAGAAAGATGTGTTTCCTGCGGTCGGAGCTGAAACCGTGTTGACGGCCACGCTGCGCAAGGGTCACCGGGACCTGCCGGTCTTGTTCGATGAGTTGAACGATGCGCTCGAAGCACACCATGCCGAGGAATATGACCGCATCGCCGGCGCCCTGCGGGCGTTGCTCGCCCGTCACGATGAGAAGGAGGAAGCGGAGCCTTATCCGTTGGCGCAAGCGCGGTGAGCCGGCAATTAAAATACCCAGCAAATAAATATATCTTTTTGTAGGAAGGAAGCCGTGGAAAATCCAGCTGTCGAGGTTGATGATGTGATGCCCGATCCGCCGGGCAACCCCAGGGTTTTGTGGATATCGTTCCTGGCGTTTACCCTCGGTTTTGCGATTTGGGGAATGTTTTCCGCGCTCGCCCCCTTTCTGATCAAGTGGTACGCGTTCAGCGCCACTCAGGTGCTCGTCCTGGCTGCGATGGAGCCCTTTTTCGCGGCCGCCGTCAGCATCCCGCTCGGCATCTGGACGGACAAGTACGGCGGCCGGACGGTCTTCACGCTTTTGCTTCTGAGCCTCACAATTATCCTGCTTTCCGGGCTCTTCGCCGAGGGTTACTACGCCTTTCTTTTTCTGGGGTCGCTGCTTGGACTCGGAGGCGCGAGCTTCGTAGTCGGCAACGCTCACGTATCGTCCTGGTACCCCAAATCGAAGCAGGGTACAGCCCTTGGCATCTTTGCTCTGGGCAATATTGGAATCACCGTCGGCATGCTGGCCGTCACTTTTCTGGTTACGCAGGTCCTGAACGGCCCGGACGGCTGGCGCCTGATATTTCCGATCTTCGCCATTCCTACACTGTTGATGGCGCTGGCCTACTGGTTTTTTACGTCCGATTCGCCGTACAAGCAGCACCAAGGCGAATCGGTGCGCGAAATCGTCGCCGTATACCGTTCGGGCGTGGTGGTATGGCTGGTGGCCTATCTTTACTGGGTGTCCTTCGGCACCCTCACCTTCTTCGCGTCGGCGATGCCGACCTATCTGCTCGACCGGTGGCATGTGGATGCCGCCCGCGCGTCCATGGTGTACACCTCGCTGCTGGTGGTCTGCGTCGCCGTCACCCGGCCGCTGGGCGGCTGGCTGGCCGACCGTTTCGATGCCCTGAGAATCCTGGGCTGGCTGTTCGGCGTTATGGTCGTTCTGGCCCTGGTCATGGCCATGCAGATTTCACTGAACGTCGAGCTGTTCGCCATTTATGGGCTTGCGCTGCTGGCCGGCGCCGCCGCGGCGGCGGTCATCAAGCTGATCCCGCTCTACTTCCGGCACGTCGGCGCGGTCAGCGGTCTGGCCAAGGCCGCCGGCGCGGCGTGCGGCTTCACCATGACGGTCACCCTGGCCGCCAGCAAGTCTCTTCTGGGCGACTACACCTTCGCCTTTGCACTGTGGGCGCTGATGAACGTGGCCGCGTTCTACATCACGCTTTCGCGCGTCGGCTTTAGGCAACCGCACATTGAAGCCGTTCCTTCCGGTGAAGCCACCAATACAATATCGGTCTATTCAAAGATCGCGACCCCAAACTCAGCAAGATCGACGCTTAGAACACGATGATTTTAGGTGAAGAAGCGCGACGGCAGGCGGCAGAGGCTCAAGCGCAGCACCTGCGCGATGTGTCGGCAGCGAAGTACCGCGACGAGCAAGAGGTCGGCCGGCGGCGGCGCACTGTGCCAGTGCTGACATCGTTAGTTGGGCTGTCCGCGCTTGGCGCCGCAATCATCGTATGGCTCACAATGCCGGCGTCGTCCCAAGTGACGCCGACGCCGACACCCGCCGCGTCGACGCAGGCTGCGCCGCTATCGCCGATGCAGGAGAAGGCGCTGAAGCCGAAGGACACGTTTAAGGAATGTGCGAATTGCCCGGAGATGATGGTGGTGCCGGCCGGGAGCTTCACGATGGGATCGCCGACAAGTGAGCCGGGACATTCTATCGACGAAAACCCACAACATACGGTCACGATTGCTCGACCATTTGCAATCGGCCGGTTTGAGGTGACCTTCGACGAATGGGATGCGTGCGCGGCCGATGGCGGTTGCAACGGCTACAAGCCCTCTGATGAAGGCTGGGGCCGCGGCCGCCGACCGGTGATCAACGTTTCCTGGGATGATGCCGAAGCTTACGTCGCTTGGCTGTCGAAAAAGACCGGCAAGTCATATCGGCTGCCGTCGGGGGCCGAATACGAATATGCGACGCGCGCCGGGACACAGACGGCCTATCCCTGGGGCGATGCCATCGGCACGAACAATGCCAACTGCCACGCCTGCGGCAGCCAATGGGACGCCAGGCAAACCGCGCCGGTCGGCTCGTTTCCCGCTAACGGGTTCGGTCTCTACGACATGGTGGGCAATGTCCGGGAGTGGACGGAGGATTGCTACCACGAGCGCTACATCGGCGCGCCGGTGGACGGCTCGGCTTGGATCGAGGGTGCTGACTGTTCTCGCCGTGTCGTGAAAGGCGGATCCTGGCTCCTCGCTCCGGCCTTCCTCCGCTCGGCGAACCGCTACTGGTTCACCCCCGACTACCGGCTCAACTACCTTGGTTTCCGGGTTGCTCGAACGCTTGCGCCTTGA
>DASXLC010000015.1:0-2619 GCA_036496445.1 Pseudolabrys sp. | reverse complement strand
GCGGGCATGCCGACTCGTTTTCGGCCATCGCAGCACGCTAATGCCGCGCGAGCAGATCGAACGAGCGAAATGGTCCGCTGTCCCCGTTACTTCATAGCCCCGAACCATCGAGCCTTATTGCGATTAATTCGCAAATACAATGGTCCAAAGCGTCGCTGATATCGGGTTGGCATTGTGATGTGACGGCCGTGCAACATCGCGCGGCGTGCGTGAAAAGGGTGACCCGCCCGGGGGGACGCCCGGGCGGGTCGGGGCACGACACGGGGTGGATGAAGTCCCGTGGGTGCCGGGGGATCAGCACCTGACGCGGGATCCAGCTTCTTATTGCGGCATGATCTCTTCGGAAAACCGCTTCACACTTTTCCGGATCATGCCCGTCTTCAGAAACTCAGTAGCAGACGTTCACGGTGCCGATGTAACGGCCGAAGGCGTCGTACTGGCGCACCAGGCAGGAGCGGTAATACGGAGTCGGCGTCGAGGCTGCGATCGCGCTGCCGACGATGGCGGCGCCGAGCAGGGCTCCACCGAAACCCCAACCATGATGGAAGCCGCCACCGCCACCGCCGGCCTGAGCGCCGGTCGTGGTGGAAACGATACTGCCAGTGATGGTGAGAGCAGCGACAGCGAGAGCGGCAATCTTGGTCTTGATCGTCATGGGATACTCCATCCGGTTGAGAAACGGTCCGTCGTGGCCCGCTTGTGCCGATTGGACGGAGGCTCCTGCGATCCGGTTCGTTGGGCTATACGTGAATTTTTGGTAAGGCGAATTTATATAGCAATTGCAATATGATACGGGAGGAAATCTGCTATTTGCGGCGGCGGCTCGACAATTCTGTCACGTCGAATTTATCGACGTCCCCGAGCAATTCGATGAACCCGCGCGCACCGTGTTCGAGCAACGCCTCGCCTTTCTCGGCGGACGCCAGCGTCACGTTGCCGACCGCGCCGCTGGGATGAAGATCCTGCGCCTGCCACGCGAATGGCGCGGGACGTTGCGTCGAAAGCCAACGATACTGCTTCTCCATCGCGATGCCGCGCGAGGGAAAGTCCGCGATCGCATCAAGTCGCACATGCTTCGTGAAGCGCGCCAGCATGATCGAGGTCTCGACCGCGCCGCCGTGAATGCCGTGCCGCAATTCTTCCGCCGGAAACAGTCCGGCCGGCGTGCCGAAGCGAAACCATGACGTGGTCACCGCCAGCATGCGGTGATAGGCGCGCAAATCCTGCGCCACCAATGTCATTGCGGCGCTGTTGCCGCCATGACTGGTGACGATCACGATCTTCTTCACGCCCGCGCGCGCCACGCTCTCGCCGATGGACTTCCACTTGGCGAGCGCCGTCTCCGTCGACAGCGTCTGCGTTTTCTCGAAATCGATATGCTCGGTCGAGATGCCGATCCTCTCGATGGGCAGAAACGTTGCAGGGATGGCTTCGGGAAGTTGCTCGCGCACCCGCGCCAGATAGGCCTGTCCGATCATCACGTCGGTTTCGTGCGGCAGATGCGGGCCATGCTGTTCGGTCGCCGCCAGCGGCAGCACCGCGATCCAGCGCGCAGCCGTTGCGGCATCGACTTTGGTCCAGTCGATCGCGGTCCAGTCGCGGGGAGGGGCGGAAGGCATGGAGGTTTCGTTTGGCCGGCTTCGGGGTTAGTTAAGTGGCCCCATCATGGGCCAGTGGTCCAATTCCAACATTCGCATGCCATCGCGGCAAGCACTTTTGCGAATGTTGGAATTAAGGACCACTAGAAATTATTGATTCTAGTGGAGCTTTGGATTTGACGTTCGCTTTCCGATGCGCGACTGGCAGGGAGCGAACGTCAAATCCACTCCACTGGTAAGAACGACGGAGTCCAATCATGCGGCCTGTTCTCCTGCTGCGAGCGTTAACGGCCGGTCTGTTGGCCGCCTGTCTTGCGGGATCTGCCCTGGCCCAGGAAAAAGACAGCAAGGGCGCCGCAAAGGACCAGCCGCAAGGGCTGGACAAGGTCTCGTTCGGAACCAACTGGGTCGCCGAGGCCGAACACGGCGGCTTCTTCCAGGCTGTCGCCGACGGCACCTACAGGAAATACGGCCTCGACGTCACCATAGTTTCAGGCGGCCCGAACGATAATAACCGCATGCTGCTGATTGCGGGGAAGATCGACTTCTTCATGGCCGCGAACACGCTGATGTCGTTCGACGCGGTCGCCAACAACGTGCCGCTGGTGTCGGTCGCCGCGATCTTCCAGAAAGATCCGCAGGTGTTCCTGACGCATCCGGAAGCGAAGATCACCAGGCTCGAAGAGCTGAAGCCGTTGACGCTGTTCGTCTCCAAGGAAGGCATCACCAGCTATTATCAGTGGCTCAAGTCCGAGTACGGTTTCAGCGACAAGAATGTCCGGCCCTACACTTTCAATCCGCAACCCTTCATCGCCACCGCGCAAAGCGCGATGCAGGGCTATGTCACGTCGGAGCCGTACGCGGTGGAGAAAGCCGCCGGCTTCAAGCCGGGCGTGATCCTGCTCGCCGACGCCGGCTACAACACCTATTCGACCCTGATCGAGGCGCGCGTCGAGACCGTGCAGAAGAGGCCCGACCTGGTGCAGCGCTTCGTCGATGCCTCCATCATCGGCTGGTACAA
>DASXLC010000014.1:0-10820 GCA_036496445.1 Pseudolabrys sp. | reverse complement strand
CCGCCTCGCTCTTCTGCACGAGATCGCCGATATAGACGATATTGTCGTTCTTCAGACAGTTTGCCGAGCGCACAGACAGTTCGAGCTCGTCCACCTTCTTGAGAAAGGCCGGGTTGAAGGCCAGATCCGGAATGGTCTCCGCGGCCTCCGCCTTGCGCGGCTCTTCGAAATTCACGAACACATTGAGCTGGTCTTGCAGGATGCGCGCGGCATAGGCGAGCGAGTCCTCGGGCGACACCACTCCGTTCGTCTCGATGGTCATGGTCAGCTTGTCGTAGTCGAGGATCTGACCTTCGCGCGTGTTTTCGACCTTATAGGAAACCTTGCGCACCGGCGAGTAGAGGCTGTCGACCGGAATGAGACCGATAGGCGCGTCCTCGGGACGATTGCGCTCGGCCGGCACGTAACCCTTGCCGGTGTTGACGGTGAACTCCATGCGGATCTCGGCGCCCTCGTCGAGTGTGCAGAGGATCAGATCCGGGTTGAGCACGACCACATCGCCGACGGTCTGAATGTCGCCCGCAGTAACCGTGCCGGGACCTTGTTTCTTCACCACCATGCGCTTGGGGCCTTCGCCCTGCATCTTGATAGCGATGTCCTTGATGTTGAGGACCATGTCGGTGACGTCCTCGCGCACGCCGGCGATCGAGGAAAACTCATGCAGCACGCCATCGATATGTACCGATTGCACCGCTGAGCCCTGCAGCGAGGACAACAGAATGCGTCGCAGCGCATTGCCAAGCGTGACACCGAAGCCGCGCTCAAGCGGCTCGGCAACCACCGTTGCAACCCGCGCAGCGTCGCCGCCGACGGAGACCTGGAGCTTGTTCGGCCTGATCAGTTCCTGCCAATTCTTCTGGATCACGTCTTCACCTTTTCAACGGCGCGGCCTTATCGCGCCTAGTGCACCCCACCCGCCGCGTGGGGAAAATCTCGGCGGTAGCACGCGCGCGGGCCGCATGGTCCGCGCGAAAGAAACAATCACACGCGACGACGCTTTCGCGGCCGGCAACCGTTATGCGGAATCGTTGTCACGTCGCGGATAGAAGTAATTGTGAAACCGGCGGCCTGCAGCGAGCGCAGCGCCGACTCACGGCCCGAGCCTGGGCCCGACACTTCGACTTCGAGAGTACGCATGCCGTGCTCTTGCGCTTTCTTGGCGGCATCCTCAGCGGCAACCTGCGCAGCGTAGGGCGTCGATTTGCGCGAGCCCTTGAAACCCATGGTCCCGGACGACGACCAGGCGATCGTGTTGCCCTGCGCGTCAGTGATGGTGATCATGGTATTGTTGAACGAAGCGGCGACGTGGGCGACGCCAGACGCGATGTTCTTTCGTTCGCGCCTGCGGACGCGGGTGGCTTCCTTACCCATTCTCAATCCTTTCGCGCCCGTGCGCCGTCATCGGCGCTGGGCTCATCCTGTTATCAAGTCGGTCCCGGGGTCTTCTTTTTGCCGGCAATAGTCTTCGCCGGCCCCTTACGGGTTCGCGCATTGGTGTGGGTGCGCTGCCCGCGGACCGGAAGTCCCTTGCGGTGGCGCAGTCCGCGGTAGCAGCCGAGGTCCATCAGCCGTTTGATGTTCAACTGAACATCGCGCCGCAGATCACCCTCAACCATGTAGTCGCGGTCGATAATTTCACGGATCTGGAGGACCTCGGCGTCCGTAAGCTGGGACACGCGCCGCTCCCCCGGCAGGTTAACCTTGCCCATGATATCCTGAGCACTCTTGGGCCCGATCCCATGGATGTACTGCAGCGCGATCACAACGCGCTTGTTGGTTGGTAGATTGACACCCGCGATACGAGCCACTTAACTTCTCCCTATATCGGCCGATGGCGCAAAAGGCGCCGAATTCTTGTGTCCCTGGAAGGGGATAGCGCAAAGCGTAACACGACGCCCGTCCCCCGCCTTATTGGGGCCCGGCATCGCGTCAAACTCCTGAATGTGCAGCTTATTAAGGGATTCATCACGTCCGCGTCAACCTCCGCCGGGTACGGTTTTTGCGCTGTCCTGGCTTGTTTTTGCGCCTGGTCGCCGTGGGTCGTGTCCGGCGCGCGTTCCCCTTGCGGGCCGTCCGCTTGCCCGCCTTGATCGCCTTGGCGGCTTTGCTCTTTCGGCGGCGGCCCGCTCTGGACTTTGACTTTGGAGCAGCCATGGCAGCGGCCTTGGGCGCGGCCTTGGCCGTGGATTTGCGACCGGCCTTCCGAGGAGCCCGAGGCGCCTTTGCGGGCGCCAGTATGCGGCTGATCTGCGCCGAGACATCGTCAACCGCGGCCATCCCATCCACGCGCCCGAGCAGGCCCTTGCTGGCGTAATGGCCAACGAGCGGCGCCGTTTGCTCCCGATAGGCAAAGAGGCGGCCCTTGAGCACCTCCGGATTGTCATCCGAACGTATCTTCTCGCCGCGGGCGGTCATATCCGCGATTCGCTTCTCGATGCGTTGAAGAAGAATTCCCTCATCCACTTTCAGCTCGATCACCGCGTCGAGTTTGAGGCCCCGCTCGCCGAGCAACCGGTCAAGCGCCTCCGCCTGCGGCACGGTGCGCGGAAACCCGTCAAGCACGAAGCCACGTTTGGCATCAGGCTGATCGATGCGATCGGCAATGATCGCCACCACGACGTCATCAGGGACCAGCTCGCCTCGTTCCATAATGCTTTTGGCGCGAAGGCCAACCGGAGTTCCCGCTGCGACGGCGGTGCGCAGCATGTCGCCCGTCGAAAGCTGGACAATTCCGTGTTTGGCTATCAAACCCTGCGCTTGCGTGCCCTTCCCCGCCCCCGGCGGGCCGAGCAGAATCACTCTCATCGCGAGCGACCTCGCAGCTTCGAGCGCTTGATCAGTCCTTCATACTGATGAGCGAGCAGATAGCCCTGAATCTGCGCCACCGTATCCATCGTGACACTGACCACGATCAACAGCGACGTGCCGCCGAAATAAAACGGTACCGCCGCATAGGAAATCAGGATTTCCGGAATGAGACAGACGATGGCGAGATAGAGTGCGCCAACCGCGGTGATGCGGGTCAGCACGTAATCGATGTACTCGGCGGTGCGCTCGCCCGGGCGGATACCCGGAAGGAATCCGCCATGTTTTTTCAAATTATCTGCCGTTTCCGTCGGATTGAATACGACCGCGGTGTAGAAAAACGCGAAGAACACGATCAGCGCGATGTAGAGGATAAGGAACATCGGCCGGCCGTGCCCCAGCAGCGTAGTGACCGTCGTCAGCCAGCCGGGTCCTTGCCCTGCATTGAAGTTTGCGACCGTGGTCGGCAGCAGCAGCAGCGACGACGCGAAAATCGGCGGGATCACGCCCGAGGTGTTTAATTTAAGCGGCAAGTGCGAGGACTGACCCTCGAACATGCGGTTGCCGACTTGACGCTTGGGATACTGGATCAGAAGGCGCCGCTGCGCGCGTTCCATGAAAACGATGAAGGCGATGACGGCGACCGCCATCACGATCACGAGGAGAATGAGTCCGGTCGACAACGCCCCCTGACGGCCAAGCTCGAGAGTGCCGGCGATCGCTGACGGCAGTTGCGCCACGATTCCCGACAGGATGATGAGTGAAATGCCGTTGCCGATGCCGCGCGAGGTGATCTGCTCGCCGAGCCACATCAGGAACATCGTGCCGCCGGTGAGCGTGATCGTTGTCGACATCAGGAAGAAGATGCCCGGACTGCTGACCACGCTTCCGGTGCCTTGCAGACCGACCCCGATGCCGTAAGCCTGAAATGCCGCGAGAA
Organism: Pseudolabrys sp.; assembly: GCA_036496445.1. GTDB lineage: Bacteria > Pseudomonadota > Alphaproteobacteria > Rhizobiales > Xanthobacteraceae > Pseudolabrys. The sequence goes on along the minus strand of DASXLC010000014.1, from coordinate 7,075 downwards.
CCACGGTGAGATACCGTGTGTACTGGTTCATGATCTTGCGGCCCTGCTCGCCTTCCTTTTTGAGCGCTTCAAGCGTCGGCGAGACCGTTGTCATCAGCTGAATGATGATCGAGGCCGAAATGTAGGGCATGATGTTGAGCGCGAAGATCGCCATCCGGTGGATGCCGCCACCGGAAAACATGTTGAACATGCCGAGAATGCCGCCCGCCTGAGTATTGAAGATCTGTTCCCAGGCGTTGGGGTCAATACCGGGCAGCGGAATGTAGGTGCCGAGGCGATAGACCAGCAACGCGCCGACAGTAAACCAGATGCGCTTCTTGAGCTCTTCCGCCTTGGCGAGCGCCGAGAAATTGAGATTGGCCGCCAGTTGTTCCGCTGCCGAAACCATCAGTTGCTCCTGCCGCCCCCAGCCGTTCCGCCGCGTCGCCCCGCGGTTTGTCCTATTAGATAGGTAAGCCTTCCCGAACTTGAACCCGGCGGATGGCCGCCATTATTCGGCCTTCGGCGCCTCGGCTTCCGCATCAGCCTTCGCATCAACCTTGGGCTTGCCGCCTTTCGGCTTATCGCCACCCTTGGCAGCTTCCAGGGCCTTGCGCTTGTTCTTTCCCTTCGGCTCGGCGTCCGCTTTCTTGGCCGGCGCAAGGACTTTCACCGTGCCGCCGGCCTTTTCCACTGCCGCAATGGCGGATTTCGAGGCGCGCCAGACCGAAAATTCGACCTTGCTCTTGAGTTCGCCGTCACCAAGGAGCTTCACGCCACCCTTCTCGCGCCGCATCAGGCCGGCCTTGACCATGGCCGCGACATCGACGGGAGCCTTGGCATCGATAAGGCCGGCATCGATCGCGGCCTGCACTTTGCCAAGGTTGATTTCGTTGAGCCTGACCGCGAAAGACGTATTGCGGAAACCGCGTTTCGGCAGCCGCCGATGCAGCGGCATTTGGCCGCCTTCGAAGCCTTTGATGCGCACGCCGGTCCGCGCAGTCTGGCCTTTGCCGCCGCGGCCGCCGGTCTTGCCCATGCCCGAGCCGATGCCACGCCCGATCCGCATGCGCTTCTTGCGCGAACCCGGTCTGTCGGCAATCTGATTGAGTTTCATCGTAGCGTGTCCTCTTACTTCGCGTCGCCGACCACGCGTACCAGGTGTTGCACCTTGCGGATCATGCCGCGGGTCGCCGGCGTATCCGGCAAATCGCGCATGCGGCCGATTTTGTTGAGACCGAGCCCGATCAGCGTCGCGCGCTGATCGTGATGGCGCCGCTGCGGGCTGCCGACCTGCTCGATCTTGATCGTCTTTTGTGCCTGAGCCATGCGCGGAATTCCTTAATCAGCCGCCGCTTCCGCGTCGCCTTCGCGGCGGCGCGACTGCAAGGTGGACACCTTGATATTGCGGCGCGCTGCAACCGAGCGCGGTGAATCCTGGTGCTTGAGCGCATCGAAGGTCGCCCGCACCACGTTGTAGGGATTCGATGAGCCGAGCGATTTCGCCACAACGTCCTGCATGCCGAGGGTTTCGAATACCGCGCGCATCGGACCACCAGCGATAATGCCCGTGCCCGGAGGCGCAGCGCGCAGGAACACCTTGCCCGCACCGTGACGGCCGAGAACATCGTGATGCAGCGTGCGGCCTTCGCGCAACGGAACGCGTGTCAGGCTGCGCTTGGCAGCATCGGTCGCCTTGCGGATCGCTTCCGGTACTTCGCGAGCCTTGCCGTGGCCAAAACCGACCCGGCCTTTCTGGTCGCCCACCACCACCAGCGCAGCGAAGCCGAAACGGCGGCCGCCCTTGACCACCTTGGCCACGCGGTTGATGTGAACCAGCTTGTCGGTGAACTCGCTGTCGCGCTCCTCGCGATCGCGTCCGCCGCGTTCGCCGCGCTCTCGTCGTGGTTCATGTGCCATGGTTGACCAATCCGTTAAAAGTTGAGGCCGCCTTCACGCGCAGCGTCGGCCAGCGCCTTGATGCGTCCGTGATAGAGATAGCCGCCGCGGTCGAACACGACGTCCTTGATGCCTTTTTCCTTCGCTCGTTCGGCAATCAGCTTGCCGACCGCCTTCGCCGCCGCGATGTCGGCACCGGTTTTGGTCCCTTCGCGCATCGTCTTTTCCAGCGAGGAGGCTGCTGCCAGAGTCGCGCCCTTCACATCATCAATCAGTTGCGCATAGATGTGTTTGGACGAACGAAACACCGACAGCCGCGCGCGACCGCTGGTGCCGGCCGCAAGCTTGACCTTGCGGCGCACCGCCGCCGTCCGTCGCGCAGTTCGATCAGTCAATCTCGACATCGCGCGTATCCCTTACTTCTTCTTTCCTTCCTTGCGGAAGATGTACTCGTTTGCGTATTTCACGCCTTTACCCTTATAGGGCTCAGGCGGGCGGTAACCGCGGATCTCGGCGGCGACCTGGCCGACTTTCTGCTTGTCGACACCTGTCACCACGATTTCGGTCGGCTTCGGTGTTGTGATCGCGATGCCTTCCGGGATCGGATAGTTCACGTCGTGGGAAAATCCGAGCTGCAATTGCAGCGTCTTTCCCTGAACCGCGGCACGATATCCAACGCCGGTGATCTCAAGCTTCTCCTCGAAGCCTTTGGTCACGCCCGACATCACGTTGGCGACCAGGGTACGCGAGGTTCCCCACATCGAGCGAGCGCGCTTGCCCTCGCCGCGCGGTTCGAGCGTGATCGCGCCCTTGTCCATCGCAACCGAGACATCGTCGTGAACAACGACCTGAAGGGCGCCCTTGGGCCCCTTCACCTTCACGGTCTGGCCGTCCACGTTGGCGGTAACGCCCGTCGGAACTGTGACCGCTTTATTGCCGATGCGTGACATCAGAACACCGTGCAGATGATTTCGCCGCCCACATTGGCCTCGCGGGCAGCGTGGTCGGCCATCACGCCCTTGGGAGTCGACAGAATGGCGACGCCAAGACCGTTGTTGATGCGCGGCAGATTGCGAACCGCCACGTAAACGCGACGGCCTGGCTTGGAGATGCGCTCAATTTCGCGGATCACCGGCTCGCCGTCGAAATATTTCAACTCGATCTCCAGTTCGGAGCGGCCGCTGGCATGCGCCACGCTGGCGTAGCCGCGGATGAAGCCCTCGGTCTTGAGCACCTCGAGCACGCGCTCGCGCTGCTTGGACCCCGGCATCGAGACCTTCGACTTATTCCGCATTTGCGCGTTGCGGATACGCGCGATCATGTCGCCGATCGGATCATTTACCATCGCGCCCTCCTCACCAGCTCGACTTCACAAGGCCCGGAATGAGGCCTTTGGAACCAAGCTCGCGCAAAGCGATACGGCTCAAGCGATGTTTCCGGTAATAGGCGCGCGGACGGCCGCTGAGCTCACAGCGGTTGCGTATGCGCGTCTTCGAGGAGTTACGCGGCATTTCGGCGAGCTTCAAAGTAGCGGCAAAACGCTCCTCCATCGGCAGCTTCTTGTCGTGCGCGATCGTCTTGAGCTTCGCGCGCCGACTGGCAAATTTCTTTGCCATCCTGCGCCGCCTGTTGTTTTTCTCAATCGAACTTTTCTTCGCCATACTTTCACTCCTTGCGGTTCCGCGTATGAGGACCGACCTCACTGCCGGAACGGGAAGTTGAACGCGGTCAGCAGCGCGCGCGCTTCTTCATCATTGCGCGCGCTCGTGCAAACGGTGATGTCGAGGCCCCAGGTATCGGTAACCTTGTCGAAATCGATCTCCGGGAACACGGTGTATTCCTTGATGCCGAGGCTGTAGTTCCCACGGCCGTCGAAACTCTTCGGATTGAGGCCCCGGAAGTCGCGCACGCGCGGCAGCGCGATGTTCACCAGCCGGTCGATGAAGTCGTACATGCGCGTCTTGCGCAGCGTGACCTTGCAGCCGATGGCCTGGCCATCGCGCAACTTGTAGGTCGCGATCGACTTGCGCGACTTGGTGATCACTGCCTTCTGGCCGGCGATCAGCGACAGGTCATTGGCGGCGTTGTCCACCTTCTTGCGGTCGGCGACACCCTCGCCGATGCCCATGTTGAGCACAACCTTGGTAATCTTGGGCACCTGCATGCGGTTGGAGTAGCTGAACTGCTTGGTTAGCTGCTCGCGTACGTCCTGCTCGAAATGCGTCTTCAGACGCGCGATATAGTCGGAGCGCTCACGCGGCTTCTTCACCTTCGGTGCATCGCTCTTGGGCGCGCCGCCATCCTTGGCGCCTTTCGGCGTCTGGGGTGGCTTTTTCTTGGGCTCGTTGCCCTGCTGCTGAGTATCAGCCATCGATCTCGACTCCCGAACGCTTGGCGATGCGCACTTTCCTTCGCGCGCCGCCCTCGCCCACGAACTTGAATCCGACGCGAGTCGGCTTGCCGTCCTTGGGATCTGCGACCGCCAGATTGGACAAATGGACGGAGCTCTCCTTGGAGATGATCCCGCCTTCCTGCTGCGCGGTCTGGCGCTGGTGGCGCTTGACCATGTTGACGCCGCGCACGAGTGCCCGATCCTGATCGGGGCGCACCTCGATCACCTCGCCCGTGCGGCCCTTGTCACGGCCGGTCAGTACAACCACCTTATCGCCCTTGCGGATCTTGGCGGCCATCACAGCACCTCCGGGGCGAGCGAGATGATCTTCATGTGATTCTTGGCTCGCAGTTCGCGCGGCACCGGCCCGAAGATACGGGTACCGACAGGTTCCATCTGCGGCGTGATCAGCACCGCCGCGTTGCGGTCAAAGCGGATCACGGAACCGTCCGGGCGCTTGATATCCTTGGAGATGCGCACGACGACAGCCTTCATCACGTCGCCTTTCTTCACGCGGCCACGTGGAATTGCTTCCTTCACGGAGACGACGATGATGTCGCCGATGGTGGCGTACTTACGCTTGGAGCCACCGAGCACCTTGATGCACATGACGCGACGCGCGCCGGAATTGTCCGCCACGTCGAGGTTGGTTTGCATCTGGATCATGATGCGAGTCTCACTTTATGGTCGCGCATAGCGCTCATTGAACTTTCTGTTTCTTCTCGCCCCGGACCACAGCCCAGCGCTTGAGTTTGGAAATCGGGCGGCGCTCCTCGATCCACACCACGTCCCCCACCGAATAGGTGTTGGCCTCGTCGTGGGCATGATATTTCTTCGACCGGCGAATGGTTTTCTTCATCGTCGGGTGCGTAAAGCGACGTTCAACGCGCACGACCACGGTCTTATCCTGCTTGTCGCTCACGACAACGCCATGGAGCGTACGCTTCGGCATCTCGAACCCCTTATCCCTTCGACTTCGTCTTGTTCGTCTTGGCGCGCGACTTCGGCTTCGCGGCAGCTTTCGGTTTGGCAGCTTTGCTCTTCTTGGCGGGCGCAGGCGCAGCGTCGGCCTTCGGGGCCGGTTCCGGCATCCCGGCGCGCTTCTGCGCCGCGATGGTTTTCATTCGCGCGATGTCGCGGCGAATGACACGCACGCGCGAGGTATTCTCAAGCTGGCCCGTGGCACGCTGGAAGCGCAGATTGAACTGCTCCTTCTTGAGCTTGAGCACTTCGTCATCGAGTTGGTCGAGCGTCATCGCTCTTGCGTCGGCGGCTTTCATGGCGTCACTCAGCGATACGTTCAATAAAGCGGGTCTTGACCGGCAGCTTGGCTGCAGCGAGCGCCAGCGCCTCCTTGGCGACGGCGACAGGAATGCCGTCGACCTCGAAAAGGATGCGGCCGGGCTTTACACGGACGACCCAAAGCTCAGGCGTGCCCTTGCCTTTGCCCATGCGAACTTCGATCGGCTTTTTCGACACCGGCACGTCGGGGAATACACGGATCCATACGCGGCCGGACCGCTTCATAAAACGGGTGAGCGCACGGCGAGCAGCTTCGATCTGACGCGCGGTGACACGCTCGGGCTCCAGCGCCTTGAGGCCGTATTGGCCAAAGGCAAGCGTGTTGCCGCTGGTGGCGACGCCGTGAATGCGGCCCTTGAACGCCTTGCGAAACTTGGTGCGGATCGGTTGCAGCATGACTTAACTCTGTTGGTCCCCTCAGGCCGCGGTTTCACGGCGCGGACGACCGGTGTCGCCCTCGGCAAGCTTCTTGTCCTGCGCCATCGGATCGTGCTCGAGGATTTCGCCCTTGAAGATCCAGACTTTGACGCCGCAGGTCCCGTACGTGGTGAATGCGGTGGCAACGCCGTAATCAACATCGGCGCGCAGCGTGTGTAGCGGCACGCGGCCTTCGCGGTACCACTCCATGCGCGCGATTTCGGCACCGCCCAGGCGGCGTGAGCAGTTAATCCGGATGCCTTCGGCGCCGAGACGCATCGCCGACTGCACGGCGCGCTTCATCGCACGGCGGAAAGCGACCCGCCGCTCGAGTTGCTGGGCGATCGATTCAGAGACGAGCTGCGCATCAAGCTCAGGCTTGCGAATTTCGACGATATTAATGACGACGTCGCTGTCGGTGAGCTTGGCAACAGACTTGCGCAACTTCTCGATGTCGGCGCCTTTCTTGCCGATCACCACACCCGGACGAGCCGAGTGGATGGTGACGCGGCACTTCTTGTGCGGGCGCTCGATGACGATATGCGACACCGCGGCCTGCTTGAGCTGCTTCATCAGCTCCTTGCGGATCTTGATGTCCTCATGCAGCAACGTGCCGTATTCCGCCTTGCCGGCGAACCACCGCGAATCCCAGGTGCGGTTGATGCCGAGGCGCAGCCCGATCGGATTGACTTTTTGACCCATCGATTACTCCTCAGGCTTCTGCCCGCGCCTCAACCTGGCGCACGACGATCGTCAGGTGAGAAAACGGTTTGAGAATGCGTCCGACACGGCCACGGCCGCGCGGGGTGAAGCGCTTGATCACGAGCGCCTTGCCGACATGAGCCTCGGCGACGACAAGGTCGTCGACGTCGAGGTCGTGATTGTTCTCTGCGTTGGCAATCGCCGATTCCAGGCACTTGCGGACATCCTTGGCGATGCGCTTTTGCGAAAACTCGAGATCGGCGAGCGCGCTCGCGACCTTCTTGCCGCGGATCATCTGCGCGACGAGATTGAGCTTCTGCGGAGAAATCCGCAGCATCTTGCTCACTGCCTTTGCCTCGTTATCCTCGAGGTCTCTCTCGCGTT
>DASXLC010000013.1:0-86906 GCA_036496445.1 Pseudolabrys sp. | reverse complement strand
AACCATTCGTTAACGGCGCCGCTTTAGCTTCGGGGTGACCGCATCGGGCTCAAGGGCCCGAACCCGGGGCGCCATGGTCCGTATCGACTTTAATCGGTTGCGTTTCCTCGTAATCGACGACAATGCGCACATGCGACGCATCTTGCGCACGCTATTGCATGGCTTCGGCGCGCGCGAAGTCTATGAAGCCGAGGACGGCGCCGCGGGCCTGGAAGCGTTCACGCACTATATTCCCGACATCGTCATCACTGACTGGGCGATGCCCATTTTCGACGGTCTCGAGCTCATGCAGATGATCCGCCAGCCAGGCGCCAACGCCAATCCTTACGTGGCGATCATCATGCTCACCGGCCACTCCGAGAAAAAGCGCGTCACGGCAGCACGCGATGCCGGTGTTACCGAATTCCTTGCCAAACCGATTTCGGCGAAGGGGCTCTACCAGCGGATCATCAACGTGGTCGCCAACCCGCGCCCGTTCATCAAGACCAAGACCTATTTCGGTCCGGATCGGCGCCGCAACATCAATTCGAACTACATCGGACCCGAGCGCCGAAAAGGCGGCAAGGCCGATGTTATTCGGCAGACGCCACTGCTGGAAAAAGCCCGCGCTCCGGTCTGACAAAGGCAATATGAAATGTCCCGAGCAAAGGATACCGCAGCGGTTGTTACTTACGGCGATCACGAGGTGATTACGCCGGAAAACAAGTTGCGCGTCGCGATGTCCAAAGGGACGCCCGATCAGGGGATCGAGGATCCTGTCGCGCGGGCAGAAAAGGCGCTGGCTGAATTATCCCCCGAGTTCGCCAGCTGGATGGATGCCGAATGCCACCGGCTCGACCAGGCCCGCAGCGATCTCATCGAGGACCTTACGATAGCCAACGTGGACGCGCTGTTTCACGCAGCCCACGATATCAAGGGGCAAGCGGCGACGTTTGGCTATCCGGCGGTTGCGTCAGCGGCTGATAGCCTGTGCCGGCTCATCGAACATACGCCCGATATCACGCACATTCCGGAGGAATTGATTGAGCAGCACGTGGACGCCGTGCGCGCTATTTACCGCGAATATGCACGTTCGGACGCCGAGCAACTCGCGGTCAGACTGACGACGACGCTACATGAAGTGACGGATGAATTCCTCCGCCACGAAAACCGCGATCGCCCGGAGGTCCTTGATCAACTCAAGAGCCCTTCGATAGTGCCGGAATAGCCGAATTCAGAAAGCCCCAGCTAGAGTCTGATCATTTTAAATGGAATCGTCATGCCCGCGCTTGTCGGCGCAAGTCGGGTTTACCCGACTTGCGCCTAGATCATTGATACGGAAGTCGGGCAAGCCCGACTTCCGGTGGCATTCACGTCTTCAAGGTCGTGCAAATTCAAAGACGTGGATGGCCGGGACACAGGCGTGCGAAAAGCACGCCGTCCTTTCGGACGGCTATGCCGGCCATGACAGTAAACAGTGTCGGCCTAAACCCGATTTTGCCCCTAGGCTGCCGCCAGCTGCACGTCGGCGTAGGACTGATCGGCCTGAATGATGCAGGCGTCTGCGACCAGGTCGTCGCAGAACAGTCGAGCCTCCTCGCGTGCGGCTTCGACCGAGAACCGCCGCAACAACGCCAGCAGTGACGCAGCCTCTTCTCCCCGCTCATGCGAGCAGGCGTCGAGTACGCGTTCGACCATGCGCCGCTTGAGGCGTGACGCCCCGCCCTGCTCGCCGATCAGCAGGCCCGCACGCATGGCAGTGAGCGCCTCCCGGAATGCCGGATAGGCGACTTCGGGCAAGCCGGCCTCGCGGTAAAGTGCGCGAAACCCTGAAATATTCTTGTCATGAACGTAGGCGGTCACCCGGTCGATCGGAATGCTGGACAATTCCGCCAGCGCCTCTTCGAACAGCACCACGTTACCAGACAATAAGGCGCGCAGGATCATTCCCGCCGTGAGCTGACCGCTGTGCCGCAGGTGTTGTACGAACGCACCCACTTCGTCGTAACTGGTGTCGGCAGCAAGCGCGACAGTCGCTTTTTCGCACGCGTCTTTCGTGGCGAACTCGGCATGCTCGGAACCGAGCCATTGCCGCGCAGCGACGAAGCCGGCGAGCATCTGCGACAGCTTCGAGAGCAGCGCCTGGCGCATGGCCATCGGCAGGTCGTCGCGCGCAAGCAGGTTTTCGCGAATCGGAGCCAGATGGCCAAAACGTTCAACGATGCGATCGATGGAGAACCGTGCGATATCAGCATCGCCATTTTCCAGAAGCGCAAGACAGGCTTCGGCCGCGCCGACCTCCGCGATGGCGGCGGCAAGCGTGCGCGGCAAGCCTAGCCGGCCGGCAATCGCGACCTGCACGTCGGCATGACCGGTGGCGATCAAATCCACAAGATCATCTTCAAGTAGAACTTGAGAATGCGCGAGTATCGGGATTGCAATATCAGGCTGATCCGCCGCGAGAGCATGCACGACGACCTGCGGCGCCCTATCCGACGATGCAAGAGCCTCGGCGAGCGCTCGGCGAACCAGCGGCGACGGATCATCCAGAAGCATGATCATTGCGCCTTCGGCAGCGGCGCGATCGTCGGGGGACAAATCGGAATAGAGGTAAGCGCGTGCCAGTGCAGAGGTGGCCTCTGCCCGGTCTCCGGCAGGCGCCTGGCGAACCCAATGCAAGAACTGACGGACGATCATGTCAAACCAACACTACGGCACCGCCACCTACCCGACGGCAGGATCAGCTTACCGATGGACGCTTAACAAAGCGTTCACCATAGGTATTGACGTGCTGTTAAGCATCCCGGCGGGGCAAGAGCCGCTCAATCAGGCTTTGCCGCCCAGGAGCTTGCGCTCGTTTGGCCGCACGTCGGTGAACAGATCAAAGGACTGTACCGGCGGCGGCGGCGTACCGTTGGCGGGAGTACCCCACAGATTGTTCACGGTCTGCGCCAAAGGCTGATTGACCCGGTCCGTGAACATCGACTGGAAGGACGGTCGTGCCGGCGGCGGTGGCGGCAGCTTCTCGTTCGCGCTCGCAAAGGCTTGCGTCATGCCGGCCGTGTCCGGTGGCGAGATCCGTGCGGGCGGCGTCGGCGGCGATGGAATCGGCGCTGGCGGCTTCGGTGACGCTGCGGATGCAATCTGCACAGGACGATCGTTTGGTACGGCTTTCACCCGTGTCGCTGCAACGGTCACCGGCGGTGGCAACGGAGGCGCAAGCGTGGAAACCGAAGCGTTCGCGACATCTGTCACACCGCTCTGCGCGAAGGCGACGGTGCGGGCCGAGTCAAATAGCCGGGTCAGCTTTCCGTAGACCTCGCCGACGCTGCGTGCCCGGCCGGATGCATCGTAAAAAATGCTGTGGTTGGCTGCCGCAGCATGCGGAAACATGGCCGCGGCACTCGCGTGTGGTTGCTTCGCCGCACCATTGATCAGCTTGCCGGCGCCGTCGGCCCCCAGAAAATGCGCGATATAGAGTTCACCACTGCTCGGCTGACGGCCAATATTCGAGCCGACCAATGCTGCGTTGTTGCGCGTCAGCGCACCCGCGAGCATGGCGCTCACTTGCGGATCGCTGCGTAGCCGCAGGATCGCCGCACGCATGGCGGGATCCGAAACGTCATAGTGCCCGTCAGCAGACCTTGCGATGGCACCTGCGTAACGGCCCAGCCCGAGGGCCGCCCCGTCCTGTTTCATGGTGCCAAGCCACGTCTGATCGATGAACTGATAGAGTCCTTTTGCCGAGGAGGTCGAAGCCTGTGCGGAGGGATTGAAGTTGGATTCGATTTTTGCCGTCGTGAGAAGATAGTCGAAGCTGATTCCGGTCGATTGCGCGGCCTGGCGAATCGCTCCGGTAATCTGCGGTGTCCCGCCTGAGGCAGCCGGGTTGACGGCCATTGTGTTGCGCCTTGCGAAGGTCTCGGCTTATGGGTGTTTGACGCGACGCAACAAGGTCTCGCGGGGCCAGCCGAGCATGGGCGAATTATGGTAAATGAACTGTAAACGGGGTTCGCAAACCCCTATTTCGCAAGGATTTTCGGAGGAACTGACGGTGGACACGATCCAGAGGCACAAGCGCGGCGGCCTTTATTTCGAGGATTTCGAGGTCGGCAAGACCTATGAGCATCGGTACACCCGTACGGTGACACAGATGGACAACATGCTGTTCTCCAACATGACGCTCAATCCGCAGCCGCTGCATATCGATCGCCACTTCTGCGAGACCGAAACCGATTGGGGTCAGCCGCTGATGAATTCACTGTTCACGCTCGGGCTCATGATCGGCATTCAGGTGTCGGATATGACGGTCGGCACGACCATCGCGAACCTCGGCATGACCGACGTGAAATTTCCCAATCCGCTGTTCGAGGGCGACACGGTGCATTGCACGACGCAGGTCGTGAGCAAGCGCGAGTCAAAATCGCGGCCGGGCGCCGGCATCGTCGAATTCCATCACAAGGCTTTCAAACAGGACGACACGCTGGTGGCCGAATGTCACCGTCAGGCCTTCATGCGGATGCGGCCAAAATAACGAAGCCCGGCGTTCCCGCCGGGCCTCGCTTGTCTCACGCGAAAGGTTCAGATGCCGCGACCGTAGTAGCCGCACCAACGGTGTATGTTCCACTCGATATTTTGTTCATAGCCGGCCAGGGTCGCATATTTCGGTACCCGCACTTCTTTCGTCGCCGGGTCGAAACACTTGCCTGCGTCCGACGCTTTTTTCACTTCACCGGCAAGATCCGTCATGAAGGCAATCTGCTCTTCCATGTCTTTCCTTGTGCCAAGCCGCCCACCCGGCCCGGGATGCCCCGGAATCATGCGCTCCCAACCAAGCGCCAGCGTGCGCTTCAAGGATGCCTCCCACTCGGTCGGGTAGGAGTCGTTCACGGCAAGCCGAGACGGCACTGCGCCAAGCGAATTGAAATCGACCGCGAACAGGATCTTCTCTTTCGGCAGCAGCAGCACGAGCGAGGAGTCGGAATGATTGCGGCCGGTGAATACGAGATCAAGGGCCGTACCGCCAAGCTTGATCGTGCGCTTGCTATCCACCACCTCGTCCGGAATGACGACGTCCGGGCCCTTGAGCTGCACGAGGCGCTCCTTGGCGCGGCGGTGTGCGATGACGGTGGCACCGGCATCCTTGAACACTTTGCCGCCGGCAATGTGATCGTAGTGATGGTGGCTGTAGATCAGATATTTGATTGGCGCCTTGGTGATCTTGCGGATCTCGTCCAGGTAGGTTTGCGCAGCCTGCGGCCGACCATAGCTGATCGGATCAGTGACGATGACGCCTGCGGGTGTGACGACAAACATCGCCTGGTGGTTCTGGTAGCGGAAGATATAGACGTTATCGGTGCCCTCGACCTTGGTGGTCGCGAACGGTGGCTGTTGCGCCGGTGTCTGCGCCACCACCGTCGTGACCGAACCGGCGGTGAAGAGCGCAATCGAAAGTGCTATGAGAGTTTTGCCTTGCATGGGTGATACCTCCACCGCCATTTAACCCCCCGAGGTTACGGCCATTCCCGCGCCAAAACCGCGCACCCCCCTCCGTATTTGGGCTAAATTCCAGAACCTCAATAAGGACTGCTCCATGCGCTCCCTTCTGTTCGTGCCCGCTGACGGGGAATCCAAGCTCGATAAGGCCATGGCCAGCGGCGCAGACGCCGTGATCATCGATCTGGAAGATTCGGTTACCCCCGAGCGGAAGGACCAGGCGCGCGCCGGGGCGCTCGATTTTCTCAAGCGCGCACGGGCAGCCACGCAGCGCCCGCGCCTGCTCGTGCGCATCAATGGACTCGAGACCGGCATGACAGACGCCGACCTCGATGCAATTGTCGCGGGCGAGCCCGACGCCATCGTGTTTCCCAAGGCGGAGGGCGGCGCCAGCGTTGTGCATCTCGACGCCAAGCTCACGGCGCGCGAAGCCATTGCCGGTGTGCCTGAAGGAAAAATCAAGGTCCTGGCGCAGGCCGTTGAATCGGCCGCCGGGCTGTTTGCCGCCGGCACGTTCCGCAGCGCAAGCGCGCGGCTCATCGGATTGACCTGGGGGCCGGAAGATCTGTCCGCCGAGTTGGGCGCGGACGCCAATCGAGACCCGCAAGGCGAACTGACCGAGCCCTATCGTCTCGCACGATCGATGTGCCTTTACGCGGCTGCCGCCGCAAAGCTGTCGGCGATCGAAACCGTTTACGTCGATTTTCGCAATTCAGAGGGCTTGCGCCGCGACACCGAAGCCGCACGCCGCGATGGTTTCACCGGACGTCTCGCCATCCACCCGGCTCAGGTGCCGGTCATCAATGAAGTGTTCACACCCACCGCGGCACAGGTCGAGAAGGCGAAGGCCGTGGTCGCGGCATTCGCCGCGCAACCGGGGGCCGGGGCGGTCGGCATAGACGGCAAGATGTACGACAGACCGCATCTCGCGCGCGCACAAAGATTGCTGGCGAGTCTCAAGTAGCGGATGTCGAGGCCAGCGGTGGCGACTACTTGTAAACCTTTTCCGGATCGAAACGCTTGTCCGCGTCGCGGAATTCGAGCGTGACCGCGCCTGTCTTGCCCAGCGGCACCGCGCGATAGAAGCACGAGCGGCGGCCGGTGTGGCAGGCGCCACCCCCTTGCTGCTCGACTTTCAGCCAGAGCGCATCCTGGTCGCAGTCGACGCGCAATTCGATGACACGCTGGACGTTGCCGGATGTCTCGCCCTTTTTCCAAAGCGCCTTGCGCGATCGGCTGTAGTACCAGGCCTCGCCGCTTGCGATGGTTTTCCGCAGCGCTTCTTCATTCATGTGCGCCACCATCAGCACGTCGCCCGTTCTGATGTCGGTCACAACAGCGCTGACAAGCCCATTGGCGTCGAATTTGGGCGTGAAGGTCACGCCCTCTTCGATATCTTGCGTAGATGAAGACAAAGCCGCCTCCTGCCCTTCGCCGTCACCCTGAGGCGCGCGCCGCAGGCGCGCGGACAGAACTTACCGCTGTCCGCCACGCAGCATGGTCATGAAACGTACCTGCTCGCCGGCGTCCTCGCGGAATGCCCCGGTGAAATGCGTCGTCACCGTGAGCGCCCCCGGCTTCTCCACTCCACGCAGGGACATGCACATGTGTTCGGCTTCGATCATCACTGCAACGCCTCGCGGCTTCAGGATCTCGTCAATTGCGGTCGCAATCTGCGATGTCAAATGCTCCTGTGTCTGCAGGCGACGGGCATAGACGTCGACCAGCCGTGCAAGCTTCGACAGGCCGACAACACGATCCACCGGCATGTAGGCGACATGGGCTTTGCCGTAGAACGGCATCATGTGGTGTTCGCAATGCGAATTAAACCCGATATCGCGCACCAGCACGAAATCATCATAACCGCCGGTCTCGCTGAACGTACGATCAAGAACTTCCACCGGGCACTCGCGGTAGCCCTGATAGATTTCCTCAAAGGCGCCGATCACGCGCTTGGGTGTCTCCACCAGACCCTCGCGGCCGGGGTCGTCGCCCGCATAGGCGATAAGGGTGCGCACGGCCGCTTCGGCCTGTTCGCGCGAGGGCCGCGGTTCGACCGGCGCAGGCACCGCCCGCACGTGCTCGGACAAGCCTTGCTTCGGCCACGGCTTTACGTTGGTTGTGTTTTTAGCGTCCATGACGGGTCTCTCCGTTCGACCGGCACGCAATGGCGCCGGGTGTGTCACCGGGTTGGCCGCGTCAGTTAACCGGTCCGGACCGTTTTGGCCCGATCCGGGCGCCTGGACGCCGCATTCCCATTCGGCAAGCCATTCAGGCCTGCCCGGCGCCAAGAACCCTTCTCGCGCCGCCGCATCAGCCCCTATATATTCATTTGCTCGGCAGAGGCAAACTTCGAAAAAACATCAATGCTTAACGAGGTTTACAACACGAAGATTCTCGACCTGGCGGGCAACATCCCCCGCCTGGGCCGCTTGTCTGCACCTGACGCCACGGCCACCGCCCATTCAAAGTTATGCGGCTCGACCGTAACCGTCGATCTCAAAATGAACGGCGACGAGGTTGCGGATTTTGCCCACGACGTGAAGGCCTGCGCGCTCGGTCAGGCTTCGTCCTCCATCATGGCGCGCCACGTGATCGGGGCAAAGCCGGCCGAACTCCGTGAGTTACGCGAAACAGTTCGCAAAATGCTGAAGGAGAACGGCCCCCCTCCCATCGGGAAATGGGCTGATATTGCGGTGCTTGAACCGGTACGCGACTACAAGGCGCGCCACGCGTCGACTTTGCTCACCTTTGATGCGGTGGTTTCGGCCCTCGATCAGATCGAGGCCAAATTAAACGGCAAGCGCGCGCAGGCGGCCGAATAGCCTATTTGACCGCCGCCAAGCCGCCCGTCTTTGCTCTGGTCAGATCCGCGCGGTCACCAACCGGCTTGTTGCAGGCGGCGGCCAATCGGGGAAGGTTCTGCGTAGCCCCGGTGTTTCCGATGCGGATCCCTGTCGCCAGATGCGCGGTCTGCGTCTTGATCAGCATAGAGTGGCTGCCAACGGCGCCGAAGGCGCCGATCAATCCGGCCGGCACACGCCCGGACGCGTAGGTCACAAGCTCGTCGGGCGAACTTTTGCGTTCGGAAGAAACCACCTTCAGCATCGCTGAATTGCCGCCTACACGCACACTGACGGTATCGAGAGCATTCGGTAGCGGCTTTTGTTCAACGCTGTGGCGGCGCTCGATGTAGCTTACGTCATAACTGTCGCCGCCGGCGACGCAGGCAACGACCAGATCGAAGCTGCCGATTTCTTCACCTTCGACCGTAAGCGGATGACGCCTGGCCAAAGTCGCAACGCCCGAGCGATCGACCAAAGCCCAGCGCTGTTCGCTGATTGCGGCCGCTTGCAGACCATTGGTCATACGAGGCATCGGCCGCGACACCGGCGCAGCGGAGGAGGAAGAAGCCG
Source organism: Pseudolabrys sp. (assembly GCA_036496445.1). Classification (GTDB taxonomy): domain Bacteria; phylum Pseudomonadota; class Alphaproteobacteria; order Rhizobiales; family Xanthobacteraceae; genus Pseudolabrys. The sequence continues at coordinate 78,015 of DASXLC010000013.1, read as the reverse complement.
AAACGGTCGCGGCGACCGGCGCATCCGATTCGTCGGTGGTCAGGCGGGTGCGCTTCAATTCATCGCGCGTCAACGCGTGCATCGGCTCCCAGGGCGGGATCCGCAGCGCAAGATCGAGCAGATCGACACTTGCCCCCATTTCGGCGGTGTATTGTGCAAGCCGTCCGATGTCGCGCTGGACCAGCACGAGATCCTCCGCCGAATAACTGGCCGCCGTCGGATCCTCGCGGCGGTCGCCCAGCCAGATCTGATGCACCATCACGCGTGCGTCGGCCGGAACCGATCGCTGCACACCACCGAGCAGCACAAAGGCACACATCGACTCGCAATCGGCGTTTGGTGAAAGCACAGCACGCTGATCATTCTGACCATCGGCCGGAATATCGACGAGCCGACCAACTGTCGTAAGCAGTTTTAGCTTGCGTATTGCACGTCCCAGCGCAATGGCACCGAGCACGGAGCCGCCATCGGAATCGATTGCGATTGTTGCGCCGGCCAGATCATGGCCTTGCGCAAAGACAAGGAAACTGCGCGGCGTATCCGCGGTAATCGCGCCCGCTGCGGAGACAAAAACCTTGCAGCTTGTGCCGCAGGCATCCGCGGGGCCCTGCGTGCGCAATTCGAAGTGCATCGGCAGCGTACGGTCGGATCCCCGCACCGATGCCGGCAACAACAAGACAGGCGCCGCCAAAGCGAGCGCGGTAGCCAACGAACGGGAACGGCTCATTCTTCCCCTGACTCGCCGCCTGACCCTTTATTCTTGCGTGGTCGTCCACGTTCTGGCTGGGCTTAAGCGACGCCTGATACCCCCGGCGTTCAGTCAGTCTTAGTGCAGTTGCGAGATTCGGGTCTAGTGTAAAAAAGTCGCTATCACTACCAAAGCCCAAGCAGTTCCCTGGATTTCGACCCTCCAATGGAACTTTCCGCTCCTGAACTTTCACTGGAACTTGAAACTGATCATGTCGGACAACGGAGGGCACATACCTCACCTGGCGCGATTACCTCGCCTCGCGGGGCGTGGGCTGGTCAAACTTTATCGCATCACACTTTCACCGCTGCTCGGCCCACGCTGCCGGCATCTGCCGACCTGCTCCGATTACGCAGATGAGGCCCTTGGCCGTTTCGGCCTATGGGCTGGCGGATGGATGGCGATCGCACGCATCCTACGCTGCCATCCCTTGGGAACGTCGGGTCTGGATTTCGTCCCCGGTCATCTTCCTGAGAGAGCGCGCTGGTTTTTGCCATGGCGCTATGGCCGTTGGCGCGGCGTCAATGAAACGCCGCGGGCGTAGTTGCACCGTACGATTTGCCTGCTATATCGAGTTCCACGCTTACCTGCATTCGTAGGCAGCGAGTGAGCAACAGGAGCCGCTGATGGTCGCGCTGACCTTTCCCGACGGCGCACGCCGCGAATACCCCTCAGGTACAACCGGCCTTGATATTGCCAAGGGCATCTCGCCCTCGCTGGCAAAGCGCACTGTCGCCATGGTGCTCGACGGCGCCCTCGCCGATCTAGGCGACCCGATCGACCGCGACGCCAGGATCGAATTTATCCCACGCGACGACCCGCGTGCGCTCGAACTAATCCGGCATGATGCCGCTCACGTGCTTGCCGAAGCGGTGCAGAATTTGTGGCCTGGCACTCAGGTGACCATCGGCCCGGTGATCGAAAACGGCTTCTACTACGACTTCGCCCGCAACCAGCCGTTCACGCTGGAAGATCTGCCCGTGATCGAAAAGAAGATGCGCGAGATCGTCGCGCGCGACAAACCCTTCACGAAGGAAGTCTGGTCGCGGGAACAGGCGAAGAAAACCTTCCGCGAGATGGGCGAGGCGTTCAAAGTTGAACTGATAGACGCCATCCCGGCCGACCAGCAGATCAAGATATACAAGCAAGGCGACTGGTTCGATCTTTGCCGCGGGCCGCATATGACGTCGGTCGGCAAAGTGGGCAATGCGTTCAAGCTGATGAAGGTGGCTGGCGCCTACTGGCGCGGCGATTCAAAGAACCCGATGCTCACCCGCATCTACGGGACCGCCTTCGCGAAGCAGGAAGAGCTCGACGCCTATCTCAGGCAGATCGAGGAAGCCGAAAAGCGCGATCACCGCCGCGTCGGGCGCGAGATGGACCTGTTTCACTTCCAGGAAGAAGCGCCTGGCTCGGTATTTTGGCACGCCAAAGGCTGGACCCTGTTTCAGGCGCTTGAGAACTATATCCGCCGCCGGCAGACCGCCGCCGGCTATGTCGAGGTCAACTCCCCGCAACTGATGGACAAGACGCTGTGGGAGACAACAGGGCACATCCCGACCTACTCGGACATGATCTTCCTGACGCAGAAACGCGAGGAAGATGAACGGGTCTATGCCGTCAAGCCGATGAACTGCCCTGGCCACATACAGATTTTCAAGAACGGGCTGCGCAGCTACCGGGAGCTCCCCGTGAAGATCGCGGAGTTCGGCAAAGTCCATCGCTTCGAGCCGTCCGGCGCACTGCACGGTCTCATGCGCGTGCGGGCTTTTACCCAGGACGACGCACACGTCTTCGTCAGCGAGAGCCAGATTGCTGATGAATCACTCAAAATGAACGACCTAATCCTCTCGATTTATGAGGATTTTGGCTTCTCGGACGTACGCATCAAATTCTCCGACAGGCCGGACAAGCGCATCGGCGAGGATGTCGTGTGGGACAAGGCCGAAAGCGCGCTCATGGCGGCGCTCAAGGCATCGGGCCGGCCGTGGACACTGAACAAGGGTGAAGGTGCTTTCTACGGACCGAAGCTCGAATATGTCTTGCGCGATGCCATCGGCCGTGACTGGCAATGCGGCACAGTGCAGGTCGATCTCAATCTGCCGGGCCGGCTTGGCGCCTTCTATATCGACGAGCACTCAAACAAGGTCACCCCGGTGATGCTCCACCGCGCCATGTTCGGCTCGCTCGAGCGCTTTACCGGCATTCTGATCGAGCATTACGCGGGCCACCTGCCGCTCTGGTTGTCGCCGGTGCAAGCGGTCGTCGCCACCATTACCTCGGACGCAGACGGCTTCGCGCGCGAGGCGATCGAAGCGGCACGAAAACATGGGCTGCGCGTCGAAGGCGACCTCCGCAACGAGAAGATAAACTACAAGGTGCGGGAGCACTCCCTCGCCAAGGTCCCTGTCCTGCTCGTTGTCGGCAAAAAGGAAGCCGCCGACGGTACGGTCTCGATCCGGCGGCTGGGCAAGGAAGACCAGCAAGTCATGTCGCTGGACGCAGCGCTCACGGCTCTCGCCGAGGAAGCGGTGCCGCCCGATGTCCGGCGGATGAAGGCAGCGGCATAAGGTTCAACGCCCGCCTGCAATGCGCACCCGCGCCGGAGCATCCGCGCTGCCGGGCGGCTCCTCAAGCATCCGAAGGAAACGCGCGGACCAGTGGCTGATATCATTGCGCACTAGGACCTTGAAATTGGCCGCATGGCGCTGGCGCCGCTCATCCAGCGGCATTGATAGCGCGCGGTTGATGGCGGTGCCGACTCCCTCCGAATCATAGGGGTTGACCAGCAGCGCAGCGGTGCATTCATGTGCGGCGCCGGCAAAGCGCGAAAGGATCAGCACGCCCGGATCGTCCGCGTTTTGTGCGGCGACGAATTCCTTGGCCACCAGATTCATCCCGTCCCGCAAAGGCGTAACCAGCCCCGCGCGCGCAGCGCGGTAAAGTCCGGCGAGCGCCGTGCGGCTGTGTGCCTTGTTGATGTAACGCACCGGCGTCCACGACGCCTCACCGTAAGCGCCGTTGATGCGGCCGACCGCTTCACCGACGGCCCGGCCCATATCGGCATATTCGGGAATGCCTGTACGGCTACGCGGCGTAATCTGAAGATATGTGACCTTCCCGCGCCAGTCGGGAAAATTCGCGAGGAACCGCTCGAACGCGCTCATGCGTTCCGGAATGCCTTTGCTGTAGTCGAGCCGGTCAACGCCGATAATCATGGCACGGCCAGACAGACTCCCCAGAACGTCGCGCACGAACTCGGTCTCGATCGCACGGCGCGCCAGGCGCGCGAATGCTTCCGTCTCCACCCCAACTGGAAATGTGCCGATCTGCACAACACGGTTGCCGAAGTGAAAGCTATTGCCATTCGCCCAGGGCAGTCCGCATTCATTGGCGATGTAGCGGGAAAAATTCGCGGCATCGACTTCAGTCTGGTAGCCGACCAGGTCGTAGTGGCAGAGCGCCGGAATCAGCTGATCATGGTTGGGCAAGGCCGTGAGAATTTCCGGCGGCGGGAACGGAATGTGGATGAAAAAACCGATCTTGTTGTTGTGGCCACGATCGCGCAACGCCTTGGCCAGTGGAATCAAGTGATAGTCATGCACCCACAGGACATCATCGGGCCGCAGCAATTTTTCCAGATGAGTGGCGAAATACTGGTTGACCCGGAAATAACCGCCAAGGTCGCGGCGCGTGAATTCGGCAAGGTCGAGCCGGTAATGCAGGATTGGCCACAACACACGGTTTGCGAAACCGTTGTAGAACTCCTGGTAGTCATCCTTGCTCAGATCGACGGTGGCGTAAGTGGTGTTGTCGTGGGTAACGGTCTTGACTGCCGGAATCGAACCGTCTGCAACGCGTCCACTCCAGCCAAACCAGAGGCCACCGTGCCGCTTGAGCGCGGGTCTGATCGCCACTTCGAGCCCGCCGGCCCGCGTGCTGCGATCAGGGATACCAACTCTGTTCGACACTACGACGAGCCGCGCCAATACCGGTCTCCCCAGCTTCGCGACAGCTTGATTGCCGTCAATATCAACCCTGACATTGAGTACGTCTGCGGAAAATTCCCCCACAATTTTCCGGTCACTGGGTGTACGTCCTCTGACAGGAGGCCGTAGCGATTTCGCATTCGCAGCGCATCGACGAACATGTCGCGGGCCTCGTCACGCCGTCCAACTTCCCACATTGCATCGATCAGCCAGAAGCGGCAAATCAAAAAGGCCGATTCCGGCGGGCCGAAATCGTCGGCAGCGACATACCTCATAACGTGGAAGCCGCGCCGAAGTTCATGTCCGATGGCCTCCACGGTTGCCACAAACCGCGGATCATCGGGCGGCACCAGCCCGAGTTCGGCCAGCAAAAGCGCGCTGGCATCAAGGTCGTCACTTTCGAAGGCCGCCGAAAATGCCTTGCGCTTGGGATTCCAGGCGCGATTCAGCACCTGCTCTCCGATACGCTCTGATATTCCGCCCCAATAGGCCGCACGGTCCGGCAAATTGAGGTGAGTGGCGATTGCCGCAAGCCGCTGGCACCCCGCCCAGCACATCGCCGCCGAATGCGTGTGCACGCGCTTGCGCCCGCGATATTCCCATATACCGGCATCCGGCTCGAGCGCGAGCTTCGCGGCCTGTTCGCCAAACGGCTCGATCGTGTGAAAGAGGGCAGCATCGCCCGGCCGGGGCAACCTGCGATCAAAGAACATCGGCGTCGCGGCCATGATGATGCTGCCGTAGACATCGTGCTGGCTCTGACTGACCGCTGCGTTACCGATCCGCACCGGTCCGTCCCCTCCGTATCCGGCGAGCGCCGGCGCAGTTCGCTCCTCAAGGACATCCGTATGCACCACGCCATAGAGCGGCCGGACCTGATCGGCGCGGCCACCGGCGACGCTCAGAATATAGGAGATGAAATCCTCCATCGTACGCGTTGCACCGATGCGATTCAGCGCCCGCACGACAAAGAAGGCATCACGCATCCAACAAAATCGATAGTCCCAGTTGCGTCCTGATCCCGGGACCTCGGGAATGGAGGTGGTCAGCGCCGCCACGATAGCGCCGGTCTCCTCGTAATTGCACAGCTTCAGTGTGATGGCCGCGCGGATGATCTCGTCCTGCCAGTCAATCGAAAAGGCCAGCCGCCTCACCCACTCGTGCCAATAGTCCCGCGTGCGTTCACAGAAATCGCGGCACGTACTTTCAAGCGAACCTTCGAAGGGCTCGTCAGTCCCGAAAACCAGATGCACCGGCCGCGTTAGTATGAACGATGCCTCATTCTCCACGTATGAGAGCGGTGCGTCAGTGGTGAGCCTGACCGGCACTTCATCGCGCCAGTATCGAATGTGGTTGCTCCCGGAGGATCGCGATATCACGGGTTCGCCATATCGATGCGTGGCACGGAAGCGGATGGTGACGCGCGGCATACCACTGATCGGCTCAATGATGCGCATGAGCTGAGGTGGACGAAATGTGCGGCCATAGATCTGGAAGCGTGGCGCGAAATCGGTGATGCGCACCGCGCCACCATCCTTGTCGATCAGCTCGGTCGACACGATCGCAGTATTTCGAATGTATTCGGAACGGATGTCGACCTGTCCGTCGAGCACTACATCGGTGAAGCCCTTATCCTCATTGCCGGCGAGCAAGCGGCAAAAAACCGGATCCCCGTCGTAACGCGGCAGGCACCACCACACGATACGTGAGGACGGATCGAGCAGCGCCGCGGTACGGCCGTTGCCGATAACTGCAAGATCCAGTCCGTAGTCCGTCATATGAATAGCCTATCCAACGTCGGCAAGAGCGCGCAGGACGTCACGCACGTGCGCCGGATTTCTGAATATTCCGGTCAGCCCCGGAAAGTGACGATTGACACTGAATCCCTTGCCACCGATTTCGGGCAAGACCTCGAAAACGGACTCATCGGTCACATCATCCCCAATGAAGACAGGCATTCGCCCGGCGAAGGGCGAATGCGCCATCAGCCGGCGAACGCTTTCGCCCTTGTTGACGCCTGGACGCTTGACCTCGAACATTGCCTTGCCCTGCAGCAATTCGGTCGGCTCGCCAGGAAATGCCGCCTGGCTCGCCGCGACATGCCGGCGCAGGCTGTCTGCCAGCCCGGGAGATTTCCGATAGTGCAGCGCGAGAGAATAGTCCTTGTCCTCAACCACAACTCCGGACCCAATGCCGGTGCTTTCCGCGAGGCGCTTGCGCAGATCGTGCGGCAGGGGCTTCGCCCAAAAAAATACTTCATTGTCACGCAAGCGCATCTCGGCGCCGTGGCCGCCAATTGTCGGCAGACGTAAGGGCGCAAAGAGCCGATCCAGATCGCCGATCGGACGGCCGCTCACGAGAGCGAGCGCTCCATCCATGAGAGCGAACAAACGCTTGAGTGTCTCCAGCAGGCCGGCACCAACATGCACTTCGGTCGGTGACGGACCGATATCAACGATAGTTCCGTCAACGTCGAGCAAAAGGGCAATTTTTTGCAAATCAAACTCGGCAAAAACATCCATAACCGGACCGTTGGCAATCGTTCGCACTATTATAATTCCGTCCGGTGCAAGAAGGTTCGAACGCAGCTACATTCAGCGGGCGAGCACTTCAACGTCTCCGTCGACTCCGGTGACGACCTTGAATTCGCGCTCGTAAACTTTTCCTTCGTTACGGGCGATCGCACGATACTCGCCCTCGGCAAGAATCACGCGCGGGAAGGCGCCGATTGATTCCTTAATGACGTCGCCGCCGGGCGTAAGTACCGACCACGCAGTGTTGGCAAACGCCTCGCCGCCCCGATCTCCCACCAGCTTGAGCGTGATGGCAGCAGCGCGGTGCGTTACGGTGATGTCGGTTAGCTTGCCGGCCTGTACGCGAATGTCCGAACGCACAACCGAGTTGGCGTCACCGTAATTCGAAACGATGTAATAGGTGCCTTCCGGAACCACGATGACATCGTTGGTCATGATGCGCTCGGCGATTGGACGGCGGTCACCGGCCTCGAACTGACTGCCTTTATAAACGTCGAATGAAATTTGCCCCGGCGGAATGCGCGCATCGCCGACCTTGCCCTCGATGCGCAGTCCGCCCGCCGGCAATTCAAAATCCTCGTGCACGGTCGATCCACGCAAGTCGACCGGTTTGACGGCGGTGGCAAGCCCGAAGCCAACGTGCACGATGTAAGTGCCAGTGGGAAGCACAAGTGTCGGCGTCGGCGATTTGTCTTCCTTCACCAGCTTGAAATTTCCGTTGGCGTCGGCCTTGGCCCCGTAGACGCGCCAGGTCAAGCCGCCTCCGATTGGCAGCGCGTCCTTGCCAAAGCGTGCACTAAGCGCAAGCGCCACCTGCCCCGCCGGGACCGCCGGAATCGAGGCAGTCGTGTTGCTCGAATTCGGGACCTGCGATGGCGATTGGGCAGGCGACGTTGAGGGGGCCGTCAAATTGCTTGGTCCGAAAATATCGCCGCGCGTGGCCGGCATCGGCGAGATCAGATTGGTCGACGGCGTAGCCGAAAACAGCGAATTCTGCGCCAGGGCTTGCGGCATCACCGCCAAGGGCGCGACTGCAACGACGAAAAGCACAAGTGCCAACATTAGCCGGCCGTGCGCGACGGCGGTTGCAGATGCCCTATTCATGACGCGGTTGTTTTCGGCCGAAATCGAGGCGATTTCAAGCCAGGCACACACCCTGTTTGTGACTGTATTAACGCTGTGGTAGGCGCAAGCCCGAATTCCTTACGAGGACGCATATGCCTGACGCTCTGGAGCTGCTGAAGACCCGCCGTTCGGTCAAGCCAATCGAATTGATCGGCCCTGGCCCGACTGCGTCCGAAATCGACACGCTGTTGAGAATCGCGTCGCGGGTCCCGGATCATGGGAAACTTGCACCCTGGCGGTTCATCCTGTTTGAGGGTGATGCTCGCGCCACGGCCGGCAAGTCGATTGCGTCGGTATTTCGTGCGGACCGTCCCGACGCTACCGCCGACCAGATTGACTTCGAGCGCAGGCGGCTCGCGCGCGCGCCACTGGTGATTGCGGTGGTAAGCCGCGCCGGCCCGCACGTAAAGATTCCCGAATGGGAGCAGCAGCTTTCGGCCGGTGCCTCTGCCATGAGCCTGGTTTTTGCTGCGCATGCGATGGGATATGCCGCGAGCTGGATCACCGAATGGTACGCATATGATCGGCGCGTGCTCGACGCACTCGGTCTTGCGCCCAATGAGCGCATCGCCGGTTTTGTGCATATCGGACGCCCGGCAAAGCCACCAGAGGATCGTGAACGCCCAAATCTCGACGCTATTGTCACGCGTTTCGAGGGCTGAGGAACCAATTGTGCGCAGCACCACTTAACCTTTAGGTAATGCCGCGAGCGCACGCTTCCCCGTCACGTTTCTGTCACAAGACTCCGCCAGCACTCTGCTGGATTGGCGCGCTCGCGCAGGAGACGACGATATAGCGAGCGGGGATAAGGAGAGCGGCCTTGGTGTTCGAGGGCTTTTTCGCGCGAGGGCGCAGCAATGGCGACCGTGCGGCGGAAGCCACCACGCATCCGCAACCCGCCATCACGCGCCCCATCATTGGTCTGGCGCTTGGCGGGGGTGCCGCGCGCGGCTTTGCCCATATCGGGGTCCTGCGCAAGCTGCTGGAGCATGGCATTGTGCCTGATGTGATCGTCGGCACATCGATTGGCGCCGTGGTCGGCGGCTGCTATGCCGCGAAGGAAATGGACAATCTGGAAAGCTGGGCGCGCACGCTCACTGTGCGCGGGGTGCTGAGCTATCTCGACATCAGTTTATCCGGCTCCGGTCTGATTGGCGGCGGGCATCTTGCGAGCCAACTTGATTCCGGACTCAAGGATAGCCGCATCGACGACTTGCCAATCCGGTTTGCCGCGATCGCCACGGAATTCAACACCGGCCATGAAATATGGCTCACGCGCGGACGGCTGAGTGATGCGCTGCGTGCATCCTACGCGCTGCCGGGGATTTTTCCTCCGGTTCTGATCGGCGGGCGCTGGCTGGTGGATGGCGCACTGGTCAATCCTGTGCCCGTGTCGGCTGCGCGCGCGCTCGGCGCACGGCTGGTGATCGCCGTCAATCTCAATGCCGATCTCTTCGGACGCGGAACAATCATTGCCAGTCATGGCTCCGACGACAGCGATCTTGTAAGTGCCCAGGCCAAACCGAACGGCCTGCGCGGCATGTTCACGGGCGAACGTTCACTCCGCCGGCAGTTTTTCGGCCGGCGTGGACGTCCCGGATTGCCGACCGTCATGGTCGAGGCCTTCAACGTGATGCAGGATCGTATCACCCGCGCGCGTCTCGCCGGGGATCCGCCCGACGTGCTCATCAGTCCGCGGCTCGGCGGCATCGGCTGGTTTGATTTCCATCGCGCCGCCGAAGCGATTGCGATCGGCACGGACGCTGCCGAAAAAGCCATGGTCTCGGTGAGCGAGGCGGTTACCGCACTGTCGCAGCCGACCAACGGCAGTCCTCTCTAGACCGGCAGCTACGCGGTGCGAATATAGTCGCGCATCGCCTCGGACTCGCTCTCGACTTCCCCGACCCGATGCTTGACCACGTCGCCGATCGAAATGAGACCGACAAGCTCGCCTTTGGCAATCACCGGCATGTGGCGGAATTTTCCGGCGGTCATCCGTTCCATGATGCTCGCAACCGTATCGTCCTCGCCGCAGGTCGTGACGTCGCGCGTCATGACCTGACCGACCGGTCTCGCGAGCGCCTCCGCGCCGTGTTCGGACAGCGCGCGTACGATATCCCGCTCCGACAATATTCCGGCAATGCGCCCGCCGGCGCCTCGGATGAGAACTGCCCCAATGCGATGCTGGGACAAAAGTTTCGCCGCCGCTGCCAGATTGGCAGTCGGTTCGATGCAAATGATGTCGCCGCCCAATTGCTTGGCGGCCAGAATCGCCTTGACGTTCATGGCAGCCTCCCTTGCGCATGATTGTTGTTGAAAGAGCATCATGCGCTAAGTCATGTGTCCCGGCCCAACCATCAAGGCCGCAGCCGGCGGATGGGCAACGATCCCGCCGGACGGGCGGTTCCGTCAAGACGCAAATGTGTGAGGCAGATCCGCGCACGCAGTTTGGCTAATGCGGCATTGCAGCAGAGTCTTCGGTTTGCGGTACGTGCGGCGTCGGATCGAACCACGAAAACAACAGAAGTCCGGCCAGGAAGCCGCCGATGTGTGCTTCCCAGGCTACCGGCTGGTCGCTGCCAGTCATGGGTAGCGAGCCTACTCCGAACAGAATGTTGATCGCGAACCACACCACAAGAAACAACATAACGCGCGCGTCGGACAAGACGCCGCGCAAAGGAATAGCCGGTACCCGATAGCTACTGGCGTCGGCTCGTCCTATGAGCCTAAGCGGGCCTCCACGCTGGAAAGCAAAACGCATTGCGGCCGCCATCGTGCCGGAGATCGCCGCCGAGGCACCGATCATCGGAAATTGTTCCCCCGCGTGCGTTGCGAGATGCAAAGCGGCTCCCGCCGCAGCGGTCACGGCGAAAAACGCCAGAAAGCGAAGCGTACCAAAACGGCGCGCGACCGCGCTTCCGAACGGCAAAAGCCACACGGCATTGACGCCAAGATGAATCCAGTCTGCGTGGATGAGAGCGTAGGTAACGAAGGTCCATACGTCGGCACCGCCTCCCGGCAGCGCTCCGTCAAGCACAAACGCTGTGTCATAGCGCGCCGGAATGAAGGCGAAGCTCAGCAGAAATTCGAGGTCCTGCTGCTCGCTGAGCAGCAGCGTGCGCACCGCGTGAATAATGGCCAGCACGGCCAGCACCGCAATGATAACGGAAGGGATGTTGAAAACCGGTTCGCGCTTCACGAGGAAATCCGCAGGTGGGAGCCCTGCAGTTACGCAGCTTCGCCAGCCTGCGCAAGGTGGATCGGGGCAAGGAAAGTGCATCGGGGCAAGGAAAAAGGGAGGGCTTTCGCCCTCCCTCGAGCCGCGTTGCGGGGTTATTGCCACGCCTTAGACGGCTTGGTCACATCCCATCGCCTCCCCGAGGCTCTCAATTTCCGGTACGGCAACCGATCGAGACCATACGGGGGCACCGGCCCAATGCCAATCCGCCTCTCGTTTTAACACTAACCGCGGATCGTCATCTGATCCGCTTGGTCCGGCACGCGCCGTGCCCCATACGAGGCATCGCAGCAGAAAGACCGGCGCGCCTGTACCGATCGGGGACAGACGCGACACGTCGCGACCGAACAGGTGTCGCAATGAAACACGCTTCCACCCGCGCGGTGTTTGACCACTGGAACCGGCGGCGCGGCCTGCGCCGGGCTTCCGCACGCCTGGACATCAATCCGGGCGATATTCGCCATGTCCTCGGTGACACTTTTATGCTGGCGGCGGATTTTGTCGACGGCATCAGATTTCGTCTTGCCGGCACTCAGGTTTGCGCGTTGTTTGCCCGCGAAATCAAGGGTGAGCCCTTTAATGGTTTATGGAGTGAGGCGAGCCGCGAGCAGCTTGAGAATTTACTTGGCACGGTCCTGAGTGAAAACGTCGGCGTCGTTGCAGGCGTTCTTGGACGCACGCATGCTGGGACCGAAACCGAGCTCGAATTGCTGCTGTTGCCGCTCGTGCCTGAAGGCCACAGCCGCGTTCGCGCGCTCGGGGCGTTGGCTCCCCTGACGCCACCCTACTGGCTCGGTGAACGCGCTATAAGCGAGCTCGATCTCCGCACATTTCGTCACGTCGGAGCCGAGCAATCAAATTCCGGCCATCCGCGCTTCCGTTCGGTGTCCGCCGAGCCCCAAACAAAACACGGTTTCCGTGTTTACAGCGGCGGCCGTGAATTGCCGACCGATAAGCCAGCCGGCTAACCCATCATTAACGATAGGCTAATAGGCTCGGTGACTGCGGAAATCCTTTCCGATCCCGATAGCTATGGCCCTGCCACTAACCAAACCGGTGAAACTGCCTCTGACCGAGGAACGTCGCCGCCATCAACGCGTGAAGGTTAACCTGCTTGGTCGCTACATGCTCGCCGACCGGCGCGAGTTTCCGTGCCAGGTGACCGACATGTCGCCGGGCGGAATGGCCCTGGTTGCGCCGATCGCAGGACAGACCGGTGAAAGGGTGATCGCCTACGTCGATCATTTGGGCAGGCTCGAAGGCAAAATAGCCCGCGTCCTGGAAAATGGTTTCGCAATGAGCATCTCGGCGACGCTGCGCAAGCGCGACAAGCTTGCGGCGCAGCTGACCTGGCTCGCAAACCGGCAGATCCTTAACCTGCCGGAAGACCGCCGCCATGACCGCTTTGCGCCCCGCAACGCGACGGCGCGTGTGGTGTTGCCGAACGGCACGAACGTCGCCTGCCGCGTTATCGACTTGTCGCAGTCTGGTGCAGCAATCGGCATCTCACCGGATCTGCGGCCAGCGGTTGGTGCGGTCGTCACGATCGGCAAGACGCAAGGGCGCGTCGTGCGCCATATCGAAGATGGCTTCGCCATCGAATTCATGCGTCTGCAGCATCCCGATTTCGTTGAGGACAATGTGACCGGCGAATAGAGTCACTGCTGCGTAAACGCCGCGCAGGAATTTGCCGGCAATTCCACCACCAACAATCCAGGCGCGCGGTCATCTTTCGCGTTGCCCAGAACACATCCAGCTACCACAAACCGTAAACGGGCGCCGGCAAAGCCGTGTGCGGCCGTATCATTTTGCCTCCCACCCGTTAATGCCGACAATTTTAGCTAAATTGTATTTTGTAAGATTTTATTCGAACTCTACTCTAGTTTTATAAGTATTCGTGTCGAGTTTTATTTCAATACTTCTTAAAATGACTTGCTCGACTTAGCGCCAATACAAACGGTTTGTGGGAAATGTGGCCCCAACAAGGGGAAGGGGCCACGATGGCCGGGCGTTTCAAACAGGTACTTCTGGCCGTCACCGCGCTGGCGCTCGCCGGCGCTGCGGTTTTGGCTGCATCCACGGGCCCGGCGCAGGCCGGCGACACCACAGCGTCCCTGGGCGGACCCGTGGGCGGATCCGAGCGTCCCGTTTTCGTGACGGTCGGTGAAGCCACGCGACCGCCGATCGGCTGGATCGATTTCTGCATCGAATACACTCCGGAATGCGCGACCACCGCGTCCGAGCCGCGCGATGTCGTCCTCACGACCAAGGCCTGGACCGACATGGTGAAGGTCAATGCCTGGGTGAACGAGGCGATCAAGCCGATGACCGACCTCGAACACTGGGGGGTGGTCGAGCGCTGGAACTATCCCGACGACGGCTACGGCGACTGCGAAGACTATGTGCTGCTCAAGCGCCGCATGCTCATGCAGGCGGGCTGGCCGCGCGAAGCGCTGCTCGTCACCGTCGTGCGCGACAAAAAGGGCGACGGCCACGCCGTGCTGACGATCAAGACCGATCGCGGCGAATTCGTTCTCGACAATCAGGAGCCGCAGGTCCTGCCCTGGACGAAGACCGGCTACCGCTTTGTGAAGCGCCAGTCGCAGTCCGATCCGAACGTTTGGGTTTCGCTCGACGAGCCGCGCAGGTCACCCGCCACCGTTTCCGCCCGCTGAGAAGAAAAGGAATTCGCGCTCCCGGTCACGTCCCCACCCCTCCCCGTCCCCAGACCGGGTTCGCGAGCGGCCGGATCTCCCCCAAGATCCGGCCGCAACATTTTCAGGAACCTGACGCCGTTCCATTGTCCACGCGATAGTCACGAAGCTGTCCGACTGATGGCAAATTTTGCCTGCACACTTGGCTTTAGGGCGGCAACGCGAACATCGCGAGGTTCCCATGCAACAGCGAATTGATGTCACCAAGGTGAGTCCTGCCGTTTATCAGGCGGCTGCCGCGCTACAAACGTATGTCGACCAGTCCGGTCTTGATGCCAAATTGCGCGAGCTTATCAAGATCCGCGCTTCGCAAATCAACGGCTGCGCCTTTTGTCTTGCCATGCATACGCGGGACGCGCGCAAGATCGGCGAAACCGACGAACGCATGCACCTGCTCGCAGCGTGGCGCGAGGCGCCGGTCTACAGTGCGCGTGAGCGGGCCGCCCTGGCCTGGGTCGAGGCCATCACGCTGGTGACGCAGGGTCACGTTCCGGATGAAGCCTTCGAGGCAGTGCGCAAGCAATTCTCTGAGAAGGAGATTGTCGATCTCACTGCAGCGGCGGCGGCCATCAATACCTGGAACAGGATTGCAATTGCCTTCCGCGTCCCGCCACAGGTCGACAGCCGGCGGCAGGCCGCTTAAGGATCAGCCGATCCGCATCAGTCCTGTTGCGTATTGCTTCCAGCGGCGCACATAGATATCGGCGCCGGCGCGGATCATCGACGCGGCTTTTTCGTCAAGCGTGCGGATTGCGCGCGCAGGGGCGCCCACAATCAATGAATTGTCGGGAAAGCCCTTGCCTTCGGTGACGACGCTGCCGGCGCCGACGAGGGAATTTTTCCCGATCTTCGCGCCGTTGAGCATGATCGCGCCCATGCCGATCAATGAATTGTCGCCGACCGTGCAGCCGTGAAGAATGACGTTGTGTCCGATAACGCATTCACGGCCGATCGTCACCGGAAATCCAGGATCGGTGTGCAGCGTGGCATTGTCCTGGATCTGCGAACGCTCGCCGAGCTCGATCCATTCATTGTCGCCGCGCAGGACCGCACCAAACCAGACGCTCGCTTCCGCCTTCAGCCGCACGCGCCCGATCAGCACCGCGGTCTCGGCGACGTAATATTGACCCTCACCGGGAAGTTCCGGCGCCTGTCCGTCGAGCCTGTAAAGAGGCATTGCCGCCTCCTCCAATTCCCCAAATCCGGCTTCGCGAGCGTTGCTCGCGTCCCGGACTGACATGCCTGAAGTCAATCGCCGTGGAAAGTGGCTAGGTGAGCAGGGAACCGCAGGCCTGCATGGTCATCACCACGACCAGCCCCGACATCATGCTCCATAAGCCGGCAATCAATGTTGCAAGAAATACGAATGCGAAGCGGCGGCCTTCATGCCGGCGGCCGAGAATGGTGTTGCGCATGATCAAGAAGGGAGCCGAGACCACCAGGACCGGGACTGCCGCAAGGGCCTCAGCGCCGGGCCCGGCGGTAAGCTGGTTGAAGCTTGGCAGACGGCTTGTGAACACCCGATAGCCGGAGCTGCACAGGCCGGCGACGGCAAAGCCGAGCACCAGAGCGTATAACATTTGCACCGAATCTGCAGTCATCAGTGACCTCAACGCACGATCCGAGGTCATCTGTCGCAAACCGCCCGGGCCGGCGCCAGCCAATCCTTACCGAAAGGTAAACGCCCGCATCCGGCGGTTGCCTCTCCCTGCGGCGTGGCATAATCGGCGCGATTCGTTCGCTGCATGATCCTGAAAAGCGATTGCTCGACCCCGATCAGGGATGGGCAGCGGTTTTCGAACAGGATCAGCTGGATCACAACGGAGGCACGGATTGGCCATACTCGCGCAGGAGCGCACTTCGCCGGCGCGGCGCGGCTCCCGGTACCGCCGACGATCCGGGCACAGCCCGCTGCTCGCACCGCTCATGGTGTTCGCCGGCGTGATCCTCATCGCCACAGCCTATGTTGCCTATGTGCTGTGGCCGCGCTGGCCCGATGCACCGGTAGCGCTCGATGCCCCTACGGTGCCGATCGTCATTTCGGGGACCACGTTCAACATCGAGCCGGCTGCGATCCGCATGAACGTCCAGCGCCGTCCCGGCGCACATGAACGCGTCGACCTTTCCTATCTGTGGCCGAGCCTCGTGCCGCCGGATCCCGCCATCAAGCCCACGGTCGGTGCTCCGATCGATCCGAATGAGCGCCTGTTCATCACGATAGCGTCCGGAGACTCCACACTCCCGTTGATGGAACGCGTGCAGACGATCTATCCGCGGTACCTGGTGGCAGAGCCGGTCGCCGGTCCACCCGGCCTCACGTTTCGCGGCTTTCGCAACGATACGCCCTACGAAGGCGACGATCTCGTTTTTGAGTCGAATGCACCCGAGCATTTTCTGGCGCGCTGTTCACGCAAAGGCGTCACCAATTCGGGCGTCTGCTTGCTGGAACGCCGCATCGACAATGCCGATATCACCTTGCGCTTTCCGCGCGACTGGTTGACCGATTGGCAGAATGTCGCGAACGGGATCGATAAGCTAGTTGCAAGGCTGCATCCGCAACCGTGAGCTTGGCATGACGAAATCTTGATTGTTGCGGACGACTAATCCACCAGATCGACGTCGAGGATCGGCAGTTCGAGGATATAGGACCGGCGGCCTTTTTCGATTTCCAGAAACAATACGGCGATGAATTCCTCGCCGATATAGACTTCCAGTGAATCGGTTTTCTTCGGACGCGTCACCACGCGGATATTTTCGTTATCGAATTTGCGGCGGAGATAGGCGTTGAGTGTCGGCACTGGCTGAATGCTGGGGTCGTTGCCGACCTGAATGACCATCCGGAAATTGTAGGAGCGCTCGCCATCCTCATCGTCGACCGTGAGCTCGCCGAGATCATCCTCCGCGACGAAAATTTCGGCGGTGTCGGAGCCTTTCGGTACCACACGAATTTGCGTATTGCCGAACAGCTTCTTCAGGTAGCCGTCGAGCTTTCTGACTTCCTGGACGTCCAACGGGCCGCTCCTGTCTTAAGACCACGTCTCCTTGCCCGATCGGGCGGCCCGGCGCAAGCGCTAGTCCAACGCAAACCCGATCAGCCGTCGAGCATGATCCCATAGAGCATCTGATCCATGGCACGCGAAGGCTCCGGGCAACCCGCTTCGCCCACCACTTTCGCCGGCACGCCGGCGACTGTGACATTGTTCGGCACCGGCTTGATGACAACCGAGCCTGCAGCAATGCGCGCACAATGACCGACTTCGATATTGCCGAGAATCTTGGCGCCGGCGCCTATCATCACGCCGCGGCGGATTTTTGGATGGCGGTCTTCGTGCTCCTTGCCGGTCCCGCCGAGCGTGACATCGTGCAGGATCGAAACGTCGTCCTCGATGACTGCAGTCTCACCGACCACCAGGCCTGTGGCGTGGTCGAGGAAAATTCCGCGGCCGATTTTCGCCGCCGGATTGATATCGCACTGAAACACGGATGACGCCCGGCTCTGCAGATAGAGCGCGAAATCCTTGCGGCCTTTGCCGTTGAGCCAATGCGCGAGACGATGCGTCTGGATCGCGTGAAACCCTTTGTAATAAAGCACCGGCTCGATGAACCGGCTGGTCGCGGGATCGCGATCGACGGTTGCGACGATATCGGCGCGGAAGGCTTCGCCGAGAGCGGGCTGGTCTTCGAGCGCGTCGTCATAGGCCTGACGGATCATATCGGCCGACACATCCGCATGGGCGAGCCGCTGGCTGACGCGGTGCGCAATGGCGGCTTCGAGCGAGTCGTGATGGAGAATGTTCTCGTAGATGAAAGTTGCGAGCTCCGGCTCTCGGCGCGCGATGTCCTCCGCTTCAATGCGGATGCGCGCCCAGACCGGGTCGACTTTATCGAGGGCCCGTGCGGGCCGCGTCTGAAATTGAGCCATACTCAGGATCTCCCGACACCTCTCGGACCCCTACATAGGTCTTTTATCACAATTTCGAAGTTGCAAAGCGAACGCGGCAGGCACCCGGCGCATGGCTCATCCGCGTTGGTTAAGGAAGTCAATAACGCCGGCCTTATAGACCTTGTCCCCCACGGCCAACATGTGGTCTCGGTCCGGGATATCGAGGGCGACCGCCCCCGGAATTAGCGCGGCCAGTTCATGGCCATTTCCGGCGATCTGATCCTTTGTTCCGACGGCGACCAATACCGGCAGCTTGATTGCAGCAACCTCGGCGCGGCTCATTGTCTGGCGCGATCCGCGAATGCAGGCGGCAAGCGCGCGCAGGTCCGATTTCGTCTGCTCTGCAAAACTACGAAACAAGTGACCGGTGGGATCCTGTACATCGGCAAGCAATGGCGCCTCCAGCGCTTCTGCGATGCTTTCCGGCAGGCCGACGCCGTCTACGAGTCGGATGCCGAGACCGCCGAAAATCGCCGACCCCACGCGTGCCGGATGTTTGACCGCGAGAAATGCCGTGATGCGCGCGCCCATTGAATAGCCCATAACGTCGGCACGTTCGATTGTCAGATGATCGAGCAGAGCACGGACGTCCTCGGCCATTGTGGCGCTGTGATAGGCGGACGGATCATAGAGCTTGCTGGAAGAGCCGTGCCCGCGGTTATCGAGCGCAATCGCACGCCGGCCGGCGCGCGTGAGCGTCGTCACCCAGCCTGGCAGGACCCAGTTCGTCTCCTTGGTGGAGGCGAAGCCATGGACCAGCACGATCGGGGCGCCCTCACCCTCGTCGAGATAGGCGATCTCGACCTCGCCGTTCCTGAAAGCTGGCATAAGGATTTCTAGCTGTGCGCACGCGCGGCGGCAATCGGCTGCATCTGCGCACGCCCGCGCTTCTCCCTGCGGCGACGAAAGAATCGAAGCGCCACCCGCTCGGTCGCACTCTTGAGCGCGGATACAAAACTAAACAGTGCAAACAAAGCGCCCAGCAGCCAGACGCTTGCATCGAGAGCAAGCGCGGCGACCATGATCGCTCCTCGACCGGCAATCTTCAGGATAGCGCGGGTACGGCTTCCTTCCTTCTCCGCCAGTTTGGCGACACGGGTAATGTCACGTGGTTCTTTTGCGATCTTCAGGCCGTCGAATGCCGCACGGCCACCGGCTGCCTGTTGGACGCGACCGACGTCGTGTGCAAAATTCAGCAATCCGCCGGCGCGCTCCACCTTCACGGCATCTCGTCCGGCGCGTGCCGCCACCGCGGGTTCTGAGAACCCGGCCTGCCGCACCATGCGGCCGAGGCGGCCTGCAAGCTCGCTGCCAAGGCTACCGGTCTTGCGGGCGACCTTCATCACTGTCAGTCCGGCACGCGCGGGGGCGGCCGTTCCAAACGTCACGTAGGTGGCTGCGGTAATCGCAATTCCGGCGGAAGCCAGACCGAGCACCAGCTCATCGGCTTTCTGCCCCATCGCCAGCCGCGTTCCTTCGCGTAGCGCATCGCGGATATCGCCGAACACGAAGAGATCACCGACCGTGGTACCCGCAAGTGCAGCCATGTCGTCCGGTTCGCCGGTGATGAAACCGCGCGCGAAGCTTTGGGCTTTGTGCCGCGTGGTGGCCGCCTCGGCACTCGCCGCTTTGACTTTCTCCACCAGCGCCGGATCGAGCGCCACATGCCGGCCGGCCGCAAGATCGACGAAGCTCTGAGCAAGGTCGGCGTCGTTAGCAACCAAGGCCGCTTCGATTTCCCGCTGCGCGACGGCGGCATCGAATTTGTCTTCCAGCGCATGGTTGGCAATGCGCGTGGGATCGTCGAGGCCGTCAAGCGCGTCTGCAGCGCGCGGGACCACGTAGGCCGCAGCCACCGCGAGCAGGGCAACAGCTACCAGCGCAGGTCCTATCCGCGGGACGCGCGTTACACTTTGCTGCGATGGATCCAAGTCCTGGTTCCGTTATGTGTAATCGCGGTTGACGAATCGGCCTTGCCCGCGAGCCTCAGTGGTAGTGCTGTGGCCCGCAACCAAGGCGTTTCAGCGGCAATGGCGGTGTCGCGTTCGCGATTGAGCTAGGCATTGCGGTTTGCTCTCGCTATTGTGCCCCGCAACATGTGCCGTCTAGGCGCGGCATCATAGGAGTTTCCATGGCGGAACACGTCGTCCCCCATTTCCACAACGACCCTGGCGTCCCGGTCATTGAGATCGGCGCTATGGAATTCATGTGCGTGGGCGCGACACCACCATACGACCATCCTCACGTGTTCCTCGACATGGGCGAGGATAAAGAGATCATCTGTCCCTACTGTTCGACCCTCTATCGCTTCAATCCCAAGCTGGATTCGCACGCGGCCAAACCGCCGGAGTGCGCGTTGCCGCATTCCGCTGCCGCTGCCTGATCCTTTTCGGAGCCCCTCGCCATGGCCGCGCGACATGTCATCGTCGCCGGAGCCGGCATTGCCGGACTGACGGCCGCGCTGACGCTGGCACGCGCCGGCATGCGCGTCACCGTGTTCGAACAAGCAGCAAGACTCGAGGAGACCGGCGCCGGGCTCCAGCTTTCGCCGAATGCCAGCCGGGTATTGATCGCGCTCGGATTGCGCGAGCGTCTGGCATCGGTCGCGGTCGCGCCGCAGGCAATCCGGGTGATGGCGGGCGGCTCTGCCCGCGAGATTGTGCGTATTCCGCTGGGCGACGAGATGGAGCGCCGCTACGGCGCACCCTATTGGTCGTTCCATCGCGGTGACCTGCAATCTGCCCTCGCCGAAGCCGTACGAAAGGAACGGGACGTTGTGCTTGAACTCGGCGCCCGGCTTGAGGAGTTCGCCGCGCACGTCAACGGCGTCAGCGTGCTGGGGAGACGCGGCTCGCAGGTGCTCGACGAGCGCGGCATCGCGCTGATCGGCGCTGATGGCATCTGGTCGACCGTCGCTGCTGGGTTGCGCAGGCAGCCCCCGCCGACATTCCGCCACCGCACGGCCTGGCGTGCGCTTGTCCGTGCCGATGCCGTGCCGGCGGAGTTCCGCCAGCCGCTCGTGCATCTCTGGCTCGGCATGGACGCGCATCTCGTGCACTATCCGGTGAGAGCCGGCAGCCTGATCAACATCGTCGGCATCGTTCACGATGAGTGGAACGAGACAGGCTGGACGGCGGCCGGCGATCGCAACGAAATCCTTCGCCATTTTGCTCGCTGGGCCTGGTCGGAGAAGGCCCGCGCGCTGATCGCGATTCCGGAGCGGTGGCTGAAATGGGCGCTCTACGACCGCAAAGAACCGTTCCGCGGTGCAAGAGTCCCAGTCACGCTGATCGGGGATGCCGCCCACCCGATGCTGCCCTTTCTTGCCCAGGGCGCGAGCATGGCGATTGAAGACGCAGTGGTGGTAGCGGACATGCTGGACAAATATCTCGATGACCCAGCGGACGCGCTGCGGGCCTATGAGGGCGCGCGCTGGCACCGGACCGCGCGTGCCCAACAATTCTCCCGTCGCCAGAGCCGCATTTATGGGCTGGCGGGGCCTGAAGCGTTCGCTCGTAACCTCGCGATGCGGGCCATGGGCGGAGAAAAACTGCGCGCGCGCTACGATTGGCTTTATAGTTGGCGGCCTCCACAACGCTACGAGACCATTCAGGCATGATGTTTCCTTCGACCGTTGCCGGCAGCCTGCCGAAACCATCCTGGCTCGCCGAGCCGAACAAGCTGTGGCCGCAATGGCGGCAGCAAGGCGATGAACTGGCTTCGGCCAAGCTCGATGCAACGTTGCTTGCGGTCAAATGGCAGGAGGATGCCGGGATCGACATCGTCTGCGACGGCGAAATGTCCCGCCAGCACTTCGTCCATGGCTTTCTGGAATTCGTCGACGGCATCGACTTCGCGCACAAGGTCGAAATGGGAATCCGCGCCGATCGTTATAAAGCGATGGTGCCGGTGGTGCGTGGCGAGCTGAAACTCAAAGGGCGCGTGCACCAGGCGGAAGCGCGTTATGCGCGCGCGCATACTCATCGCAAGCTCAAGATCACGTTGCCGGGCCCGATGACAATTTCCGACACGATCGCCGATGCACATTATGGCGACAAGATCAGGATGGCGATGGCTTTCGCCGATCTGCTCAACCAGGAAGCACGCGCGCTCGAAAAGGACGGCGTCGACGTCATCCAGTTCGACGAGCCGGCCTTCAATGTGTTCATGGGCGAAGTTGCCGGCTGGGGCATCGAAGCGCTGCATCGCGCCATCGACGGGCTCAAATGCACCACCGCTGTGCACATCTGCTACGGCTACGGTATCAAGGCCAACATCGACTGGAAGAACTCGCTCGGCAGCGAATGGCGGCAATACGAGGAGATATTTCCGGCGCTCGCTAAAAGCCGCATCGGCCAGGTCTCGGTCGAGTGCATCAATTCACACGTTCCACTCAAACTTCTGTCGTTGCTTGATGGCAAAGACGTCCTGATCGGCGTGATCGACGTGGCGACTGACAAGATCGAGACGCCGCAGAAGGTGGCGCAGGTCATAGGCGAGGTGATGAAATTCGTGCCGAAAGAAAAAATCGTGGCGTGCACCAATTGCGGCATGGCCCCGATGCGGCGTGAGATCGCCGACGCGAAGCTGGTCGCACTCGGTCAAGGCGTAGCGCTGGCAAGGAAGAAGTACGAGTAATTCTCTCCGCTCATCCCCGCGAAAACGGGAACCCAGCGCGTAAAATAAAATATGTGAGCCAACTTCTGGATGCCCGCTTTCTAGGGCATGAGCGGATAGTTTTATCGTGCGCTTTGTAGGGTTGTCATGGACGGACTTGTCCTAGCCATCTCGCTCAGAAGCCTTTGCCTTCTTAAGCAGGGTCACCGGGACAAGTCCGGTGACGACAAGGAAGGTCATCGCGCCGCCCGGCCCATCACATCCATGAGCTCGGCGACCTTGCGCCGCTGGTCGGCCTTGTTGCCGCTCTTGATCGCGTGGTCGACGCAGTGTGCCACGTGATCGCGCAGGATTTCCTCCTCGACCCGGCGCAACGCGGCGCGAACGGCGCCGATCTGCGTCACGATGTCGATGCAATATCGGTCTTCCTCGACCATGCGGGCGAGCCCCCTCACCTGGCCTTCAATGCGGTTGAGCCGCTTGAGTGTCGCCGCCTTGCTGTCCTTTGCCATGGCGTCTATATACCCCCTGGGGGTATTGCGGGCAAGGTGCAGACGTGACGGCAGAGCATCAGCATCATCGGCACGATCACCACGGCGTGTCGGCAAACAGCGCGATCGACCCCGTGTGCGGTATGACGATCGATCCGCAAGGCGCAAAGAATCGCGCCGACCACGGTGGCCGCACCTACTATTTCTGTTGCACGGGCTGCCGCACCAAATTCGTCGCCGATCCGCAAAAATATCTGGGCGGACGCCAGCCTGAATCGGTACCGGAAGGCACCGTCTATACGTGCCCGATGCATCCCGAGATCCGGCAGATCGGCCCCGGCTCGTGCCCGATCTGCGGCATGGCTCTGGAGCCTGAGATTGCCAGGCCCGACATTGGACCCAATCCCGAACTCGTCGACATGATGCGCCGGTTCTGGATCGGCCTGGTGCTCACCCTTCCCGTCTTCATCCTGGAAATGGGTGCGCACATCGCTGGCGCACACAATTGGGTCGAGCCGACGTCATCGAATTACGTTCAATTCGCTTTCGCGACGCCGGTGGTGCTGTGGGCCGGCTGGCCGTTTTTCGTGCGCGGATGGCAGTCGCTCGTTACGCGCAATCTCAACATGTTCACGCTGATCGCCATGGGCACCGGCGTTGCCTATGTCTACAGCCTGGCCGCGACGTTCGTGCCAGGAATTTTCCCGGAGGCGTTCCGCAGCCACGGAGGCGCACCGGCCGCCTATTTCGAAGCGGCCAGCGTCATCACCGTGCTGGTGTTGATGGGCCAGGTATTGGAGCTGCGCGCACGCGAGGCGACGTCCGGCGCAATACGCGCGCTCCTCGACCTTGCGCCAAAGACTGCGCGGCGCATCAACAGTGACGGCGGCGATGAAGACGTGTCGCTCGATGCCGTACACGTCGGTGACCGCCTGCGCGTGCGTCCCGGTGACAAGGTTCCGGTCGATGGCACCGTGCTCGAAGGCCGCTCCGCACTCGATGAATCCATGGTCACCGGCGAATCCATACCGGTCACAATGGAAAAAGATTCGCGCGTGCTTGGCGGTACGCTCAACATGAGCGGAAGTTTCATCATGCGCGCCGACAAAGTTGGCCGCGACACGCTTCTGTCCCAGATCGTGCAGATGGTTGCGAGCGCGCAGCGCAGCCGCGCGCCGATCCAACGCCTGGTCGACCAGGTGTCCGCCTGGTTCGTACCGGCGGTCATCGCGGTCGCTCTTGTTGCCTTCGCCGCGTGGGCGACTTTCGGGCCTGAACCGCGTTTCACCTATGGCCTTGTGGCAGCAGTCAGCGTGCTGATCATCGCCTGTCCCTGCGCGCTCGGCCTCGCGACACCGATGGCAATCATGGTGGGCGTCGGCCGCGGCGCGCAGGCGGGCGTACTGATCAAGAACGCCGAGACACTCGAGCGTATGGAAAAGATCGACACGCTTGTCATCGACAAGACCGGCACGCTGACGGAAGGCAAACCGAAGGTGGTGGCGGTAGCGTCCGCATCAGGCTTCGACGAAGCGCATGTGCTCCAGCTTGCCGCGAGCATCGAGCGTGGCAGCGAGCATCCTCTGGCGGCCGCCATCGTCGCTGCCGCGGCCGAGCAGAAACTTGAATTGCTGCCGGTACGCGACTTTGACGCGCCCGCCGGCAAAGGCGTGACTGGCATCGTCGACAACAAACGGCTCGCTCTGGGCAACGCCAGGTTTCTTGGTGAAATGAGTATCGACACCTCCGCGCTCGCACCCGAAGCCGAGCGCCTGCGTGGTGACGGTGCGACCGCCATTTTCCTCGCTGTCGACGGAAAGGCCGCCTGCGTCATTGCCGTCGCCGATCCGATCAAAAAGACGACGCCTGATGCGTTGCGGGCGCTGGTCGCCGACGGCATTCGCGTGGTGATGCTCACCGGCGACAACACCACCACCGCGCAGGCCGTCGCGCGGAAACTGGGTATCGCCGAAGTCGAAGCAGAAGTGCTGCCCGATCAAAAGAATGCCGTTGTCGAAAAACTGCTGCGTGAAGGCCGCGCGGTCGCCATGGCGGGTGACGGCATCAATGACGCACCTGCCCTCGCCGCCGCCGACGTCGGCATCGCCATGAGCACCGGCTCCGATGCCGCGATCGAAAGCGCCGGCGTTACCCTTCTCAGGGGCGATCTTACCGGCATCGTGAAAGCGCGCATCCTTTCGGCAGCGGTCATGCGCAATATCCGGCAGAATTTATTCTTTGCTTTCGTCTACAACGCGCTCGGCGTGCCGGTCGCCGCCGGCGTGCTCTATCCCGTGTTCGGCTTGTTGCTGTCGCCAATCATCGCAGCCGCCGCAATGGCGCTGTCATCGGTCAGCGTCATCGGCAACGCCTTGAGATTGCGAAGCGTGACGCTTTAGGGCGTTAGAAGACCGCTACGTATTTCAGCAGCGACAGGACACCGATGACAATGACGATCACGCGGACGATCTGTTTTGCCCGCCCGTCAATCGGCAACATATTGATCAGATAAAGAACTAGAACAATGACCAGGAACGTTATGAGAATACTGATTAAAATGCCCATGCTTGCCCCCATGTCAGGCCACGGCTGTGGCGGGTTCCACGCCAATAAGTTCCGCGCTTGGAAAAAGTTCCACGCCGATCCGGTGCTTTGTCAGCGGACCGTCTGATCGCTGGTGCGTCCGGCGGCCGTCGGCGCTTGCCCTGGCGCTGATGGCAATGGGCTGCAGTTCTTGTCGACGGCGGTCTTGCGCAGCTGGGTCATCTCGCCGCGCAATTGCAGGTACTCCGGCTGATAGGCCATGGCGCTCGCGACGCCCGAGCCGGCCTTCGCTATCAGCAACTCAAGCTCGTGTTGGCGAGTAGCGTTGCCTTGCGCCTGCGTCGCAAGCTCCTTGCAGCTGTACAGAACATACCGGTCCGGCTCGACAAGAAAACGGCTGGCGGTTTCGGACGCACATCCGGAAAGCATCAGGGCCGCAATTGCGGTCAATTCTATGCGAAAAGGCCAATTCATCGTCATGCTGCTAGAACGCGATTCTGGCATTGCAGTGGTGCAAAATACCTCCAACCGCATGCCTATCGCCGAAGTAGCCGATCCAGTTCAGCGGCAATAGCAACGGCCGACGGCGTGTCGGAGTGCACACAGACCGTCGTCGCTTTGACGGCGATATCTTTGCCAGTCGTCGTCGTAACGGCGTGATCCTTCATCACTCGCAATACACGCGCCGCTGCCTTGGCCGGATCGACCGCATCGTGCACGCGGCTGAGAATCAAGTTGCCCTCCCCATCGTATTCAAGATCGGCATAGAACTCCGGGACAAGCTCAACGCCTTTGTCGCGGTAGGCGGTTTCGTGTGCCGTAAATGCCATCCCGAGGATTGGGACCCCGAACGGCACCACGGCGTCTGCTATCGCTGCCGCAATTTTTTCATCGCGTGCAGCCATGCCGTACAGCGCACCATGCGGTTTGACGTGGTTGAGGGGGACGTCTTCGGCATCAAGAAACGCCTTGAGCGCGCCGACCTGGTACGTCACCAGGTCAGTCACTTCCGCCGGCGAAATCACCATGGCTCTGCGGCCGAAGCCCTGGAGATCCGGCAGCGAGGGATGGGCACCGACTTTGACACCATGCTTTTTCGCAAGACGCACCGTTGCGCGCATCGTTGTCGGCTCTGACGCATGGAAGCCGCAAGCGACATTCGCCAGATCGATGTGCGGCATCATCGCGGTATCGTCTCCGAGCCGATAGAGGCCGAAGCCCTCGCCCATGTCGCAGTTGATCGTCATCCGCATGTGCAAGACCTATTCGTTCACGCGATAACCAGCGAACACGTCATAGGACCAAAATTCCGCTATGCTTCGCCTTGTGTTCCGGCTCGACGTGGATGGTGACAACGGCCCCCGCCAGCACCTTTTTGATAGCCGTCTCGAGCCGATCGCAGATTTCATGAGCCTGCGAAACGCTCATAGTCCCTGAAACCACCAGATCAAAATCGATAAAGGTGGCCTTGCCTGCATGTCGGGTTCGCAAAGCATGAGCTTCGATAGCATCGGTGGCATTGCCGGAGATCGCCGCGCGGATACGCTCCAGCTCCTCCGCGGGAGCTGCTTCATCCATCAGTGCGCGCGCATTTTCGCGCAGGATCCGATAGCCGTTCCAGAGCACATGCAGGGCCACGAGCACTGCGATGCATGCGTCCAGCACCGCGATCCCGGTCAGCACGGTGAGGACGACGCCGACGAGGACACCAAGAGAGGTGACCACATCGGCCAGCATGTGCTTGCCATCCGCAACAAGGGCGGCAGACCTTTGCAGACGACCTTGCCTGATGATCAGCACGCCCCAGCCGGCGTTGAGAATCGTGGCGACCATGCCGATGGCCAAACCGGTCCACGGCGCGTCGATCGCCCTGGGTGCCAGAAACCCGCCATAGGCTTCGTGCAGGATTGCCAGCGCGGCGGCGATGATCAGCGCGCCGATGACGACCGCCGACATATATTCCGCCTTGTGGTAGCCGTAAGGATGTTCTGCGTCGGGCGGGCGAGCCGCTATCCTGATCGCGATGATGGCCGCGATCGACGTCGCCACGTTGATGATGCTTTCCAGGGCATCGGAATAGAGAGCCAGGCTGCCGGTAATGAGATAGGCGGTGAACTTGACGGCCAGCACCACAAGGCTGACCGCCAGGCTGCCGAGCGCAATTTTCAGAGATTTATCCATTGCAAAATTTTAGCGGCCGGCGCTGTCCGTAGATCGGACGCGCCGGCGAAATGATCGAGTGAGGCTTGTCTGACCGTAGTTCTGGCCGGTCACACAACCTTCAGATTCTCTGCCGATGTCTTGCCTTTGTTCGGTACTTCTTCGTACTCGACGGTTTGCCCCTCATTCAGGGTGCTTAAACCGGCTTTTTCGACGGCCGAGATATGCACGAAAACGTCTTTCCCGCCTCCGCCTGCTGGTTGAATAAATCCGTACCCTTTGGTCGGGTTGAACCACTTCACAGTGCCTTTGGCCATACTCACACTCCGATGTTGACGGGGGAGACCATAAGGCCAATGCGCAGTGATGCCAATCGTCGCCGGACTGGCTACCACCCGGCGAATTTACCATTCGCTAGGGCCTGAAGGTCCGGCAGCGGGGGATATGCGCCGACTTTGGCCGCGTGCTTTTTGCAGGATGCACCGTTTTGCGCATCGTCGTGGGGTCGGACGCATTTGGGACGCATGGGGGAACGCATGGGGGGACGCATGGGACCCGCAGGCGACATTGCCAGATCGATGTGAGACCGATCGCGGCATCGTCTACCAGATGATAGCGACCAAAACCCTCGCCTATGCCGTGGCTGATCGTGGCCGGCCGGACTTGAATTCTTCGTTCGCCAGTTTTCAATCGCCTTCGGGCGATTTTGCTATGCCATTGATTTGATTGGTGCGGACGGGGACTCGAACCCTTACGGGAAATCTCGATTTTAAGGTCGCCGAACGTAGCCCTCTTTTGAAACCCGCGCTTTCGGCCTACCACCGTCGGCAATGGCTGCAATTACAACGATTTCTTCGGGGCGCGGCGCGCCAGGTATGAACACACTCATCGTGTCGATCTGATCGAATGACCAAACATCATCCTTGTTACCTAGCGGGATGTCGATGGACACCCCGGCCGCGCCGACTTTGACGTTCGACGGAATGATCGCTTTGCCGCCGCCAATCGCATCCCGCATGGGTTTTCCCATGCGTGGATGGATAATTGCAGCTGCATGCTCGATATCACCTGCAGTTCCAACGATCGCGGCTTTTCCATAAGAGATGACCGTCTTCTCAAGCACATTTAGGGCACTTCGAATAAGATGCTCTCCGAGCTCCGCTCCGAATGGCACAAGAACGCTGACATCATCAGTGACCACGCCGGCGAGCGGATTGGCTATCACCGCACAAGCAGCAACGCGAGTGACAGGGACAGCGGCAGGCGCCCCACCCTCAAAGCTGATCGTATCCTTGACGATCAGGAGTCGACGAATATCCATGTCAGTGCCCGATTAAGCGATCAAAATTCTGGCTCAAGATGGCTTCAGCTTGTTCAGCCCGCAGAGCGCGCCGCACGAAGTTCACCGGATCCGGTTCACCAAGCAGGAACGGAGCATCACTTCCCATCAACAGATGCTCTACAGGCACAACCGTAGCCACATATTCTAAGATTTTCGGCTCGAAACAAATCGTATCAAAGTAGAGACGGGTCAGGTACTCCCCAACGGACGCGGTCAAAGCTGCGGCCAGCGGTGCATTGGTATCGACCTCACGCTGCATCCTTGCCCGCAAGATAGTGCTGAATGCGCCACTATGGGCGAAAACTAACTTCAGCGCCGGCCAACGATCGAGAAAGCCAGAGCAGATCATTTTCAGGATATTGATCGTACTGTCGAACAAGTAGGCAGCGACCACGGTGAGTTCGAACTCACGTGTTCGCTCTTTCCCGGCTGGATCAGCCGGATGCACGAATAACGGTACATTCATATCAAGTGCGGCGCGATAGATTCCATTGAACTGCTCATCGTGCAGGTAGACCCCTTGCACATTTGAGGCGATGTGTCCTCCCACGAAACCAAGCTCGCGTACGCAGCGTTGCAACTCGTCCGCAGCCGCCGATGGATCCTGCATCGGCAGAAAGGCCCACGCGCCAAATTGTTTTGACCGTCCAGCAATCGCTGAGGCCAATGAATCATTGAAATGCCGTGCGGTTTTTACCGCAATTCCCGCATCGAGATGGTAATCGATGAAGGGCGTAGCCAAAGACAGAATTGAGCGATCAACGTCTTCGCTTTTCATTCTGGCGATCTGTCGCGGCAGGTCGAAGAAGGTCTTGTTCAAACCAAAATGCATTCCCCTAATATCGACATCGATGTCATCGCCTTGCTCGCGCTTAACCTTTACTGAAAACTCGGGCCGCGCCTTGACGAAGTCAAAAAACTCGACCGGAACAAAATGGCGGTGAATGTCAGTAATCATGGCTCACAGTCCAAGATAGGCGACCTTGAGGCGTTCATCGTTGAGCAGTGTCTCTCCACGGCCTTCCAGGACAATCCGGCCATTCTCGAGGACGTATGCACGGTCGGACGCTTTGAGCACATGATGAACGTTCTGCTCGACGATCAGAATGGTGATGCCTTTGCGCCTGAGGTCAGCGATGAGATCGAACAGGAGGTTGACGTAGACGGGCGCCAATCCTTCAGTCGGTTCGTCGAGCAGCAACGTTTGCGGTTTTGCCATCAGCGCGCGGCCAACGGCCAGCATTTGCTGTTCGCCACCACTGAGAGTGCCCGCGGCCTGCATGCGGCGCTCCGCCAGCACTGGAAGAAGAGCAAAGACTTCGTCGAGCGTTTCGTGAGCCGCAACGCGTGCACCGGCGGTGTAGGCACCCAGTTCGAGATTTTCTAAGACCGTCATGAAGGGGAAAAGACGCCGCCGTTCCGGCACAAGCACGAGACCAAGGGGCACTCGATCATAGGCCGCCAAATTCACAATGGATCTTTCGTTGAAAAGAATCTGTCCGGTGCACGTTGTACGCAGCCCGGCAAGTGTGAACATGAGCGTGCTCTTCCCGGCCGCGTTGGCGCCGACAAGCCCTACAATTTCGCCTGTAGCGAGCGTCAGGTTAATCCCATGCAATACCTGAACCGCCCCGTAATAGGCGTTGAGTTCTCGTATCTCAAGCAAAAGCCATTTCCTCTCCGAGATAAGCCTTCACGACTGCGGGATCCCTCGCCACTACCGCGGGTACGCCGTCGGCGATGATTTCGCCCCGGTTGAGCACCATGATCCGGCTAGCTGTCTTCATAATGGCGTAAAGTACGTGCTCGACCCAGATGACCGTGATTCCGCGGGCTGGAAGACTGCCGACAAACTTCGTCATCGTGCCGACCTCGGTCGGCGTGAGGCCGGCCATGATTTCGTCGAAGAGCACAAGCTTTGGCCGCATGGCGAGTGCGCGTGCAACCTCAAGGCGCTTAAGTAACCCGACGGTGAGGTTCGTGACTGGGGCGTCGATGTAATCCTTTAGCCCGACATCCGTCAGAATTTCAGCTGCAAACGCGCGGGCACCGCCGACCGATTTCTCGTGCTGGAAAGCGGTCAGCATCACATTTTCGACGGATGAAAGCTGCCTGTATGGCTTGGGAATCTGAAATGTGCGCGCAACCCCAATGCGCGCAATTTCATACGATCTCAAATTGGTAACGCGCTGATCCTCAAAAATGATTTCACCTCTGGTCGGACTCACTGCTCCCGCTATCAAATTGTAAAGCGTGCTCTTGCCGGCGCCATTGGGGCCGATCAGACCGAGCAGTTCGCCACGCTCGACCGAAAAGCTCACGTTGTGAATGGCCCATAGCGAGCCGAAACGGCAGCTGAGATTGTCCACCTTTAGAATCGCCGTCATGACTTTCCCCGCCGACCGGCGATGCGTGTGATTGCGCCCGCGATCCCACTTGGGAAATACAGCATGACGACAATTAGCAGCGCGCTGTAAATGACGAGGTGGAGACCAGCTGCGTGACTCCCCAGGTACGAACGCAACAGCTCCGACATCGGCGTTATGAGAAAAGACCCGAGAATCGGGCCGATCGCGGTTCCGAGGCCTCCGACCGCAGCAAGTAATGCAAACTGGAATGAAAGGTCCGGAGAAATTAGAAATGTCGGATCAAGGTAGAGAAAATATTGCGCGAAGAGCGACCCGCCAATCCCGGTCAGGCCGGCACTCAAAGCCATGGCTGCCGTGCGAACGAGCACCGGATTGACGCCGGCAGCGCTCGCAGCATCCGCATCATCGCGGACAGAATACAGATAGTAGCCGTAGCGAGATCCCTCGAGCGATTTCGTCACCACGTAAACGCACGCGAAAAAAACTAGCATCATCACGGCGTATGCCGTCTTTGACGCGAAAACCATATTTGTCACACCGGCGACGGGCGGAATTGAAAGCCCCTCAGGACCGCCGGTAAGGGACGCCCAATTCATTGCAGCAATCCGCACAACCTCCGCAGCAGCGAGAGTTGAAAGAATGAAGAAGGGACCCCGCAAACGAGCGCAGATGATCGCCAAAGCTGCGCCAAAACCCGCAGCAATCAACCCCCCGCACCAGATGCCGAACCACGGAGTGAGCCCGAAACGCAGGAACAGAATTGTCGAGGTGTAGGCGCCCACGCCGAAAAAGGCTGCATGACCGAACGAGATCAGACCCGCATACCCGCCCGCGATGTTCCATGCCAGCGCCAATCCCGCCCAAAGAAAGGTAAGTACGGCGATGTCCTTGAGACTCTGAGATAGCCCGAGCATTGCGACCGCAATGCAGCCTGCAAATATCGCCATTTCGAAAATTGAAATTTGGCTGCCACGGCGAGGCCAAAACAGGAACCGCGTGCTCTGCGATTGATGCGTGTTAGCCGCTGACATGCATACACTCAATCGTTAATTCCAATAGTCGCGGCGCCCTTCTGCCCGAGCAAGCCGTTCGGGCGAAAAATCATCACTAGCAAGAAGAGGACGAAATAGAACATCTGCCCGTAGGCCGGCGCGACATAATAACTACTTACCGATTGCACGACCCCGAGGCACATGCCGCCAATCAACGCCCCTTCAATGCTGCCCATACCCCCGAGCACGACAATCACAAATGCAATCAAGACGAAATTCAAACCGACCGTCGGGAACACGGAGAACAGGGGCATCATCATGCACGCTGAAAGGCCAACCAGTGCAGACCCGCTGGCGAAAGTGATCAGGAAAATGCGAGGCACGGGAATGCCCATCAACATGGCGGCCTCGCCGTCCTGAACGGTCGCGCGGATCGCTTTGCCGAGATAGGTGCTCCGGATCAGCCACTGAAGAAACAATGAGCAGAGGATCGTCACGGCAAAACCCAGCAACAATTCGGCCTTAAAGTAGAACGGGCCGACTTCCACGGAACGGCCGAAGATTGGAGGCACGTCCCACAGATCTGCTGTCATGACCATCAGTGCAGCGTTCTGCATCAAGATCGACAAGCCCATGGTCGCGAATACACCTACGAGGTGCGGCTTATCCAACGCAGGTCGCACAATGACCTGGTGCACGACCGCGCCGAACAGAAACATGGCCGGCACAATTGCTAACGCCGCGAAGTATGGATTCAGTCCGAGCATTTTGGTGATCGCCCACGCGCCGTACATGGCAAGCATTAGAAACTCACCGTGTGCGAAATTGACGATCCGTAAAACCCCAAAGATCAGCGTCAGGCCCATGCTCATCAGGGCATAGATGCCACCGATAAATATACCCGACAGAACGAGTTGACCGAGGGTCGTCATGCGTCACGGAAGCAGCTGAAAAGCTCCGCAGAGTCAATTTCCGCGGACGCAGCCGATCAGCGCTTGCTCCAATCTGGCAAAGGCACCATGGCCGGCGCATGGGTCGCTAGCTTCGCCGGGAAGACTTGTTCGTTGGCTTCGGGAGTCCACTGCCAGACACCAATTGAGGCGCGCAGATTTTGTCCGGCATCCTTGGGATCGTCTGGCCAATCGAAATTGGTGAACTTGATCCCGCTGCCATTTACCAGAGAGCCTTCCGGGAGATCGAGCTTGAGGGCGATATCGCGAAGCTCATCCGGCTCGAATGTCTTGGCCTTCGGCAGAACATCGGTGAACAGAGCCCAAATCGCCGAGAAACCAGCAGCGGCGTGTCCCGCCGGCGGACGTTTCATTTTGGCTTCGTAGCGCTTGTAGAATTCGTCAGCCACCTTCCGGATCTCCGGATTGAGGACATCTGGATTCACCTTCGGTGGGAAGTCCGCGACGAATATCCCGTTCACCATGCTGCCGATTGAATTTCGAAGATCAGGAGACGAATAGCCGGCACTTACACCGATGAAAGCAGCAACATTGAAATCCAATTCCTTTGCCTTTCTCTGAAACAGGATTGCATCGTTGGGAAACGAAATCGCAATCAGGATGTCAGGTTTAACATCCTTTAGTTTTTGAACGATCGGGGTCATGTCAGTCGAAAATTGATCGTAGCCCTCGTCGTAGACAAGCTTGATGTTCTTCTGTCCGGTATAAGCGCGAATGCCATCGCCAACCGATTTTCCGAAAGCCCGATTTTCCCAGAGCAGTGCAATTCGAAGATCGTTGACAGACTTATTGAGGCGCTTCGAGAGATCTTCGATGATGAAGTCCACTGCTACTTGTCCGTATCGCCGCGCAGGAGCGCCGACCTGAAACGTGTATTTGAAACCACGGCGCGTGATGATCTCGGCGGCACCGGTCGTTTCCCAATGAAACACACCTTGGCGTTCAGCCGCCTGGCTAACGGCGATCGCGAGCGGGGAGGCGAATGAACCGGTAGTGATTTTGACGCCATCCTTGGTGATGAGTCGTTCGGTTTCACTGATTGCGGCAGCGGGGCTTGTCGCGTCGCCATTTACGTATTCGATTTTTCGGCCGTTGATGCCGCCGCGCTCGTTGATCATATCGCGCGCAATCTGCATTGCTTCCCAGTTTTCGATGCCGTTCTTCGCGAATGGTCCGGTAAGCGGAAGAAGCACACCGATGCGAATGGGCTCTTGGGCTTGGGAACGATCCTCAGCCATGAACGCAAAACTGGTGGCGATAAGACACGCACCGAGGCGCAACCATTTACGCATGTAAGCCCCTCCACTTTCAGTAACCGCTCACTGTCAATAGCCGGCCAAACGCTAGCAACGGACACGACGCGCAGCAACCGCCTGCTTCAACCTAATTTTCGGCCCAGCCTAGAAACCGGCGCTGGAAGCTCAACAGCGCAGAATCCAGAACAAGCCCGACGCACATCATGACAACGATGTACGCAAAAACCGTGGGGCTCTCGAAGAACCGTTGCGAGTAGATTAGCGTCGCCCCCATCCCGCCGCCGCCAGCTACCATTTCAGCCGTGAAGGTGGTTATCAGAGCCACTGGCACAGCGATCCGAAAGGTCGTAAAAATGCGCGGATAGCAGGCCGGCAGAATGACATGAAAAAAAATGCTGCGCCGATTGCTTCCAAGTGACAACGCTGACCATACAAACAGCCGACCGACCGAGCGCGCTGCGTTATATGTTCCGATGACGACTGGAAAGATGCACGCGAACGCAACAAGGAGAATTTTTGACGAACTGCCGATCCCAAACCAAAGTATGAAAATGGGAAGGAAGGCGATCTTCGGTGCGGGAAAACCGAGTGCGACGAACGGATCGATCAACCATTCTGCAAAGCGGCTGCGCGACATGACGAGCCCGCAAGCAACACCGGTCGCAGTTCCAACCAGCAAGCCGCCGAAAGCGCGAGCCAGGCTAAGTGCAAGATCGTTCGTCAGTGACCCGTCAGCAATTGACCGACACAACTGGTCGGCAACGACCGAGAAGGGTGGCAGGAACAAAGGCGGTGTCAGCTTCGCACGCGCGGCCAGTTCCCAGACCAGCAAAAGGAGCACAACCGACGTTACCGGGCGCCAGGGGATTAATACGGATTTTTGCGGCATCATAGCCGCCTTCGTTCGTAATCTGCAGCCGCCGACTCGTGCCATCGCAACAACCGGTGCATCCCCAGCAGCGTGACGCGGTCAGCAACGAAGGCGACAGCGACTATGCAGGCAATTGCCGCGAACATGTAGTCGTACGTGCCGTTCTCGCCATAAAGAAAGATCAGCTTGCCGATGCCGCTGGTCGACGCGATCATCTCAGTGGAAATCGCCAGCACGAACGAAAAGCCGAGCGCGATCCGCAAGCCGGTGAAAATGTCGGGCATTGCACTGCGCAGAAGGACTTGCGAGGGCAATTCACGGTCTGTCGTACCAAGTGCTTGCGCGCTCCACACGAGGACTTTTGGAGTCGTCACTACCCCGTGATAGGTGTTGACGATCATCGGCAAAAGGCAGGCCAGAAATACTGCGGCAATCGCCGTGACATTGCCGATCCCAAACCACAAAGCGAACAAGGGGATGAGCGCCGATTTCGGCAACGAATAGGTGCCCCCGACGATTGGCGTCACGTAGGCTTTGAATCGTTCCGAACGAGCCATCATCAAGCCGATCCAAATTCCGCAAATCGAACCCAGCCCCAATCCGACAGCTGCTCTAAACAAGGTGACAAAGAGATTTCTGGCAATCTCTCCACCTGAGACGAGATCAGCGAGCGCCGCCGCCACCTTGGTGGGGGTCGGAAGAAACTCGCTGTTGACGAGGCCGCTGCTGCACGCGCCATACCAGAGCGCGATAAACAGCACGAGCGGGCTCATGCGGCCGATCAGACGGGCAGCGCCCGCGCTAACTGCTTCAGGACGGATCAACATTCTGTTGCCCAGCGGCAAGCGCCTGGCGCCGTACGGAGAGCCAGACCTTGTTGCGAATCGTGTTGAAGTCAGGGGACAGGACCAGCTCTTCTCGGGGTCGGGTCCGATCAAGATCCACCGTGAATTGCTCAATGATCTGCCCAGGCCTGGCCGACATGATGCAGATCCGATTGGACAAATATACCGCCTCGGTGACGTCGTGGGTCACAAGAAGAACCGTCTTTTGAGTCTCTAGCCAGATGCGCAGCAACTCGTCCTGCATGATTTCGCGCGTCTGCGCGTCGAGCGCGCCAAAAGGTTCATCCAGGAGCAGAATTGCTGGGTCGCAAGCGAGCGTGCGGGCGATCGCGACCCGCTGTTTCATGCCGCCCGAAAGCTCTCTCGGATAACGCTTCTCAAAACCGGTGAGACCGATCACGCCGATCAGGCGATCGATAATTTTCTTGCGGTCCGTCGCGGAAACATGCTGCCGATCAAGCCCGTAGCCGATGTTGTCCTCAACCGTGAGCCAGGGGAACAACGCGTATTCCTGGAAGACAATGCCGCGATCGGTGCCAGGACCCATGATCGCCTTATCGTCAATAATGACGTCGCCGTCGGCATCAAGAAAGCCACCAACGATGTAGAGCAGCGTGCTCTTGCCGCACCCGGAGGGACCTACGATCGATACGAACTCGCCCTCGCCGACCGCAAGGTCGGTGTCGCGCAACGCGAGCACCGGGCCGTGATCGCTTGCATAGGCTTTCGATACGCGGCGGATCTCGATCTTGGGCCGCACTATGTTGAGCACGGGCGCGGAAGATAGCTCAGGGCAAGATATTTCGAGGCATCGACCGGCTGCGGAATCAGTTTTTCCTCGACCATTGCATCAATCGGCTTCTGGATTGCGATCGCTGGCACGCAGCCATTTGGATCACGGTAATAGTCGCTTCCAGTTGCAAAATAGCTATCGAGCACTTCCTTCGGTGATTTTGTGAAGGCTGAGACCAGTTCGATCGCTTTGCCGCGATTGGCTTTGTCATAGTACCAATTGAGCCCGGTCACATAGTCTGCAAGAAAACCGCGCACCGCATCCTCGTTCTGCTTCAAAAAGGCAGTGCGCGCGACTTGAAATATCACCGACGAGGGACCGAAGGCGTCGCCGCCGGTGAAGAGTGTGCGCAGATCTCCCTTGCGGCTTTCGACCGCCAGGAATGGAATTACCAGAACCCCGCAATCGACTCGTTTTTCCCGGATCGCAGCCGCCATATTGGGGAAATTGACCTCGACAATTTGCACATCGCGCCTGGGATCGAGTCCTTTTTTCTTCAGCACGACACGCAAAACCAAATCGACCGCGGAGCCGTAAGCGTTAATGCCGACCTTCTTGCCCTTGAGGTCCTCAACCGTCTTAATCGGCGAATCCTGCAGCACGAAAAACGTGTTGGTTGCGTTGCCGGAGTGCCCATCCTGATAGTTGTCAGATATGATCGAGAGGCCGCCTGCGACCGCGTCTTTGGCTACGGCTGTTGCAAAGGTCGAAAACGCGAGCGTGCCCAGATCGGCTTGCCCGGAAGCGAGCAGTGTCGCGGCTTCGGGCGTACCGCGCGTGAACGTCATTTCAAGCGTATAAGATTTTCCATAGTTCTTGAGCACGTTCTCTTTGAGATAATCGAGATAGATTATCGTCTCCATTTCGTTTGGGCCTATACCACCGCCGGTCGCATAATGGATCGTAACGGGGGCTGCAGAGGCGCGGGGCAATACACCAATCGAGGCACCGACCAGACCGGCGGCCCCGACCTGCAAGACCCGGCGTCGCGATAGGCGCTCCAAGCTTGTCGTTCGTATTGCGCGCATATCTGCCCTCCTTTGCAAAGCCTGACACCATCTTGCTAAACGGGCGTAACGACCGCAATAGCCATTGCAAGTACCAGGAGGTTGACGATGACCGTGACGAAAATTCAACCCAAAACGTTGTTTCAAAGGGCGCTTGAGGGGCGCGTTCTCTACACACACGTTGTGGTGGCCGAAACGCAATCGCTCATCTTCATTTCCGGCCAGCTTGCGCGCGATAAGTCCGGTAATATCGTCGGTCCGCGCGACATGCGAAGGCAGGTCGGGCAAGTCGGAGAAAATCTGCGGCTGGCTCTCGAAGCCGTGGGAGCAACGCTCGCTGATCTTGTAAAAACCACGACTTTCGTGACCGACATCGACGAATTTTTTCGCCATGTCGACGTTCGCCACGATTACCTTGGTGTGGGACTACCGGCCAGTACAACGGTCGAGGTCCGTCGACTGTCGCATCCGGACCTTATGGTCGAGATAGAGGCGATCGCTGTCAAAGATCCCATTTGAGGACGCGGGAAAGGTTCTGAAGTCCGGTGACAGCGACTTCATGGTGGTCGTCGCCCATACCACAACGAAGTTGCTACGAATCGGATTAAATATTTTTCAAAAAAGCGAACAAGGCAAGTTCGCGGATGCCATAAGCGGACATCGCGCCATCAACTAAGTAAGATCGCCTTTGCCGCGTCACCAACCGCCGCAGCGTTGTCACGATCAAGAAAGCACACGATCCGGCAAGGACAACCTTCGAAACCTTCGCAGCACCAGGGAATGCGCCGATCAGGCTACGCTTGCCCGGCATGAGCTCGATATCACATGTCGGCACGCATTTCGATGGCGCCATGCATGCGACTGACAATCGTCACGGCGACAAACCAGAGTCACGTGCCCGCTTTGGGCTAGCAGCTTTTGAACAATTGGCTGTCACTTGCCCGGTTGATACACCCATGCGTCGACAATGACGTCACAGCCAGGGATGGGCATCGGTTGCGGCGTGCGAACTGCGCCAAATGGGATAGGCGCACCGAATAACTTTTCCCGCCAAATCTGCAACGCAGGATAAACAACATTCAGATCGCCGACGAAGTGATGCGCTCGAACAACATTGTCAAGTGACGTTCCACTGCGCTGGCAAATTTCATCAGCAGCGGCCAAAATTGCGCGCATCTGATGTTGGGCCGGAGCGCCGAGGTAGCGCAAGCCTGATGAGGCGCCTACCCCAGGCAATACGCCTTCGTCGTCGGCAGCGTAGAGAGCGGATAGGCAAAGGAGATCGCCGGCGCGAACCGCGGCTGGACCGAGCCGCATGGCCGCAGAGGCGTTGTGCTCGATGATCTGCTTTTTTATTTTTCCGTTGTCACGCACGCCGAAAATATTAATCTCGATTTTCGACTCGAGAAGTGCGAGCCCTTTCGTCGCGACGACCGTGAGCGCGCAAGGACTGTCGGCGAAATGACTGTTCCAGACGTCCATGAACTCGGGCAGGTCGTTGATGTCGGTGAGGTAGACCTGTGCCTTGATCGCGTTCTTGAGCGAGCTACCGCCCGCCTCCAGCCCGGGCTTGAGGCGCCCTGTGATCAGAAATTCCGTCTGCAGCCGGATATCGGTGCCGTTCCAGAGCGCGTTGGGCGGGCGGTAGGCCTTTGGATCAAGTCCGGTCATGGCCTCGTTGTTCGGCATCTGCCCGGCAACGAACACATAGTCGCCGCAGGCGAGCGAAGCGATGAAGCCGGAATGCTGCGGAACCGGAACGCCGTCGGCGCGGGCAGCATGCGGCTCGCGCCCCTCGCCCGGCAGAACCGCCAGCAATGAGACGTTCATGTTGGCTCCGACGGTGAGCAATTCCTCCATCAATACGGACGTGCTCGGTGGAACGTAGTCCTTCAACAGCGTCTTGCGCGCGCGCTGATAGGGATTAACGCATTCGGCGCGCGGGTAATATTGGTCGACGCGCACGATGTGGCGCAGATCGCCGCCTTCCGCTGCGATCAATTTGGCGAAGCGGTCGAAGATGAAGCGTCCCTCGCGCAAATAACGTGGTGCGCCGCCGAGCGGCTGGCCCGGCTTGCCCGCGACCGGTCCCGCGATCCCGTACTCGAAGTCAGTCGCCTCGTGTCCGGTGAAGAACAGCCAGGCGCCCGCGCGCACACCCTGCGCATAGAAAATGTCGGATTGTCCGATACGGACGGGTGCAATCGGTTTCACATCGGACATGCACAACCTCCCCGATCATTCGAGATTTTTCTTGCACCAAACATCGCAAAGGCGATTTCGCGTGTCCAGTGCGGCCGGCGCGCCGCAGACCGCGCATGCACGCGGCAATTGTCATAGAGACAAACGAGCACTCGTTTGACACGGAGTCCGGCCAACCCTAACGTTGAGGGTCGTAGGATGCGCCTCGCACGCTTTTCGGAGGCAGCTTTGTTACGCGTCAGCAACGTCCGCAAGGTGTTCGAATCCGCGCGCGGCACCTACATCGCGTTGGATGGTGTGTCCCTCACGGTCTCTGATGGCGAGTTTCTGTGTCTGCTCGGCCCCTCCGGCTGCGGCAAATCCACACTGCTCAATATTCTTGCCGGCTTTGAGCCCGTGACGGCGGGTACCGTGATGTCGGCTGACACGCCGATTACCGGCGCCGGCCGCGAGCGCGTGATGTTCTTTCAGGACGCCGGATCGGCACTACTGCCTTGGCTCACAGTCGAGGAAAACGTTCGCTTCGGGTTGCGCGTGCGGAAAATACCGAAGGCCGGCTGGCAACCGATCATCGACACATACCTGCGCATGACCGGCCTCGACACGCATCGCACGAAATTTCCATCGGAGTTGTCGGGCGGCATGCGGCAGCGTCTACAGATTGCGCGTGCACTTGCGGTCGAGCCGGAAGTCCTGCTGATGGATGAGCCGTTCGGCGCGCTCGATGCAATGACCCGTCGGCATATGCATTCGATCCTG
This sequence comes from Pseudolabrys sp., assembly GCA_036496445.1. Taxonomy (GTDB): domain Bacteria; phylum Pseudomonadota; class Alphaproteobacteria; order Rhizobiales; family Xanthobacteraceae; genus Pseudolabrys. The sequence continues at coordinate 36,505 of DASXLC010000013.1, read as the reverse complement.
CTGGATATCTGGCAGCGCACAGGCAAAACGATTGTTTTCGTCACCCACGACATCGCTGAAGCCATTTCTCTGGCCGACCGCATCGGGGTCATGTCGTTCGGGCCGCGCTCGGTGATCACAAAGCTGATCGATATCGACCTGCCACGGCCGCGCGATCTCACCAACCCGAAGGTTGCCGTCCTGTACAACGAAATCGAGGCGTTGCTGGCGCCGGATCTGGCGCGGGTCGCGGAGCACTCCTAGCTGCGTGAGCAGATAATGGTGACCCTTTGGTAGAGATTCAGGACACAGCACCGGTGGTCGCCAAGCCTTCAGACGACGCTGGCGCGCGATCCCGTCGACCCATGACCGCCAATCTTTCTCACGGCGCGCTGGCGGTGGGGTCGCTCGTCCTGGCGTTCCTGATCTGGCAGTTCCTGTCGACAGTATTGTTCAATCCGTTTCTGATCCCGCCGCCGCTTGAGGTCATCCGCACGGCCATACCGATGCTGATGAGCGGCGAGATCCTTGGCGACGTGGCGATCAGCATGACCAGGGTCGTGGTCGGGTTTGCGACAGGGTCGCTCGCAGGAATCATAACCGGTGTGCTGCTCGGCCGTTTCCGCGTCATGCACGATCTGCTCGATCCGATCCTCGAGCTGCTGCGCTATCTCTCTCCCACGGCGATGATACCCATCGCGGTCATCTGGTTCGGGATCGGCGAGCTTTCGAAATACTTTCTGATTTTCTGGGGTACTTTTTTCATCGTCGTCATCAATACGACCGCGGGCGTGTGGCGGGCGCCGGTCGCCCGCCAGCGTGCGGCGGAATGCCTGGGGGCCAGTCAGCTCCAGATTTTCGTGCTCGTCGTCATCCCTTCCGCTGTTCCTTACATCGTGACAGGAATGCGCGTGGCGATGGCCTCTTCGTTCATGAGCATCATCCCGGCCGAAATTCTCGCCGCCGATTCAGGTATCGGCTACCTCCTCCAGAAATCCTCGATGCTGCTGCAGACCAATCGCATTTTCGTGGCGCTGCTCACGATCTGCGTTCTCGGCTTCATCGTCGATCGTATTTTCCGTTTCTTCGTCGACAGAGTGCTTGCCCGTTACATGTCGTTCGTATCGCAGACGTAAACCCAAGAGAGTGAGCCATGCACAACATCGTGAAACTTCTCTGCGTCACCGCCGTGTCCATGCTCGGCCTTACGGCGGCACAGGCGCAAAATGCTCCGCTAAAGCTGACCCTGTTCGGTCAACCTTCGGTCAACAACGATGCAATCTGGATGGCCTTCGAGAAGGGCCTCTATCAGGAGGAAGGTCTCGACGTCACATATCGTCTCTTCCCGTCGGGAACGACCGCCTTCCAGGCGTTCCAGACCGGCCAGGGCGACATCGTCATGACCGGCGACCTGCCCAGCGTGCAATATTTCTTCCGTGTCAAAGGCGACTATCGCACGATCGCAGTGATCGAGCGCGACGCCAAAGGCTACGTTGTTGTCGCCGGCAAAGACATCAAGGCGCCCCAGGACCTCGCGGGCAAGACAGTGGCGACGCGCGTCGGCTCGACCGGCTCGTGGTTCATTTCGGAATATCTGACCAAGAATAAGGTCGACCCGAAGACCGTCACGGTGAAAAACCTCGACACGCAGGTTTTGCCGGCCGCGCTGTGCGGCGGTGAAATCGCGGCCTTCTTCATCTGGCAGCCGGTCGGCTCGCGAACGCTCGAAATCTGTCCGGACAAGGCGCATTATCTCAGCGACGCGACCGGTTACATCCAGGGCTATCTCGTAGCCGGGGCGCGGCCCGAATGGCTCGCCACCCCGCAAGGCAAGGACATCGCCACGCGCTGGCTGCGCGCAACCATGAAAGGACGCGACGTCGCCGAAAAGGACTTCAAGGCCGTTGCCGCCTATGCGCAATCCAAATTGAGTCTGAGTGAGAAGGCCACGAAGGATCAGTGGGACACCAACACGCGGCCGCTCGCGATTGACAAGATCTACTACGACGATTTCTGCAGCCTGAGCCGCTGGGCGCAGAGCGAAAAGGCCACCGATGGCCCGATCGACTTCAGCAAATTGACCTGGGGTGACGGCCTCAAGGCCATCAATCCCAAGCTGGTCGATGCCCCTCCGCCGCCGTGCTGAGTTGAAGCAGATCGTTCGAACAGAACATGCCGGGCTCGCCCGGCATGTTCTTTTTCAGGCGTCACGCGTCCCGATGAACAGGGAGTCCAATTCGGGCTGGCGCCCGATCAGTTTCTGCTCGTGCAGAAACCTTGCGAGCGTGCCCAGGACCTTCCGGTTGATGTCGTTCAACCCGTAAGGCAACGGATCGCCGGCAAACTGGTCGAATGTCTTTTTCCAATGCCGCGCGCCCCACGGCATCAATGTCGCGCCGAGTTGACGCGCATAAGCGCGCGCCTTCGCCTGCTCATAGGCCTCGAACAGAACGCGCGGCAGCCTCGGCAGGCGTTGCAGGGTATCGCTGCGGATGACCACGACGTGGTTGATCGGATAGACGCCGAAAGTGCGAAGATAGGCTTCTTCCGCGGCCTGCACATCGGCAATCAGGCTGCGCAGCTTGCGCTCGCTTGCAGGCTTTCGATCGTCGGCGGTTTGCGGCGTCAGCAGCGCGTCGACCTTACCTTCGACGAGCAGAGCCTCAAGGTCGCCGTTGGCCGCCTCCAGCGTCACGCCCGACAACGTCGCGAAGCGCTGCTTTCCGCTCACGACCCAGCGCAAATCCTGCCATTGCACGCCGTACTGGTCGGCGAGGATGCCCCGCGTCCAGACCGCGGCGGTCATCGAGAAATCGGGGACGCCGACGCGCTTGCCGTGCAGATCGGCCGGCTCCTGCAAAGGGCTGTCCTTGCGCACGTACAGCGTGGAATGACGGAAGGCGCGATAGGGAAATACCGGGATCGCATGCAGCCAGTCTGCGCCGCGATCCTTGAGCATCAGATAGTTCGAGAGCGAAAACTCGCAGGCTTCGTAGCAGTGCTCGGTGAGCATCCTGAGAAAGACGTCGCGCAGCGGCGCCGTCATATAGCGGATATCGATCCCGTCCCGAATTCCGGCCAGTCCAAGCGTGTGCTCGTAATCGCCGCCAGTGAGCTCGATCGCTTCGGGCACCAACCACCTATGTGAATATCGGGCTGGGTGCGCTGCGCGGGCGCATCAGATCCTTTGCCACGGAGCAGAGCCTGGTTACGCCTTCCTCGACAACGTCGTCGCCGAGAAGCCCGAAGCTCACCCGCAGTGTGCGCGGGTTGATGCGGGAGGCATAGAAGACCTCGCCGGCGACGAATGCGACACCGCGGCGAACGGCACGATAGTAGAGTTCAGAAACCTCGGTCCCTTCCGGCAGCGTCACCCACAGGCTGAGGCCCCCCTCGGGATTCCCGATCAAAGTGCCAGGCGGCATGCCGGCCAACAGGCTGGTGACGACCTTGCGCTGCTTGGCAGCGTAGTTCCTTTTCATCCGCTCCAGAATCTTCGGATAGTTCTTGCGCGCGAGGAAGCGCGCCATCGCTTCCTGCATAATACCGGTCGTGTGCAAATCGCTGTGCGCCTTGAGCTCAAGCAAAGGGCGCCGCGCATGCGCCGGGGTCACGACATAACCAAGGCGCGTGCCGGGCAGGAACACTTTTCCAAATCCGTGCACGTAGAAGACGTTGTCGCCTGGCTCCGCCAACGAACGAATGGAAGGGACGGGCGAACCGGAAAAACGCAGCTCCGAATTGTGATCGTCTTCCAAAATTGACACGCCATGCTTGCGTGCGAGCGCGAGAATACCGTGGCGCTTTTCGAGACTCGCCGTCACCCCGGTGGGGTTCTGAAAGGTCGGGTTGGTGTAAATCAGGCGCGGCCTGTGGCGTGCCAGGTGCCCTTCGAGCATCTCAATGTCCATGCCGTCGGCTTCGAGGGGTACTTCGAGGATTCGCGCACCGACGCTGCGCAACGCGTTGATGACCCCGTAATACGAGGGACGCTCTACGATCACCGGCGACCCGTGCGGGACAAGCAGCCGGACGACAAGCTCGATCGCTTGCTGCGCGCCGGAGGTCACGATCACGTCCTCCGCCACCGTCATCAGCCCTTGCTGGGCGAGGTATTCCACGATCGAGCGGCGGAAACCGATGCGCCCGTTGGGTGGATCGTAGGCGAAGTAAGGCGAGAGGCCGTCCGCTATCACCGATTGCAGGCAGACCTCGAATTCCTTCGTGCACTCGGGATCCGGTTGCGGGTAATTAGCGGTAAAGCCGATGACGCCGGGCGCATGCGAGAGCTCGTAGAGGCGCTCGGATAACAGTGGGCCTGCAACAGCGGGCTCCGATCCGCGTGCGCGCCTGGAGCCGGTTCCGTATGGCGCCCGCACGTGGGTCCCGCCCCCGGCGCGGCCCTCGACGAAGCCCGCCTCGGCAAGGTCCTTGTAGGCCTTCGCCACCGTCATGTGGTTGATGCCGAGCTGCTCGGCCAGTCGCCGCACCGGCGGCAGGCGCGCACCGGCGATCAATTCGCCCGCAGCGATGCGGTCGATGATCTGCTCATGCAGTTGCATGAACAGCGGCTGGCCATTGCCTTTCGAGAGCGAAATCCCGAACGCGCTCGGCTCGACCGCCCGCCGCAGATGCCTTTGGCCATTCGCCATTCCACGTCACTCAAGACAAAAAAACCTTGTATGATTTTTTGTATTACTGGGAGCAGACACGAGCAAGAGGAATATGCACGATATATCGAACAAAATTTGCGTGACCTTCGTGCCTCAGTCCAACTGCGTGATATGAACAGATTGACCGACATACAAACTGCATTGTAGCGTTTTGATCGCAGATGAGCGGGCGCGATGGGTCGCACTCTGCGTAGTGTGAACGTGACGTGGTGGGGTGTGGCCAATGGCAGTCGCGAAAGGGTTGAAGGTCGTCGGCTATTTCGATTGTGCCGGCGGTGGCCAGGTGGTTGTCCGCAACAACGTCGCCTATGTCGGGCACGTCAAGCCACCGAACGGCACGAGCATCATCGACGTCTCCGACCCGGCAAAGCCGCGCGGGCTTGCTCAGATCACGGTCCCCGAAGGAACGCTGTCGCACAAAGTGCGCGTCGAGAACGGCGTCATGCTGGTCAATCGCGAGATCTTTCCGATCGGCCGCATTGACCCCGATTTCAAAGGCGGCCTCGAGGTCTTCGACGTGAGCAATCCGTCAAAGCCGACACGTATTACCACGTGGGCGTCGCGCGGCATGCACCGCTTCACATTCGACGGCCGCTACGTGTACGGCTCGCCGGAACTCGACGGTTATCTCGGTAATGTCGTTTCGATCATCGATTTCCAGAATCCGGCGAAGCCGCAGGAAGTCGGCCGCTGGTGGATGCCGGGTCAATGGACCGCTGGCGGCGAAAAGCCGACCTGGGAAGGCACCGCGCATCGCTGTCATCATCCGATGCGTGTCGGCAACCGGCTCTATACGAGCTACTGGCATGGCGGCTTCGTCATCCTCGACATAGACGACATCACCAAGCTGAAATTTGTATCGGGCCTCGATTGGAGCCCGCCTTTCCCGTGGCCGACGCATACTGCGCTGCCGGTGCCGTTTCCGCTGCGCGGACGGCGCGTCATGCTGGTCGCCGATGAAGACGTCGTGCGTCTCCCGGGTCCGACGTCGCCGGCCTTCCTTTGGCTTGTCGACATTACCGACGAGACAAGGCCGATTCCATTCGCCAGCTTCCAGGTGGCCGAGGAAGACGGATCGCCGAAACAGGACTACACTGGCCTGCACCAGTTCTGCGAGGACATTCGCTCAACCGAAATTCCGATCGCATGGTTCGCGCATGGGCTGCGGGTCATCGACATTGCAAATCCGCACGCGCCGAAAGAGGTCGCCTCGTTCATGCCGGACATCCCGGATGGCGCCAAACGCGTGCAAAGCAACGACGTGTGTTTCGACGATCGGGGCCTGATCTACCTGATCGATCGCACGCGCGGTTTGCACATTCTCGAGAGGGTATAGAGCCGTAAAACCTCGGGTGACGATGGAGTTGGTAGGGTTATGAGCGTCGTGATTCGCAATGCTCGGGTGCGGGGCCAGAATCAGCCGGTCGATATCGCGATCGAAGGCGAGAAGATTTCGGCCGTCGGGCCGAAGCTACCGGCCAAAGGGCAGAAGAACATCGACGCGGCAGGAAGTCTTGTTTTGCCGGGCTTTCTCAATCTGCATTACCACGCCGACAAATGCCTGCTCGGCGAGATCATGCGGCCGAACGTGTCCGGCACGCTGCCGGAGGCGATCGAGATCACCAACGACCACAAGCGCAATTACGATCCGGTCGAGGTTGCCTCACGCGCCGTACGCACCATCGAGACCGGCGTCAAGAACGGCACGACCTTCTTCCGGCTGTTCTGCGACGTCGGCACAATCGGCGGGCTCAAGGCCGCCCGCGGCCTGCTGCTGGCGCGCGAGAAGATGAAGGATTACGCCACCATCCAGGTTGTCGCCTTTCCGCAGGAAGGGATCGTGCGCGATCCGGGCGCAGCCGAGTTGATGGACGAGGCGATCAAGGAAGGTTGCGACATTGTCGGCGGCCTGCCTTGGTACGAATACAGCGACGCCGATGCGCGCGAGCACATCGACATCTGCTTCGACCTTGCGAAGAAGCACGATCTCGACATTCACATGCTGGTCGACGACACCGACGACGCGAATTCGCGCAGTCTCGAATATCTCGCCATCAAGACCATGCGCGATGGCTTCGAGGGCCGGGTCGCCGCCAGCCATTGCGGTGCGATGGCCGGGTACAATGACGTCTATGCAGCCAAGGTCATCGACATGGTGGCGACCGCAGGCGTCACCATTTCGGTCAACGCGCATATCAACCTGGTGTGCTCGGCGCGACTCGATCGCGAGCCCAAGCGCCGCGGCTGCGCACGCGTCAAGGAGTTGCTCGCGCGTGGCGCCAACGTCGTGACGTCGCAAGACGATGTCAACGATCCCTACTACCCGTTCGGCAAGCCAGATCCCTTGGAGTGCGCATCGATGATGGCGCATGTCGCGCAGCTTACGTTGCCGCACGAGCTTGAGCAGGTGATAGACATGGTTACCGTCAATGCTGCGAAATGCGCGCGGCTGGGGGATTACGGCATTGCGCCGGGCATGACCGCGAACCTGATGGTGGTCGGCGCCCCTTCAACGCACGAGGCGTTGCGCGTGCAGCCGCCCCGTCGACACGTATTCAGGAAAGGCCGCGAGGTCGCGCGCTCCACGCTGACGCAGGAGCTTCTCTCGTGACCGCCTCAGCCGCACGCGTCATTCCCATACACCGCGCTGCGGCACAGGCACAGGAATTCGTTCGCATCAAAAATGTCGACAAGGTTTACAAAGCACGCGGCGGCGCGCTTAAAGCCGTCGACGACGTGACGCTGGATTTCCACGAGGGTGAATTCGTCTCGATCGTCGGCCCGTCCGGGTGCGGCAAGAGCACGCTGATGATGATGGTGGCCGGCCTCGTTCCGGTCTCCGCTGGCGAGATCTCGATCCGAGGCGAAACGGTTCGCAAGCCCTATACCGATGTCGGTGTGATCTTCCAGCGGGACGCTTTGCTCGAATGGCGCACCGTTCTTGACAATGTCCTGCTGCAGATCGACGTCCGCCGCCTGCCGCGCCGCAAATATGAGGGTGAGGCGCGCGCGCTGCTGGAGCGGGTCGGGCTCGCCGGATTCGAGAGCGCCTATCCATGGGAGTTATCGGGCGGCATGCGCCAGCGCGTGGCCTTATGCCGTGGGCTCATCCACGATCCCAAGTTACTGCTGATGGACGAGCCGTTCGGGGCACTTGATGCGCTCACACGCGATCAGATGAACCTCGACCTCCAGCGGATCTGGTTGGAAAATCGCAAGACCATGCTGTTCATCACGCACAGCATCTGGGAGGCGATCTTTCTCGCCGACCGCGTCGCCGTGATGAGCCCGCGACCCGGTCGCATCGCGACCGTAATCGACATCGACCTGCCCCGACCGCGCCGGCTCTCCGTGCGCGAAAGCAAGCAGTTCGGTTCCTATGCCGCCCTGATCCGCGAGCAATTCCAGGCCTTCGGACTGCTGAACGAGGATTGAGGCCGTCATGTCTACAGATGCTGCCACGCCGCGTCCCGACAAGCTGCCCTGGACGGCGCACATCGCGACCTATCTTTATCCGACGCTGGTGACGCTGGTTCTGGTCGTAATCTGGGAAGCGGTCACGCGTGCCGGCTGGGTGTCCCCGCTCATCCTTCCGTCGCTCAGCTCGATTATGTACACCGCCGTCGTCAAGTTCCCGCTGCTTATGCAAATGAGCGCGATCACGACAATGGAATTCGTGCTCGGCTTCCTGCTGAGCGTCGCCGTCGGTTTGCCGCTCGGTGCGATGATCGTCTATTCGCGTCCGCTCGAAACCGCCTTCTACCCCATCCTCGTCGCATTCCAGATCGTGCCCAAGGCTGCGGTCGCCCCGATCTTTATTGTCTGGCTCGGCACCGGACTGTCGTCCAAAGTGCTGATTGCGTTTGCGATCGCATTTTTTCCAGTGGTGATCGACACCGTTGTCGGGCTGCGCTCCGCGCAGCCGGAGACGATTCACCTGCTGCGCTCAATGGGCGGCACTCCGTTCCAGGTGTTCTGGTACGTGCGGTTTCCCAATGCGTTGCCCGCAATCTTCGGCGGGTTGAAGGTCGCCAGCACGCTTGCCGTCGTCGGCGCGATCGTCGGCGAATTCGTCAGCGCCGAAAAGGGGTTGGGCTACCTGGTGCTGGTCGCAAACGGTGAGCTCGACACACGGCTGGTCTTCGCCTGCGTGCTCGTGCTCACGCTGCTCGGAATCGTCTTCTACTTCTTGATCGAAATCATCGAGAAACTCGTGGTGCATTGGCATGTTTCCGCCCGTCAGCTCGAGGCTGTGGGCGGAGGGAGCTAAAATGGGAGGATGATCATGACAAACCATGGACAAATGAAATTGACGTCACGGCGCGCATTTCTCCGCAATACCGCGGGCGCGAGTCTTGCCGTTGCAGCCGGGACGCGGATCGGACCGGTGCACGCCGCCACCGAAGACATCCATTTTCAACTTGACTGGATCGCGTTCGGCCGTCACGCGCCGTACTACACCGCGCTGGAAAAGGGCTTTTACGCGAGCAAAAACCTCAACGTCACCATCGCGCAGGGCAACGGCACCATGCAGGGCTTGCGCACGCTGATCGCCGGAAAGGCGCAGTTCGTGTTCCAGGACCTCGGCGTGATGATGGCGGTGCGCGCGAAGGAAGGCGCCAAGATCCGGGCACTCGCCTGCCTCTATCAGAAGTCGCCGCACACCGTCTTCTACATCGAGGGAAAGGGGATTTCGAAGCCGAAGGATCTCGAGGGCAAGAAGATCGCATTCTCCCCCGGGGATTCACCGAAGCTGATGTTCCCGGCTTTTGCCAAGGCGAACAACATCGACGAGAGCAAGCTTAGCTGGCTATCGGTCGATCCGAACTCCAAAAACGCGGTCCTCCTCAATCACTCCGTGGACGGGATGATCACTTACCTCTTCACGCTTCCCGTACTGCAGAAGGCCGCGCAGAACAACGACAAGGTTGGAACGCTCGTGTATTCGGACTACGGCGCTGACTTTTATTCCAACGGCCTCGGGGCCATGGACGACTACATCAAGCAAAAGCCGGAGGTTACGCGCAATTTCGTGCAGGCCACAATGGAAGGCGTAAAGTACACACTCGCGCATCCGGAAGAGGCCGTGCAGATGCTCAAGAAGCATCAGCCACAGCTCGACGAGAAGACCGCGGTGCAGGAGATCGCGATCATCCACAAGCTGAGCAACGTCGATAGTACAAAGGGGCCGCTCGGCTCTATCCAAAAAGAAAAGATGCAAGCGACGCAGGACCTGATGGTCAAATATCTCGACCTAAAGGACCCACCGCCGATCTCGGACACCTACACCAACGAGTTCCTGACCTGACGAAGAAAGGGTTGGCCATGGCGAAAAGCAGCGACAGCAAACCGCTCGACCTCATCGTTCGCAATGGCACGCTGGTCATTCCCGGCGTCGGCCAGGTCAAGGCCGACGTCGGGATCGCCGAAGGCAAGATCGCCGTGATAGGCGAAAATCTGAAGGATGCCGGCGCCGAAACCTACGACGCCACCGGGCGCACGGTGGTGCCAGGGATTTTCGACCCGCACATCCATATCGGCAACGAGCAATCCTACGAAAGCGAAGCCGAGACGGAGACCCGCGCGGGTATCCTCGGTGGCGTCACCAGCGTCGGGATTTTCCTGCGCAGCCTGGAAGACTCCTACTTCGACCACCTCCCCGCCTTCCGCAAGGCTATGGACGAGCGCAGCTACGTCGACTCGGTCTTTCATCCGCAGATTTTCACGGAAAAGCAGATCGAGGAAATCCCGGACTACGCCGAGCAGTACGGCATCCGCTCGTTCAAGTTCTACATGTCGGGCATGCCTGGCATCGTGAAGTCGATCACCGACGACGTGCTACTGCACGGTTTCCGCACCGTCGCCTCCCTCGGACCCGATGCGGTTGCCTGCGTCCACTGCGAAACCGGCGCGCTGATCGATGCCGCCCGCGACGAGCTGAAAACCCGCAAGCCCGAGGGCACGCTGAAGGACTGGGAGGACGCGCATCCCGCGATCGCGGAGGCGCTCGCCATCCAGACTGCGCTCTATCTCGCGAAAGTCGCCGGCGCACATCTCTACGTTGTCCATCTCTCGAGCCATCAGGGCCTCGAGGTGGTGCGCGGCGCGCGGCGTGCCGGCCTGCATTTCACCGTCGAGACGACAACCCCCTATCTCGGAATCAACAGCCTCGATCCCAACGGTTTCCTGGTGAAGATGGTCCCGCCAGTGCGCACGCCCGAGCACCAGACCGCGCTGTGGCAGGGCTTTCTCGAAGGCTCGATCAACACCGTCGGCACCGATAACACGTCGCGGGCGCGCGCGACGAAAAAGCCGGAAGCGGGCCTGCACGGCTCACGGCCCGGCCTGCCGGCGCTCGGTACACACCTTCCCGCGCTGCTGCACTACGGCCGCCTGCGCGGCGTGCCGCTCGAAATCCTGATCGAGCGCGCGACCCGCTCGCCGGCCCGGGTCTACGGTATCTATCCGCAGAAGGGCACGATCGCCGTGGGCTCCGATGCCGATCTCGTGGTCGTCGATTTGGAGATGGAGAAGGTCGTGCGCGCGGAAGACCTGCAGGGCATGTCGGATTTCTCGCCATTCGAAGGCAAAACGCTCAAGGGCTGGCCAGTTGCCACGATCAAAGCCGGCAAGATCATCGCGCGCGACGGCAAGATTGTCGGCAAGGCCAATGGCCGCTATTTGCCGCGAAAGCCCGCCCCGGCGCGGCATTTCGAATGGTTCAGAAGTGCGCAGGCGTGACGGAGGCGGCGCCCGTGTGCTTTTCTGCAATCAGCGACGCTTCAGAGCCGCAGCAGGCGGCGCGCATTGCCGCCGAAGATCTTGACCTTGTCGTCGTGCGAGATCGGCGCGGCTTCCAGCCAGTCTGTGCCCATCTTGTTGGGGGCAAAGGGCCAATCGACCGAGAACATGATGCGGTCGACGCCCATCTCCATCATGCTGCAGACCAGCGCATTGGTCGAAAAATTGCCGCTGGTCGTGAGATAGAAGTGCTCGCAGAACTTCTCGCGGAACGAACCGGCGGGATTGCCCGGCCGCGACAAGGTTTCGTCGATCCGCCCGAGCAGGAATGGAATTCCCTCGCCGAGATGGCCGAGGATCAGCTTGAGCTTAGGATAGGCATCGAACAGACCGCTGAGCACCATGCGTACGCCCTGCGTCGCAGCCTCCACGGTGAAGCCGAGCGCCGGGCCGACCAGCTCGGGAAACTTCGACAAATAGTCCTTGTAGTATACGTCGATCACCGCCTGGTGCGGGAAGGACGGGTGCAGATAGATCGGCACGTCGAGCGCGGCGGCGCGCTCGAAGATCGGCCAGAAGCGCTTGTCGTCAATGAACAGCCCGTTGGTGAGGCCGTGGATCATAGCGCCCTTGAAACCAAGCTTCGTGACAGTGCGATCGAGTTCGTCGGCGGCGGCCTTCGGATCCGGCGTCGGCAGGATGCCGAAGGCGGTGAAACGCTTCGGGTTGGCCTTCACGATTTCGGCCAGGCGATCGTTCGTCTGGCGCGACAATTTCACCGCCGGCTCCGCTTCCATTTTCTGCGTGCCTGGTGCGCCATGCGAGAGTACCTGCACGTCGATGCCCGCTTCGTCCATTTCCTTGATGCGCAGGGTCGTGATGTCCTGCAGCCGTTCCTCGACCTGCGACAGGCGCTTGCCTTCGCGGCCGGGAAAATGCGCAACGAGATCGATATCCCAATAGTGCTCTTCGAGGGCAACAACAAATGGCGCAAAACGATTGCTCATAACGCATATCCCCTGGCGACGACACGTCACCGGTTATATCGGCCGGTGCGTGCGCAGGCCATATCCAGTTTCGCAAGGCAGCGATGAGGATCGCCAAGGGCAACATCATGGGCAACACCTACCAGGACAATCTCGCCGCCGCCGCCAGGCTCGCTCACATCGCGCCACTGGGCTCCCTGCGCGAGAAAATCGATCCGAACCACGCGGCGTTGGTTGTGATCGACATGCAGAACGACTTTTGTGCACGCGGCGGACTGGTCGACAAAGGCGGGCGCGACATCTCCGCGGTGCAGGACATGGCACGGCACCTGCCGGCACTCATCGAAAGTGCGCGCAAGGCGGGAGCGCTCGTCATCTTCGTGCGCAGCATCTACACGACCGACAACAACCGTTATTTATCGGATGTCTGGCTTGAGCAGGCGGCGCGCAAGCAGGGCGGCGGATACACGATGACGCCGGTCTGTCGCGACGGCTCATGGGAAGGTGACTACTACGGCGACGTGCGGCCCCTGCCCGGCGACATCGTTGTGACCAAGCACCGCTACAATGCGTTTCACAAGACCGACCTCGATACGATCCTGCGTGCCAATGGCGTACGCACCATCGTGGTCACCGGGGTCTCGACCAATGTCTGCGTCGAATCGACCGTGCGCGAAGGTTTCATGAACGACTACTATGTCGTTCTCGTGCGCGACGGGACCGCGGCTTATTCGAACGAAGAGCACGAGATGACGGTGCGCAACATCGACCGCTTCTTCGGCGAAGTCTCCACGATCGACGAATTGCGCAGCATCTGGTCCGGGCGCAACGCTTGAGGTGCGTTTGGTGCAAACCAAGACACCGCCACTTAAGATCGATTTCGTCAGCGACGTTACGAGCGATCGCTTGACAGGTTCTATGGCCTACACTGACAATCCAATGGAACGCGTTGTCAAGATCAATGTGCTGCTCTACGACATGCTTGAGTTCGAAAACATGAACGCCGTGTACCGGAAGTTCTTCCCGAAAGACCCGCCGGCGCGCACCACTTGCGGCGTGCAGTTGAGCTTCGGAATGAAAGTGGAGATCGAATGCATTGCGCTCGCTTGATGGCGAAATCGACGATAGGTCACGGGTAAGGAATTGCGCAGCATCCTCAACGGATGCGCCGCGCCAACATAAGGCAAGAAAAACATGACGATTGAAGTTCTCAAAGTCGAATTGAAATCCGTGTCCGACGCCTCTGGCCTTGAAAAAGGCATCACCAGCGGACTGTTCAAGGCCGACGAAGTCATTGGAGTCATCGGCAAAACCGAAGGAAATGGCGGGGTCAACGACTTCACCCGCATTCTCGCCGACCAGGCTTTTCGTCGCGTATTGCTCAGGCACGGCAAGCGCGATGAGAAAGCAGTCAACCAGATTCCGATGGTGTGGTCAGGCGGCTGCGACGGCGTCATCACTCCGCACGCCACGGTTTTCGCGCGCAACGACAAGACCGGTCCGGCGTCGAAAGCGCGGCTGGTGATGGGTACCGCGATAAGCGCGGTGCTGCTCCCCGAAGACATCGGCCGGCCGGCGATGGTCGAGAAGGTCGCCGCCGCCGTGAAGGACGCGATGCGCGACGCCGGCATCAGCGATCCGAAGGACGTCCACTACGTGCAAACCAAGACTCCTTTGCTCACGATCGACTCCGTGCGCGACGCTGAATCGCGCGGCAAGCATGTCGCCTGCGAGGTGCATGACTCGATGGGCGTGTCCAACGGCACGACCGCGCTTGGAATTGCCGTCGCGCTCGGCGAAATCAAAATGCCAAAGGCCGAGGAGATCTGCCGCAATCTCGATCTTTATTCATCAGTCGCCTCCTGCTCGTCCGGCGTCGAGCTGACGCAGGCGCAAATCGTTCTTCTCGGCAATAAGTCCGGCGCCGGCGGCCGCTACCGCATCGGCCACTCGGTAATGAAGGACGCGCTCGACATTGATGGAATTTATGAATCGATTCGCGACGCCGGCCTGTCGCTTCCCGAGCGTGCGCGCGCCAGCGACCTAAACGGGAAGCTCGTCAACTGCTTCATGAAATGCGAAGCGGACCGCCGCGGCACGCTACGTGGACGCCGCCAGATCATGCTGGATGACTCCGACGTCCATCACCATCGCCATTCGAAAGGCGCAGTCGGCGGCGTCGCAGCTGCGGCGATCGGCGATCCGGCCGTCTTCGTTTCGGTCGATGCGATGCACCAGGGACCGCAAGGTGGCGGCCCCGTCATCGCCATCGTCGACGTTGGCGAATAGCATTCAATATGAACGATCTCTGGCGCAAACCCGCCCATGAGCTCGCGGCGCTCGTGCGCAAGCGCGAGCTTAGCCCGATCGAGGTTCTCGATGCCTACCTTGCGGTCATCGAGCGCCTCAATCCGACGCTGAACGCGATCGTGACACTTGTCGCCGATGGCGCGCGGGCCGATGCGCGCGCGGCGGAGCAGGCGGTGACGCGCGGCGACAAATTGGGGCCGCTGCATGGCCTGCCGATCGGCATCAAGGACATCGTTGCGACTGCGAATATCCGGACGACTTACGGCAGCCCGCTTTATGCCGATAACGTCCCCACCGAGGATGCCGAGGTCGTCAGGCGGCTGAAGACCGCCGGCGCGATCGTGCTCGCCAAGACCAACACGCCCGAATTTGCAGCTGGCGCTAACACCGTCAATCCGGTGTTCGGGGTAACACGCAATCCGTGGAACACGGCCTTGAGCCCCGCAGGATCCTCCGGCGGCTCCGCGGCAGCCGTTGCGAGCGGGATGCTGCCGATCGCGCAGGGAACGGATTTCGGCTGCTCGGTGCGCATCCCCGCCGCATTCTGCGGGATCGTCGGCATCCGCCCGACGCCCGGCCTCACGCCGAACTTCCCGATGCCGCTGGCCTGGGATCCGGGTCAGGTACACGGCCCCCTCGCCCGCACCGCTGAAGATGCCGCGCTGATGCTCGACGCCATTGTCGGATTCACCCGTCTTTCCCCGATTTCTGTCGCACCGCCCTGGCCGAGCGCCACCGGGATTGTGAGCAAGGCGCGCGACGCCAAGGGACTGCGCGTTGCCTTCACCCGCGACATCGCTGGCATTGGCGTCGACTCCGAGATCGAGGCGATCTGCCGCAAGGCGGCAAACCAATTGCGCGAGCAAGGCGCGACCGTCGATGAGATCGAATTCGATCTGTCCGAGGGTCGCGGCCCCTACAAGACCTGGCGCGGCGTCTGGATGGTCGGCCAGCAAATCGCAAACCTCGGGCAGCTCGATGCGTTCGGCGAAAATCTCAAGGGCAACGTCAAATCCGGACTGACGGTCACGACGACCGATATCGCAACGGCCGAGCGCATGCGGTTTGCGCTGTTCCAGAAAATGCGCGGGCTGTTTGAGCGGTATGACCTCTTACTCACACCGGCCGCGCCGGTGAAGCCCTTTCCGGTCGAATGGAATTTCCCGAAAGAGATCAACGGCAAGAGCTTCGACGATTACATCGACTGGATCGCACCCGGATTCCTGATCACCCTGATGAGCCTGCCGGCTGCGAGCGTCCCCGCCGGCCTTACCGCCGACAGACTGCCGGTTGGATTGCAGATTATCGGGCCGCGCTTCGAAGAGCCGAAGATCCTTGCGCTGGCGAAGCTGGTCCAGCAGGCAAATCCCATAGGCTGGCCGCCGGTCGCGAATTAGACGCCGCGCAGGTAGCGATAGGCTGCGCGGATATTGAACGGCATCCACTCCTTGTAGCGCGGCATCGCGACATATTCGGCGAGCACGACATCGCGCGCGGCGGCATCTTCAGACCAGCCGGCCTTGATCGCCTTGTCGGCCTCGCCGCGCACCGCCGCAAGAAGCTTCCGGAAGTCGGCCAATTCTTTTAGCGACGCAGGCTGCCCGTGGCCGGGCACGACGGTGGTCACGTCCATCCGCAGAACGCGGTCGAGCGTGGCGATCCAGCCATTGAGGTCGCAATCGCCGAACCACGGGAAACGCCCGTAGAAGAAAAGATCGCCCATGAAGATGACGCGGGCTTTTTCAAGATGAATGACAACGTCGCCGTCGCAATGCGCCGGCCCCCAATAGTCGATCCGCACGGCGTCGGCCGGCAATATGAATTCCATCCGGTCCGCAAAGGCTTCTGACGGCAGCACGATCGTCAAAGGAATCGAACCGCCCACGCGGTCGGTGAACCAGCTTCGATCTTTTTCCGGCACCAGCTCCTCGAAATTGCCGCCGAAGAACATCCTGACCTTCGCCAGCGTGTCGGTGACCGTCGCGCCCCCGGCGCGCACGGGCCCCAGCTCGTGCTCGAGCGCCCGCACCGTCTTCTCGTGCGCGACGATCGGCACATCCGCAAAGGCGACGTTACCGGCGACGTGATCGAGATGGAAATGCGTATTGACAAGGGTGCGGACCGGCGCCTTGAACGAGGCGCGCAGTGCGCCGCGGAATTTCTCGCCGAGTGCGCGATTCTGCTGGGCATCAATAACGATCAGGCCAAGCGGCGTCTCGATCGCACCTGCGTTTGAATCGCCGCCGGCGCCGATCCAGGCATGAACACCGGGTCCGACCGGCTTGAGTTGCGCTTCACTCATGCTTTGTTAGCGCGCGTCCCGCTCGTCGGTGTACCACGACGGTTTTTCCGGATAATGCGGGCCGTCGTACATCTCGACCACCACCGTTTCCTCGCGGGCAATCGCCGGGCCGTGCACATTGCCTTTCGGATTGCAGTAGAACGAGCCCGCGGTCAGCACGACGCCGGTCGAGGTGTACTCGTAGCGACCCGACAGGCAGAACATGAACTGGTTCGAAGAATGATAGTGAGGCTGGGGAATGCCGGCGTCCTTGTCGAACTTGATCAGCGCAATCGAGGCGCCCGTCTCCTCGTTCCGCCACAGCATCTTTTCGTGAATGCCTTTGAGCGATTTCTCGCGCCAAGGCATGGTCTCGGTCTTGATGAGAAGTTCTTCAAGCTTGGGCAAGTTTTCGGGGAACTTTGTCATGAAACACCCTGAGGCTGCGTTTTCAACCGGGCACCGAAGGCTTCCTCGGCGTTGAGCTTGCGAATTCGAAGGCGAGTCTTTTCATCCAGGTGCCCGAGATCGTGCTCGGCACTGGGCGCGCCCATCAGAAACGGCCAGTCGCTTCCGAGCAGCACCCTGCTCTCGCCGATCGTCTTAATGATGGTCTCCAGGAAGATCGGCGAGTGCACAATACTATCGACATAAAACCTACGCACGGCCTCGAGCGGCTTGAGGGACATGTCCGGGATTCCCGGCCGCTTCGTTGCCGCGCCGCGCTGCCATCGTCCGCACAAAGCCGCGACGCACCCGCCGCCGTGGGCGAGAATGATGTTGAGGCCCGGATAGCGTTGCATGACACCAGCGAAAACCAGATGCGACGCCGCGACGGTTGTTTCAACCGGATTGCCGAGCAGGTTGGTCAGATAAAAGGCGTCGAGGCGTTTGTCGGGTGTCGAGCCCGGGTGGATAAAGAGCGGAAGCTTCCGTTCGCTGAGGATGCGCCAGAGCGGATCGAGGCTTTCGGATGCGTAGGAGACGTCATTGGACTCGGTGCCCATGACCACGCCGGCCCAGCGGCCATCGAGCTCCGCCGCAACGTCCGCTGCCACCTGGGGCGCCTCCACCGGCAGATAGGCCAGCGGCCGCAGCACGTTAGCGTGGTTGCGGCAGGCTTCAAATAGACCCTCATTCACAAGCTTCGCGTAATCGCGGCAGTCGGCCTCGCTCAGGTCGGGCCGGAACAGCGGCGGCGGCACCGAAACGACCGCGCCATCGAGATGGTCGCTTTTGACGCGATCGGCGAGCTTGTTCACCTCGCTGAGCGGATGCAGCGGAACGCCGTGAGCGCAGATCGTCAACGTGTCGGACGACGCGCGCATTCCGAACGCGCCGCGCCCGCCTGCCGCCACGACCGCCGGCGGCACGATGTGCGTATGAACGTCCCAGCCACCGATCGTCTGCGGCATCGGTTCCTACTCCGCCGTCCAGCGAACGCTCTTGATCTCGATCAGCCGCGACAGGTAGCGCACGGTGTCGTGGTTGGTCAGCTTATGCACCGGGCGCATCTCGTTCATGAACACGGTCGAACCGATCGGCTCATCCGTCATCCGCTTGTCGCCGAAGATCGTCTCGATCTCGTTTTTCCCGCCGCCCAGCGAGATGATGACATAGGGGTGGTAGTGAAGATGAAAATCGATCGTCTCGCCCGGATCGAGATTGACCTCCCAGATCCGCACGTGCTCGTTCTCGAAGACGATCCGCTGCCCGATTTCACCGAGCGTGATGCCTTTTTCCTTGGCCGCTTTCAGTCCCGACTTGTCGGTCATTGCTGGTTACCTGGATTATTTGGTCGGGATCACGGCAATGGCGTTGATCTCGATCAGGTAGTCAGGCGACGTCATTTTGCAGATCTCGACCATCGTCGACGCCGGCAGCGGCGGCTTGAAGTACTCCTGGCGCACCGCGTGGATTTCCTTGAAGTGCTCCATATTGCGAACGTAGACGTCGACGCGGCAAACGTCGTCGAGTGTGCCGCCGGCTGCCTCCACCGCCGACTTCACGTTCTCGCAAACCTGCTTGGTCTGCACCGTAATATCGCCGATCCCAGCGATGGTGCCGTCCGGCCGGCGCGCGGTCATTCCGGAAATGAAGACAAGCCTCCCCTGCGCCTCGATCACGGTGGCCTGCGAGAAAACACCGCTCGGCGTCCGAATTCGGTCGGTTTTGACTTCACGCTTCGCCATTTTCAGGTCCTTTCGTATTTTTCTGCCGGTGCGAGGGCACCGGCGGGTATCCGTAATTCCTTCGCCAGCCGCAGCAGGGTTTCCGCGACGGCCGGCGGCAGCATCACCTGCCCCGCCGCGCTTTCGCGCTTGACCCATTCCGGCTCGCCGGGCGTGAACAGCCGCGCGGCGCCGGGGGCGCGCGCGCCGGCGCGGATCCGTTCAGCGGCAGCTGTCGCGGCCGCGCGCATTGCCGCGCGATCACCGAAATGCGCGATGTCGATCGCAATAAAAAGGTGCGAGGAGTCATAGGGAGCGGACGCATTGCCGTAGAGCGGCTGCACCGCGCTGCCCGTCGCACCACCCGACAGCACGCCGCACAGAAGATCGATCAGAAAGGCTAGACCGAAGCCTTTCGGCCCGCTCGCCGGCAGCAGCATGCCGGCAATCGCTTCGGCGGGGTCCGTTGTCGCGCTGCCGTCGGCTTTGACCGCCCAGGTGCCGGGGATCTTCTCCCCCGCCTTCTCGGCCATACGGATCTTGCCCATCGCGGCCTCGCTCGTCGCCATGTCAAGTACGATGGGCGCCGGGCCATCGGACGGCACGGCGATCGCAATCGGGTTGTTTCCCACTACACGTTCAGCGCCGCCCGGCGCAGGCATCAGCGGGCGCGTGTTGCACATGACGATGCCGATGCAGTCCTCGCCGGCGGCCTTCAGCGCAAAACGCCGGGCAGTCCCGAAATGGAAGCCGTGCCGCACTGCGACCAGACCCGCACCGAAACGCCGGGCGCGTTCGACCGCAATTTTGATCGCCTGGTCGCCGGTGAGATGGCCGAGCGCATGTTGTGCATCGAGAACAACGGTTGCACCGTTGTCTGAAACGATCTCGCCGGCCTCTTTCAGCGAGACGGACCTTTTCCGAATGCGATCGAGGTACATCTCGACCAGCATCACGCCATGCGAGGACTGACCCTCGAGATCGGCATCCACCAGAGCCCCCGCGACGGTTCTTGCCGCTGTGTCGGGGACACCGGCCGCAATGAAGAGCCGCGCCACCAGCGCGCTCAATTGGTCGGCCGCAATGGGGGTGGTACCGCTCATATCACACTTTGCCGTTCACACGCCGCAGTTTGATCGGTTGCGCGGCCGCCGCGCCCAGCGTCTTTGCCACGCGTTCGTTGGTGCGCCCGATGTGATCGGTCATCAGCTGCACCGCGCGGCTGGCATTGCGCGCGAGCGCCGCGCGCATCATCTGCTCGTGCTCGCTGTCGTCGTTGCGCGGCAAGCACTTGGAGATGATCGACAGCGCGACATAGCGTTCGGCCTGCGCGAACAGGTTTTCTCGAATTCCCATCAAATGTTGCGATCCGCAGGCATTGGTGAGCGCGCTGTGAAAATTCCGGTGCTCCCTGAACCAGACAAGGTTGATCTCGTTGCCGGTACCCCGAAGCGTCTTTTTCTGATGCGACAGACGGTGATATGCGGCGAGCAAATTCGCCTCCCAGTCGACCCCCCCGTTTTCGATCGACCAGCGCAGCGCCAGGCCCTCGATTTCGACGCGCGTTTTCATCAGATCCAGCAGGTGCTCGCGCGATGCCGGCGAGACACGGAAACCCTTGTTTTGCTCGAGAATCACCAGGCCCTCGACCTCGAGCCGCATCAACGCTTCCCGGATAGGGCTGCCGCCGACCCGGTAACGCTCGCGCAGGCTTTCGACGCGCAGACGTTCGTTCGGCATCAGCCTGCACGTCACGATGTCGATGCGGATCTGACGGAACACCTGGGCGTTGACCGTCGGTTCGATTGCACCGTCATGCTTCTGGACAAAGGTCATGGCAGCGTTTGCTCACTCTTGCGTACGAATTGATGGGTTTCTCTAATCACGTGCCGTGCTCCCTAGTCTACCCGACATGTGCGGCCAGAAATTCGAGTGACCGCCAGAGTGCCAGGTCTGCGCTTGCCGAGTGAAAATTCGGAGTTTCGTCACAGCTGAAGCTGTGACCGGCCGGATAGACCTGAATTTCCACCAGTGCGCCCTGCGACGTGCGCAGCGCCCCGGCATGCTCGAGCGTCGCGATGGGATCCTTGTCGCCGAAATGCATCAGCACCGGGCAGCGCGGTTGCTCCGATGTGTATGGCGCGATCTGCGTGCCGTAGTAGCAGACCGCGCCTGCAATCCCGTCGATATGGCCGGCCGCACGCCAGGAGATCGTCCCGCCCCAGCAATAACCGAGCGTGGCGATCTTGCCTGCGCCCTTCAGCCGCGCCTTGGCTGCTTCGAGATCGGCGAACGTCTTCTCCCAGGGAATTTTGCTACGCAGATCCCGGCCGGTCACCGCGTCTTCCTTGGAATAAGTCAATTCGATCCCGGGACGGATCCGGTCGAACAATGCGGGCGCCACCACGTGATAGCCATGGCCCGCATAGCCCTCGCAGACGCGCCGGATGTAGCCGG
Organism: Pseudolabrys sp.; assembly: GCA_036496445.1. Taxonomy (GTDB): domain Bacteria; phylum Pseudomonadota; class Alphaproteobacteria; order Rhizobiales; family Xanthobacteraceae; genus Pseudolabrys. Next base: position 14,907 of record DASXLC010000013.1, on the reverse strand, counting down.
TGATGCCGAAGATTTCCTGCAACAGAACGATGCCGCCACGCGGCGATTTATCCGGCCGCGCCTCGTAGGCAGCGAGGCCGTGGCCATCGCCTGTCGTCAGCGAGATGGATTGCACACTCATGAGGCAACGCGACAAAGTTCGACTATCGGAAATTGTACCGATTTTCGAAAATATATTGACACATTGAAATTCCGAATGCGATGCTTTTGTTGCGGGCAAGCTCGGCCGATGTGAAAAAAGTTTGCCGGACAATCTTGTGCTTGCTTTCCGGTCCGTCGGCTGCGGGCCGGCCCAAGCGGCGTGGCGGCGTGTGACGATGGACAGCAGCGCGTTCCCTTTGAAGTCCGAGTATCCCGTCGCCATCGTCGGCGCCGGACCGGTCGGTCTCACCACCGCGCTCGCACTGTCCTACTTCGAAATTCCCTTCGTTGTGTTCGAGGCCAATGCCGGCCTGTCGACGGAGACAAAGGCCGGCACGACACTGATCCGCACGCTCGAGATCTGGCAGCGCTTCGGCGCGGCGGACAGAATTCTGTCTAAGGCTATGCGGGTCGACGAGATCGGCGACATCGAGCGCGCGACCAACCGCAAGCGCGACGCCGTCAAATTGCATCTCTTGCATGACGAGACGCGTTTCCCTTTTGTCATCAACTTGCCGCAGTCCGACATGGAGCCGGTGTTGCGCGACTCTCTGGCCGAATCGAAATTCGGAAAGATCCATCATCGGCATCGCCTCACCGGCTTCACGCCGCATGCGGACCACGTGACAGTCGAGCTTGACACGCCGGATGGAAAAAAGACGTTCGACGCCAGCTTTCTTCTGGCCTGCGACGGCGGACGCAGCACGGTGCGTGAGCGCCTCGGCGTCTCGGTGGAAGGCCGCTCGCTGCCCGAGCGCTTCGCGCTGGTCGACCTGAAGGTCGATCTCGACGTCGAGAACCCGAGAGACTTTCCTTATCTCGGCTATTTCAGCGATGCCAAGGAATGGATGATCCTCGTGCGTCAACCTGAATGCTGGCGCTTTCTCTACCCGGTGTTTGAAGGCCAGCGCGAGTTCACTGACGACGAGCTGCGCGAGAAGGCCATGGCGTTCATCGGCGGCGCGAAGAACGCCGAACTGGTCGGCACCAATTTGTTCAAGATCTACCATCGTGTCGCCGGTAAATGGCATCACGGACGCATCGTACTGCTTGGCGATGCGGCGCATCTGATCACGCCGATGTGGGCGCTCGGACTCAATACCGGCATCCTGGACGCCAATAGTCTGGCCTGGCGCATCGCCTGGATCATGCGCGGATGGGGTGCCGAGACATTGCTCGACGGCTTCGAAAGCGAGCAGAAGCCCGTCGCGGAACAGGGCTCGGGCGAAATGGCCGAAGCCGGGCGCGCCTACATGGCAAGCCGCATTGCCGACGTGAAGGCGATGAGCGGGCACGCCTGGGGCAATGCCTATACGCGCTCATTGCTCGGCGTCCGCCTTGGACTCAACGGCACCGGCGACTGGTCGATGGTGAAGCCCTTTGCCGAACCGCCGCCGGTTGTTGTCGGCGACCGCGCCCCCGACGGCGTCGTGCATGACAGTGCCGGACACGAGACCCGTCTGCACGATCTGTTTGGCCAGTCTTTCGTCGCGCTCTATTTTACCGATGTGCGCCGGCGGCCGGACATTCCCGCAAAGGACCTCCCCTGGCTCAGGCACTATGCTGTCTCGCGCTGGGATGCCCCCCGGGATTCCGCCATACGCGCCCGCGCGCTGCTCGACTCCGGCGACCGCGTGACGCGGCGTTACGGCTGCAAACCGGACACAATGGTGCTGGTGCGGCCGGACGATCATATCGCGGCGATCGAGCCGATGACATCAAGTCGAGCCGAGACGGCCTATCAGACCGCGCTGAAGCCGCCGCAACGGCAAGCGGTGCCGGCATGACGATTTCGGTTTCATACAAATTCGACGATGCAGTCGTGCTGATCACGGGCGCCGGCAGCGGTATTGGCGCGGCATTGACGCGGCACTGCGCGCGCGAGGGTGCGTCCGTCATCGCCATCGACCGTGGGCACGACAATCTGCTGCGCGGTCTCAATCCGTCTCTACGCAACAAGATCGATTTACGCCAAGTCGACGTCTCGGATGAAGCGACCGTGACCCGCTTGCTCGACGAAGTACGCCGCAAATATCCGCGACTTGATGCCGCAGTTCTCGCCGCCGCCATCCAGATCCGCACGAATCTCGACGAGATGACCGCGAAAGAGTGGCGCAAGGTGATCGACACAAATCTCAACGGCGTCTTCTACTGCCTCCATGCGACAATCCCGCTGATGAAGGCCCAGCGTTCTGGCGCGATAGTTGCATTCACCTCCGGATTGGCACTGACGGGGTGGCCGGGCGCCAGCGCGTACGCGGCAAGCAAGGCCGCGCTGATCGGGATGATCAAATCGACGGCTCAGGAACTACGAAACTATAACGTGCGGGCGAATGTACTTTCGCCCGGCGTTCGCGCTACACCGATTTTTATGGACGTGAGCACGGAGACGGAACGCGAGCATTATCGCAATTCGATTGGAATCGGCGAACCGGAAGGCGTCATTCCGACGCTGCTCTATCTGATCTCCGATGCGTCAGCGAATCTCACTGGCGCCGTGCTCGAGCACCGGTTCACACCAGTGAACGAACAGACGCAGTGAAACTATGCGAACGATAAAATTGGCGGCAAAGGCAAATCGAGAGGAGACTGAAATGAAGAAAGTGATTGCGGCGTTCCTTTGCTCTGCCTGGCTGGTGCTTGGTGGGGCGACAGGCGAATCTGGGCAGGCGCAGGCCCAAGAGAAGAAGCTAACCGATATTACGTTCTCCCTCGATTTCATCACGCTGGGGCGGCACGCACCGTTCTACGTTGCGATCGACAAGGGCTACTACAAGGAAGAAGGGCTCAACGTGAACATCATCCCGGCCAAAGGCACGGCGCAGGGCATCCAGAACGTCGAGTCCGGGATCGCGCAGATCGGTTTCACTGACATCGCGAGCCTCGTGGTCGCGCGAGCCGAAGGCTCAACGGTCAAGGCCGTGGCGGTGATCTACCAGAAGGCGCCATTCTGCTTCTTCTCGCTCGATCCGGGCGCCAACGTGACGAAGCTCAAGGACTTCGAAGGGCTCAAGGTCGGCTCCAATACAGGCAGCTACATCACCAACATCGCTAAGGCGATGATGCGCAAGGAAGGACTCGACCCCAACAAATTGCAGATGGAAAGCATCGAGCCGTCAGCTCGCATCGCGATGCTGGCAACCGGCAAGATTCCGGCGATCGATTTCTTCATCATCACGAAACCGGCGATGGAGCGAGCGGTCAAGGACAAGAAGGTCGTTACCTTCCTGTTTGCCGACCACGGTCTCGATCTTTATTCAAACGGCATCGGCGCGAAGGAGTCCTACCTCAAGGAGCACCCGGATGTCGTAAAGGGCTTCGTCAAGGCGACGTTGCGCGGCTATCAATATGCTTTCCAACACAAGGAAGAGGCCGCGGAGATCATCCAGAAATATGCCAAGGCCTTGAATAACGACATCACAGTCGAGGAGCTGAAAATCGTCGAGGACCTAACCGTCACGCCCGACGCTAAGAAAAGCGGGATCGGCTCTTTCACGGCCGCGCGCATGAAGACCTCGGTCGACTGGATGGCGGAAAACGGCGGCTTCGCGAAGGAAAAAGCGCCGAAACCGCAGGACGTCTATGCCACCGGTTTCCTGCCGGCAAAACCGATCCTGCCGTAGGGATCGGCACTGACAAGGACATGTTGCGACTGTGAACGGCAACGAGAAAAGCCCGAAGGATGGTCCGCGCGCACAACCACCCTTCGGGCGCGTGGTCAACATCACCAAGACATTCCAAGCCGGCGGGAACACCTTTCCGGCTGTAAAGGACGTATCGTTCCAGTTTCGCAAGGGCGATCTGATTTCGTTGCTCGGCCCGAGCGGGTGCGGCAAGACCACCGTCCTCAAGATGATGGGTGGGCTGGTGCCGTCGAGCGGCGGCCTGATCGAACTCGAAGGCCGCGTGATCAGCGCACCGTTTCCCGGCGTGGGTGTCGTCTTCCAGGCTCCCACTTTGATGCCGTGGCGCACCGTGTTGAGCAACGTCCTGTTCCCGATGGAAGTGCTCGGCAAGAATGACGCGCGGGCCAACAAGCGCGCGCATGAAATACTCAACCTGGTCGGGCTCGACAGCTTCGAGCATGCCTACCCGCGGCAATTGTCCGGCGGCATGCAGCAGCGCGTCGCCCTGTGCCGGGCCATCATCCATGAGCCGTCGATCCTCTTGATGGATGAGCCATTCGGCGCACTCGACGAGTTGACGAGGTTGGAGATGAACGACCTGCTTCTCGACCTCCGGCGCGTCACCGGCGCGACCGTGCTGTTCGTGACGCACAGTATTTCGGAAGCGATCTATCTGTCCGATCAGGTCGTCGTTTTCTCCAAGCGACCCGCAGTGATCGTCAAGGAACTGACGATCGACATTCCCTACCCGCGCTCCGCGAAAACGCGTTTCCTGCCGCAGTTCACCGAATGGGAACGCCAAGCTGGCGTTGCGCTCGGTTTGGTACACCAATGAGCCGGAGCATCAGCCGATTCTTTTATCCCCTCGCCGGCGCCGCGATCATCGTCCTGATCTGGCACTACTATGTCGTGCTGATGCAGGTATCCATAGTGGTGCTGCCGACGCCACTGCAAGTGCTAAAGTCGATGATCGACAATGCCAGGATACTGACCGAGGAAGGGTGGGTCACCGCGCTCGAATGCGTCTATGGATTTGCGCTGTCGCTTGCGATCGGCATCCCTATCGCCGTTGTGATGACTTACTCACGCATCGCAAACCAAATGTTCTATCCGCTGCTGGTGGCAAGCCAGTCGATTCCGAAAGTAGCGGTAGCGCCAATCCTTTTGATCTGGTTCGGCACCGGCATTAAATCCAAACTGGCAATGGCCTTCGTCATCGCCTTTTTCCCGGTCGTCGTCGATACCGCAACCGGATTGCGTTCGACCTCTCCAGATCTCCTTGAGCTCGCGCGCTCGCTGCAATGCACGCGGCTGCAAACTTTCTTCAAGATTCAGCTCCCGTCGGCCCTGCCGTCGATCTTCTCCGGCGCCAAGATTGCCGTCACGTTGTCGGTCATCGGCGCTGTCATCGGCGAATTCATAGGCTCTAACGAAGGGCTGGGAAACCTGCTGTTGACCGCAAACTCGCAACTCAACTCGCCGCTGGTGTGGGCGTCATTGACGGTGTTGAGCGTGCTTGGAATGATTCTTTACGGTCTTGTTGTGCTTGCCGAAAAACTTTTGATGCCATGGGCGGGCGACGTCGACCTGAAGCACTAATCATTGACTGCAGCGAGACACCGCAGTTCTGGTGGGAATTTTGGCTACAAGCATTCGGAGGTGCCTTGAATGGAAAAGTCATTTGTAACCGGGGCGTGGCAGCAAACTCGCGCCTTTTCACCGGCTGTCATCACGAAAGGCCAGCAAACGATCGTATGGGTTGCGGGTCATACGGGAGCTGCCACGGAAGATGGCAGCTCGCTGGCCGGTGATTTCGATGCGCAGTTTACCCAGACTTTCCGCAATATCGAAAAGACACTAACCCAATGTGAATGCAAACTGGCCGATATCGTCACCATGACAGTGTTTCTTATCGATGTTCGCTACACCACCCGAATGACTGAATTGCGGGCACAGCTGTTTGGCGACCACTTCCCGGCGAGCGCAGCCATTACCGTTTCCGGCTTTGCCAGACCTGACATCATGCTCGAAGTTCAGTGCATTGCGGTCCGCCCCTGATGCTGTCAGGGAGCTGACGAGCCAATGACCGCAGCGGATAAGCGCTGACGTACGATCTTTCATCCACGGCCTTAGCGGGTTGCGATCAAATCGATCTCCACCAGTGCGTCTTTCACCAGCAGGCCGCTGGTCCCAACCGTCGTGCGCGGCGGCGGAACTTTGAAAAACTCCTTCCAGACTTCGTCGAATGCTGCGAAGTTTCTCAGATCAGTCATGAATACTTGCGCCTTGACCACATTGTCGAGCGAGCTGCCTGCCGCCTCGAAAGTCTGCTTCAGATTATTGAGGATATACGTGGTCTGCAGTTTGATATCCGAACCATAGAACGGGAAGTTCGGATGCTTACGCGCTTCTGTTGGCACACCGGTCTTATAGTCGCTGGCGATCTGCCCAGCCGCAAAAACAAAACCACCGAGCGTGAATGCCTCAGAATAGTTTGCGATCGGGCGCGGCCCACCGGATTTGATCACTTCGTGTTTGACGCCTGAACGCGGGACGTACCCAATCAGGTCAATTTCGATCAAGGTTTCGCGTACGAGCAGCCCGGCTGTTCCAACCGTGGTGCGCGGTGGTGGTATCTTGAAATACCGTTTCCATACCTGGTCGAAGCCGGCGAAGTCATTCAGATTTGTCAGAAATACTTGCGCCTTGACAACATGATCGAGGGAGCTTCCGGCACTTTCAAAAGTTTTCTTGAGATTCTCGAGGACAAATTCGGTTTGTAACTGGATGTCGGAGCCATAGAAGGGAAAATTCTCGCCCCGCTTTGCGGTCGCCGGGACACCGGTCTTAAAGTCGCTGGCCAACTGGCCGGCAGCAAAGACCAGGTCGCCGACCCGTATTGCTTCGGAATAGTTCGCCAGCGGTTTGGGGGCGTCGGACTTGACGACCGCACCCGGCTTGCTCGGCAGAGTGGCAATCAAGTCGATTTCGACAAGGGTGTCCTTGACCAGAAGCCCGGTTGTCCCAATGGTCGTGCGCGGCGGCGGCACCTTGAAATGTTGCTTCCACACCTCGTCAAAGCCGTTGAAGTCATTGAGATCTGTCAGAAAGACCTGAGCTTTGACGACATGGTCGAACGACGTACCGGCGGCCTTGAAGGTCTTCGCCATGTTTTTGAGGATGAAATCCGTCTGCAGCTTGATGTCCGAACCATAGAACGGAAAATTTGGGTGCTTTCGCGCCTCCGCCGGAACCCCGGTCTTGAAATCGCTGGCAAGCTGGCCAGCGGCGAAAACAAGATCGTTGGCTAACGAGGCTTCCGAATAGTTCGCCAGCGGTTGCGGCACATCCGATTTGATCACCTTGATACTCATAACTATCCTCTTGTTGACTTGGTTGTTGCGCGCACGTGCTGTCCACGTGCGCGCTTTGCCAATTTGGCAGCGTAGCTATTTCTGAACGGGAATATCGCGGCCGTTTGTCTCTTTGCCATCGACGATTTTCACAACGTGGGTGACCAGCAGTGGATCCCCTTTTTCGTCGAAGCTGAATGGACCGCGCGTGCTGTCGAAACTCACCTTGCTCAAGGCATCACGAATCTTGCCGCGGTCTTCACTGCCGGCCTGTTCAACTGCCAGCAACGCCATTGTAATGGCGTCATAGGCCTCGGCGTGATAGGCGTCGGCAACCTTCCCGTATGCCTGCTTAATCTTACCGATGAATTTTTGTGCCGCCGGAATGTTTGCGGTGGTCGCACTGCTATAGTGCGTCATATAGAATACGCCATTGACCGCATCACCGCCGAGTTCGATATATTTCGGCAGCGCGACGCCATCGCACCCAAAGCGCGGCAACGTCATATTCATCTGAACGAACTGCTTGGCGACCAGGGCGCCCTCGGCGTACCGCGACCATTCGACCAGCACCTGAGCCGGACTGGCTTTGATCCGTCCGAGTTGAGCGGTAAAGTCCAGATCGCCGCGCGCATAGCGCTCTTCTGCGACGATTTCGAACCCATATTTCTGCCCGCCGGCCTTGAACGACTCAAAGCCACCACGACCGAAATCGTCATTGACATAAAGGAACGCTATCTTTGTGACGTTTGGAAATTTCTCGTGGATGAACGTCGCAAGATCACCGGCCAGCTTGGTGTCCGGTACGGGCGAACGAAACACCCATTTGTTTCCTTGGGTGGTGATTTTTTGCGCGGTTCCGGACACGACGATTTGTGGCGTTTGCGATTGCGCAGCAACTTGCGACGCGGCGAGGCTTGCCGGGCTACTGATGCTGCCTATCATGATCGAAACATTGTCGCGCGCGGTCAGGCGTTTGGCGACATTGACCGCTTCTTCCGGCTTGCCGGCGTCATCTGCGTAGACGGCCTCGATTTGCTTGCCACGGATTCCGCCGGCGGCATTCTTGTCCTTGATCGCAAGATCGACGGCCTCTCTTTCAGCGGCGCCGGTAGCGGCGGCGTCGCCCGTAAGCGGCCCGAACACTCCGATCTTGATCGTGTCGGCCGATGCCCCGACGGTCGACCCGATCATGAGCACGGTGGCGAGCAACCCAGCTTGTAGAAGACGGCCTTTTAGTCCAGTCATGTTCATCCTCCCCTTTTTGGGTGCAACATAGTCAACCTGAAGACGCAGAGGCGTGCCCATCATCGGCAGCAGTTTCCCAACCTTCCCGACCGAGATAGCTCGCCCAGACATTTGGATTCTTGAGAAGATTCGGAGCGGTGTCAGTCAGGACAATTCTACCGGTCTCAATCACAAATCCGCGTGACGCCATGCCGAGCGCAAGTTCGGCATTCTGCTCCACCAGAAGAACGGTCGCGCCGTCCTCGTGAAAGCGATCGATTGCGCGCGCCACTTCTTCCACCAATATCGGCGCAAGTCCCAACGAGGGCTCATCGAGAAGCAAAAGCACGGGTTTCGCCATCATCGCCCGGCCAAACGCCAGCATTTGCTGCTCGCCGCCACTGAGCGAGCCGCCCGCCTGCCGGCGACGCTCTGCCAGCCGGGGAAACAGACTATAGACGCGCTCGCGCGCTTCTCTTTCGCCAGCACGCGCACGCAACGCATAAGAACCTACTTTGAGATTCTCCTCGACAGTCAGACGCGGAAATACCCGGCGGCCTTCGGGCACATGAATTATTCCGAGTTCTACAAGCCGTTCCGGCGCCAGACCGGCCAATGACTGCCCGGCGAACTCTATCGTACCCGCCGACGGCTTAATGAGGCCCGAAATCGCCTTCAAGGTGGTGGATTTTCCAGCGCCGTTTGCCCCGATCAACGCGACGATCTCGCCAGTGTTGATGTCCATGTTCACGCCCCGGAGCGCGGGAATTTGCGCATATTCGACATGCAAGTTTTCAATGCGCAACACGGCGAGCCTCATCGGTGGGCGATTTAGTTCGTCGATATGTCGTCTTTGTGCCAAGATAAGCTTCAATTACGCCCGAATGATCGCGAATGTCGGCCGGGCCGCCGTCAGCCAGTTTTTTTCCGTAGTTGAGAACGGTGATACGGTCGCAGGCACGCATCACCACTTCCATATGATGTTCCACCAGCATCACGGTCACGCCGGTGGCCTGGATGCGGCGGATCAGTCCTACGAGTTGCCCAGCTTCCATTCCATTCAAACCAGCGGCTGGTTCGTCGGCCAGGATCAGTTTCGGTTTGCCGACGAAGGCCCGTGCGATCTCGAGGAGCCGCTGATGTCCATATGGCAGGCTTCCGGCCACACTATTCGCCGATCCCAATAGCCCTACGAATTCAAGCGCAGCGCGGGCGCGCTCAACAATATCCTTTTCTTCCCGCCGCTGCGCACCAGTTCGGATCAGCGAAGAAAATACCTCGCTGCGAGTATTGGCATGCAGACCTACCATTACATTTTCTATCGCGGTCATTTCTCGAAACAGCCGCAGATTTTGGAACGTGCGCCGGATCCCCGCCACCGCCCGGAAATCCGGCGGCACCGAGCCAAGATCTTGACCGTCGAAAATTATTGTACCGCTCGTTTGGCGTATGTGGCCGGAAATCAAATTGAGGAAGGTGGTTTTGCCGGCGCCGTTTGGTCCGATTAGACCATGCACGTGGCCAGCTTCGACAGAGAGATCAACGTCTCCGACTGCGACCAGGCCGCCGAACCGGCATGAAAGGTGATCAGTGCGGAGGAGTACGGTCATTGCTTGAACTCTCCGGATTCCAAGCGTTTCCCGGCTGCTGATCCGCGATACCGCGAAATACGGTCCACAAGAATCGGCGCGAGCCCGGCAATCCCGCCGCGGCTTACACCCATCAAAACGACCACCAGCACTCCAAAGAGAATGAGTCTCAGTTCGCCTGAAGAACGCAAGATTTCCGGCATCAGGACAATGACTATGGCGCCGATGACGGCGCCAGGCAGGCTGCCAAGGCCGCCGACCACGACCATGATCAGAATTTCAATTGATTTGTTGAACGTGAAATCATTTGGGTTGAGGTAGCGAGCATGATGCGCGTACAGCGAGCCCGCGATCCCGGCGGTAAACGCGGCGACCAGAAAGCACTTACTCTTGTAGTGGATAATCGAAATGCCACACGCGCGAGCAGCGTCTTCGTCTTGCGAAATTGCCTTGAGTGCACGTCCAAAGCGCGAATGCGTTAACCGATCAAGGCCAAGGTAAACCAAGACCCCAACAGCCAAAATCAAAAAGTAGAGGTCGCGCTCAGTTGTGAACTCGAAGCCGAAGATGCGTGGCAACGGCACATTCAACAGACCATAGCTACCACCGGTCATCCAATCCTCGTTGAGCATGATGAGGTAGATGATGATGTTGAACCCGAGCGTCGCAACCGCAAGGCTCGAACCGGGCAGCTTCACGATTGGCACAAGTAGCAGGCTGCTGACGGCGGCGGCGAGACCCGCGGCCATTAATGCCAAGGCAAACGGCACACCGAATCGCAATGTCAGTTCAGCAGAAACATAGGCGCCAATGCCATAAAAAGCGCCCTGGCCAAGTGACAACAGTCCCGCCATACCAACGAGAAGCTGTAGCCCGAGGGCGAGGATTGCCCCGATAAGTGCCACGCCAAATACGTGCTGCCAGTAAGTATTAGTCTGGAGGAACGGGACAACTGCAAGCACGCCCAAAACAAAAACTCTGACTGCGGCAGATTGCATATGTCCAGCTCAAACCCTGCGGCCGGCGCGGATGAAAATTCCTGACGGCGCCAATAGCAGGATCGCGATCAATACGGCCATCCCAACCGCGTCCTTGTATGCTGTCGAAATCAACACGCCGGAAAATGTTTCAATGAGGCCGAAAGCAATCCCGCCGAGCATCGCGCCAGTCAGGCTCCCGAGACCGCCAAGCGTCGCGGCTACGAACGCTTTAATCCCGGTGAGAAATCCCATGTTAAATGACGCGAAAAACAACGAGCCCAGCAGCACCCCGGCGGCCCCGGCCATTACTCCTGCCACCACGAACGTGTAAGTGGTGGTTTTTTTCACGCTGATCCCCATTAGTTGCGCGGCTTCGGGATCCTGCGCGGCCGCCTGCATTGCAATGCCGAGGCGGGTATAGCGGAAGAATGCTTGCAATCCGGCCATCATAATGAATCCGAGTGCCACGATCCAAATGAGCTGCGGCGAGATCGCAAAGCCGAGCAGGTCGATGCCGCGGGCGCGGAACAGCGGTGGATAGCGCAGTGGCTCAGAGCCCCAGATCAGGCGCGCCGCATTCTGCAAAATGAGGGAGACACCAAGGGTCGCAATAACTATATTGATCAAAGGCACGCGCAACGTGCGCAAGGTACGATAGATCGAAAGTTCAATTGCTACCGCGGCCACACCGCCACCGATCATTCCAACGAGAAGCACAATTACAAACGGTAGATCGACCATCCACATTGCGGACAGCCCCGCCATTGCGCCGATCATCATCAGTTCGCCTTGGGCGAAGTGAAGGATTTCGGTAGCGCGGATAATAATGGTAATGCCGAGCGCAATCAGACTGTAGATGCAGCCGATCGCGAGCCCTCCGATGATGCCTTGAATAAACTGTTCGGAGGACATGACGTTCCCCAGGGCATCGATCTCGACACTCAATCATACAAAGGCAGAACGGGCAAGAAACCTCGGATTGTATTGGCCTTCCCAAGCTCAAATTTGTTGGGGTAGATTCGTCGCAATGAGCCCTCGGTCACACGATGCCGCCATTAACTCCGATGACTTGTCCGGTCACCCAGTGAGCATCTTCCGAAACTAAAAACGCAACTACGTCCGCGATGTCGCTTGGCTGCCCGAGCCGACCAAGCGGCGTGATCGCCGGCGCCGTATCACGCGAAAGTTGCGAAACCATCGCAGTGTCGGTTGGACCAGGCGCAATGGCATTCACGGTAACGTTGCGTTTTCCGAGTTCTTTGGCAAGAATTTTGACGAACTGTTCGACCGCTGCTTTGCTTGCGGCGTAAAGTGCCACGCCCGGCCGCCCCTGCAGTACCATGTTGCTTGATACGCCCAGAATACGCCCACCGTCGCGAATTTTCTGCGCAGCCTCCCGAAAGATCCAAAAGGTGGCGCGCGCATTTATAGAAAAAATTCGCTCATAATCATCGTCGGTCGTATCGACGACCGGCCTGTTCATATTGACGCCTGCGATCGCGGCAACGATGTGAGGCGCACCGAAACGGCGTTCTGTCTCTTCGAACAGCCGTTTGACAAAACTTAATTGGCGCAGATCGCCCTCGACGACAATCGCGCGATCACCGCTTGCGCCAATCTGTTTGATTACAGCCTCACCGTTGCCGTGATCCGGCAAGCTAGCCAAAACGAGACTAGCACCGTCAGCGTAAAGGCGCTGCGCAACCGCGCGGCCAATGCCCTGCGACGCACCAGTTATAATTGCGACTTTGCCAGCCAAACTCTGCATATAAATCGCTCAGCGCGTCCGAAAGTCAGCATAAACCCCACGTGCATGCAACCGATCGAGCCGGTCGCCGCCAGAACGCTTTGCGGCGGCGCGATATTGCCAGGGGCCGAATTACGGAACCTGTCAGAGCGATCGGTATCTTGCCCCTTTCCCATTTCAGGCGCATTCTCGAGGAGGCCGACCCTCGTGACGTGTCCGAATGAAATTTTTAATTTTCATCAAAAATTCTCTCGCGCCCGTCGTCGCTGACTGGCGCAGAGAGAGGGGTGGCGACTTCTCATGAATGACCGAGATATTTCCGTCACATCAGTTTTTCTGAATATCCTGGCAACTCTGGGATTCATATTCGTAGCAAGTACGCCACCGCAGACAACTGCCGAGATAATGGGCATCGCCATCGCGGCCTTTGGCGTTTACGGCACCGTGCTCGCCGCAATCGCCATCAAAAAAGAATGGCTCCGCGTGTTATCCGCAGCCTTGATCATCATAGCGATCGTCGCCATTGGAACTGTGTTGTAGCGCTAGACAACAGGCCATTCATGGCACTCTCAGCGGCAGGACCTTGCCGGAAGGATCGGCCGCGACCGGGCCGGAATACGAGTTTATGAGCGCCTTCCGATAAAACACCGCATCCTACGATCGGTCGGGAGCCGTCCAGCAATTTCCCTGGATTCTTCGACCTGAAGCTTTTGCTGAATAACAACCACCTGAACTAAGTATTTGATTTAATTGGTGCGGACGGAGGGACTCGAACCCTCACGGGAAATCTCCCAAGGGATTTTAAGTCCCTTGCGTCTACCATTCCGCCACGTCCGCGTGGCACTTCACTCACCGCGCCGGCGCGCGGCGGTGAGCCCACGCGACGGCGTCAAACTAGTCCGATAACACGTGTCCCCAGGCCGACTGCCAGTCCTTGCCGCCGGCGTCTGTCACCTTGCCGTCCCTCTCGAAAAATTTGTTGGGCACCTGGAAGATCGCGATCATGGTGCCGCCCTTCGGGCACCACGCCTCGTGCCGGCTGCCCGCCGGACGCCAGACGAACTCGCCCGGGCCAACTTCCAGCCCGGCGTCCGGCCCTGCCTTGTCGACCAGCGACCCTTCCAGAACGTAGGTCTGCTCGATCAGGACATGTTCGTGGTCGGGCAAGGTCGCGCCCGGCTCCATCTTGATCAGGACGGTGGCAAGGCCGCTCTTTGGGTCGAACAGAAGCGTCTTTGTCTGACAGCCGGGAAACCGCATCTTCTCCCACGGCAGATCCTGCGGGCACACGTGATGCGAGCGCTTGTCGTCAACTGGCTTCGCGTCCTGGGTATTCGCCTTGACGTTCATGATGTCCTCCCCGGCGGAGCATTTCTGGCGTTGATTGATGATACACCGAAACGGGATCAGTTGCTCAATTTGATATTGGCCTGCTCGACGATTTTCCCGAATTTCGTGCGTTCGGAATCCACAAAAGCCTTGAACTCGGCAACCTTCATCGGCTTCGGCACGATGCCCTGCGGCAGCAATTTGTCGGCTATAGCCGGGTCCTTAAGCGCAGTATTCACGATGCCGTTGAGCCGTTCGACGATTTCCGGCGGCGTGCCGGCCGTGCCGAACATTGCAAACCAGTTGAGCAATTCGTAACCAGCCAGACCGGGCGCGCCTTCGCTGAGCGGCGCAACGTCAGGCAGCTGCGGCATGCGCTCGCGCGACGTAACCGCGACCGCACGCAGATTGCCCGCTGAAATCAGTGGCAGTGCCGCCGCAAGGCTCGAGAAGCTCATCGTAACCGCACCCGTTGCGACATCCGTCACCGCCGGCGCCGACCCGCGATAGGGCACATGCAACACCTGAATTCCCGCCATGCTGTTCATCAGTTCACCGGCAAGCTGCTGCGGGTTGCCGATGCCCGAGGAGGAAAAGGAGAGCTTGCCGGAGTTCGCCCTGGCGTAATCGATCAGTTCTTTGGGATTGTGCACGGGCGTCGCAGCGGCGACGACGACCACGCAGGGCACGATCCCGATCAGTGCGATCGGCACCAGCTCTTTGGCCGGATCGTAGGACATCCTTTCCTTGAAGAGGAAATGATTGATCGCGACTTCGCCCGATGCACACGCGAGCAGCGTGTAGCCATCGGGCTGCGCCTTTGCGACCGCCCCGGTCGCCAGCATTGCGCTCGCTCCGGTCCGATTTTCAATGACAATCGGTTGCCCCAGTGCCGACTTCATCGGCTCCTGCAAC
>DASXLC010000012.1:0-15825 GCA_036496445.1 Pseudolabrys sp. | reverse complement strand
CCTGGTGCGCGCCTTCGGCATCAATGTGCCGCGCATGATCACGCTCACCTACGGCTTCGGCGTTGCGCTTGCGGCCTTCGCCGGTGTGATGGCGGCGCCGATATATAACGTGTCGCCGCAGATGGGCTCGGAGCTGATCATTGTGGTTTTCGCGGTGGTGGTGATCGGCGGCATGGGTTCTATCCTTGGGGCTATTATCACCGGCTTCGGACTTGGCGTAATCGAGGGACTGACCAAAGTGTTCTTTCCCGAGGCGTCGAACACAGTGGTCTTCGTCATCATGGCCATCGTGCTGCTCGTCCGGCCGGCGGGTCTGTTCGGAAGGAGAGGGTGATGGAGCGCGTGCTCGATCCGCTCACCAGGAAACCGTCAGCGTTACGCGCCCGCGGCCAGACCATTGGCTTTGCCGTCATGGTCATCGCTCTTGTGGTTGCACCGTTTGTCACCTATCCGCTGTTCGTGATGCAGGCGATGTGTTTTGCGCTGTTTGCCTGCGCCTTCAACTTGCTGATCGGCTATGTCGGGCTTCTGTCGTTTGGTCATGCGCTTTATTTCGGCTGGGCAAGTTATCTGTCTGCCTACTCCGCCAAAGTCTGGGGCTTCCCGCCGGAATTGGCGATCCTGACCGGCACTGCGACTGGAGCCGTCTGCGGTCTCATCGCCGGTTCGCTCGCGATCCGCCGGCAGGGCATTTATTTCGCCATGATCACGCTGGCGCTGGCGCAGATGATGTATTTCTTTGCGGTGCAGGCGAAATTTACCGGTGGAGAGGACGGCATCCAGGCCGTGCCGCGCGGTCATCTGTTCGGCCTTATCGATCTCAGGAATGAGATGGCGATGTATGCTTTGGTACTCGTGATATTTCTCGGCGGCTTTATGTTTATCTACCGCATTATCCATTCGCCGTTCGGCGAGGTGCTCAAGGCGATCCGCGAGAATGAAACGCGCGCGATTTCGCTCGGCTACAAAACCGATCGATACAAGCTGGTCGCCTTTATCCTTTCGGCCACGCTTGCGGGCACGGCCGGTGCTACCAAGGCAATCGTTCTGCAATTGGCGTCTCTCACCGACGTGAATTGGCCGATGTCGGGCGAGGTCGTGCTGATGACGCTGGTCGGCGGCCTCGGTACCATCTTCGGGCCGGTGGCCGGCGCCTTTGTCATCCTGGCGATGCAGTTCAAGCTCGCGCCTATCGGCGAGTGGGTGCTGGTCATACAGGGCGCAATTTTCGTGGCCTGCGTGCTGCTGTTCCGTCGCGGCATCGTCGGCGAACTCGCCCACCTCCTTCGTATCCGCCTTTAAGCGCGGCCAATGAAATCACCATCGCAGAGACTTGATTGCATGGCGGCGGCGACAGCAATTGCGGTCGTCGCGCTTGGGCAGACCGCGATCGCGCAGAGCCTCAAGCATGGCGAAGAATTGCTCGTGAAAAATTGCGCATCGTGTCATGCGGTCGGTCGCAACGGCGAAAGTGCGAACAAGCTTGCGCCGCCATTTCGTAGCCTCGGGCAGCGCTATCCGATCGAATCCCTCGAGGAGTCGTTGGGGGAGGGCATCATGTCGGGTCATCCGGACATGCCGGAATTCAAGTTTGACGCCAAGGATGTCGGTGCGATCATTGTCTATCTAAAGTCCATCCAGCAGCGCTGAGCGCAGCGCTTCCAGCGAGAGTCGAGTCAATCTCATGCCCAGTACCTTGTTCACGCCTTTTCGTGTGGCGGGCCTCGAGCTTGCCAACCGCATCGTCGTCTCGCCGATGTGCCAATATTCGGCCGACGATGGCTGCGCCAATGACTGGCATCTCATGCACCTCGGCATGCTGGCGCATTCCGGCGCTGCCCTTGTTGTCGTGGAGGCCACCCACGTTGAAAGGCACGGCCGCATCACCCATGGATGCCTGGGGTTGTATTCAGACGACAACGAATCCGCGCTGGCGCGCGTGGTCGCGCAAGCAAGGCGCATGGGCAGTGCGAAGTTCGGTATCCAGATCGCTCATTCCGGCCGCAAGGGGTCAGCCCAGCGCCCCTGGGAAGGCGCGGCCGCGCTGAAACCCGAGGCTGACCCGTGGCCGACGATCGCCGCCTCGCCAATCCCCTTCGGCGAAGGCTGGCACACGCCGCGCGAAGTCACCGAAGCCGACATGGAGCGGGTCCGCGCGGCCTTCGTCTCGTCGGTGCAGCGGGCGTTGCGTATCGGTTTTGACGAAATCGAACTGCATATGGCGCACGGCTACCTGGCACACGGCTTCATGTCGCCGATTTCAAACAAGCGCACGGACCAATACGGCGGCCCGTTGGAGAATCGCTTGCGGTTTCCGCTTTCGATCGCGCGGGCGGTGCGCGCGGTGGTCCCGAAAACGATTCCCCTCGGCGCGCGCATCACGGGAAGTGACTGGCGTGATGGCGGGCTGACGCCGGACGACGCCGTGGCAATTGCCCGGGCGTTGAAGGGCGAAGGCATCGACTTCATCTGCATCTCGTCCGGTGGCGTCGCCGCCGACATCCGCAATCCCACCGAGCCGGGCTACAACGTGCCAATCGCTGCGCGCGTAAAAAAAGAAGCCGGAATTGCCACGCGGACTGTCGGATTGATCGTGAAACCCGAGCAAGCCGAGGAAATCGTGGCCACGGGCCAGACCGACATGGTCTCGATGGCGCGTTGCTTCCTCGACGATCCGCATTGGGGCTGGCATGCAGCTAAAACGCTGGGTGCAGAAGTGGCGCGGCCGCCGCAATATCAGCGCGCAGGGCCGAAGCTGTGGGCGCCGGCCGCAGCGAAAGCGTAAGCTATTGTCCTAGATAACGGCGCCGCTTGCCGGATCGATCAGGTGCATGTGGTCGATGTTGGCATGCAGCCGCATGGCGGATCCGGCTTCGCCGGCGCTCTTGGGCTCGACCCGGCCGCAGATTTCGGTGCCATTGATCGTGAAGTACACCATGGTTTCCATGCCCATGGGCTCGACGACATCGAGCGTCGCCGTGAAATCGCAGCCATCGTCGCGTCCGTTGTGGCGCGGCTCGGTCATGTGCTCGGGGCGCAATCCAAGAACGAGTTCCTTTGCGGCGACCGGCCGGTAGCGTCCTTCGTTTGCAGTCGGTACAGGAAAGGCGATGGCATCCGAAATGCGCACGCGCAGGCCGGCGCCGCTCTGTTCGAGCCGGCACGGAATGAAATTCATCGCCGGTGAGCCGATAAAGCCCGCCACGAAGCGCGTCCGCGGGTGGTGATAAAGTTCGTGCGGAGTACCGATCTGCTCAATGAGGCCCTTGTTCATGACCACAACCCGGTCGGCGAGTGTCATCGCTTCGACCTGGTCGTGCGTCACATAAACAGTCGTTGTTTTCACCTTTTGATGAACACGCTTGATCTCGGTGCGCATCTGCACGCGTAACTTGGCATCGAGGTTTGATAGCGGTTCGTCGAACAGGAAGACTTTCGGGTTGCGCACAATAGCGCGGCCCATGGCGACACGCTGGCGTTGCCCACCCGAGAGCGCCTTCGGCCGCCGGTCGAGCAGTTCAGTGATATCGAGAATACGGGCGGCGTGCTCGACCCGCTGGCGGATTTCGGCCTTCGAAAACTTGCGCAGCTTGAGACCGAACGACATGTTCTCGTAGGCCGTCATATGCGGATAGAGCGCATAGTTCTGGAACACCATTGCAATATCACGGTCCTTCGGCGGGAGGTCGTTGACCACTTCGCCGCCGATCGAGATGTTGCCTGAGGTGACTTCTTCCAGGCCGGCAATCATCCGCAACGTTGTGCTTTTGCCACAACCGGAAGGTCCGACGAGCACCACGAACTCATTGTCGGGGATGTCGAGATCGATCGCGCGTACGGCTTCGACATCTCCGAACTTCTTGACGACCTGATGCAGGGCAACTTCGGCCATGATGCTCAGCCTTTGGTGGCGCCGGCAGTCAGCCCGGCGATGTAGTAGTCCATGAGGAAGGCGTAGATAACGAGCGGCGGTGCGGCGGCGACCAGCGCGCCCGCCATCAGCATGCCCCACTTGTAGACGTCGGCGCGGATGAGGCTCGTGACCGTGCCAACGGTGAGCACCTGCTGATCCGCGGAATAGAGAAAGGCCATCGGATAAACGAAGGCCGCCCACGACACGGTGAAGGCGAAGATCGTCGCAGCGATGATGCCGGGCAGGGCGACCGGAATGAAGATCTTCAGCAGCATCTGCATGTGGCCGGCGCCATCGATCAACGCGGCCTCATCGAGCTCCTTCGGGATCGACTGGAAATAACCGATCATGATCCAGGTGCAGAAGGGAACGGTCAGCGTCGGATAGACCAGCACCATGCCCCAGTAGGAATTGAGCAGGCCGAACGCTTTCACAATCTGGAACAGGGGGATGAAGAGCAACGTGTCGGGAACGAGATAGGTGAGAAATATTCCCGTCGCCAGAATGCTCGATCCCCAGAACCGCATGCGGCCGAGAGAGAAGGCGGCGAGCACGCTCACCACCATCGTGATCACGACGACGCAGGTGGTCACGATCGCTGTGTTCTTGAAGAAGATCAGGAAGTCGGTCTGCGTGAACAGGATCTTGAACTGATCAAGCGTGAATCCGTTGGCAACGATCCAGGGATTGGTTGCCATGTGGGCGACCTCGGCATCGCTCTTGAGCGCCGTGACCACCATGTAATAAGGCGGAATGAGGAAGAAGATCGCGAATATCACCAGGAACACGTAAGAGGTTATCAGCGCCCAGCGGCGATCGCGTTTGAGGCTCGCGCTCTTGCGTGCCGGGTGAGACGCCGGAAGGGCCATCGTCGTCGAGGTCATCCGATTTCCCTCCCGCGCTTGCGCACACCGCGCAGTATGAACACCGCCGCAATTGCCAGGATCGGGAACATGAACAGTGACGTGGCCGCACCGAGCGGCAGATCGCCGGACCGAATGCCGAGCAGGAAGGCGTAGGTTGCGAACACGTGCGTCATGTTACGCGGTCCGCCCGCGGTCATGATCTGTACAATGTCAAAATTGGCAAAGGTGACGATCAGCGAAAACAGCACCGTAATGGCGATGATGTTGCGCATCATCGGCAGGGTGATATGGATGAATTTCTGCCAGGCATTGGCGCCGTCGATCGCCGCCGCCTCATAAAGCTGCTCCGGCACCGATTTGAGTGCGGCGAGGTACATGATCAGGAAGAATGGCGCGCCGTACCACACATTCACCAGGATCACGGAAAAGCGTGCCCAGTACGGGTCGCTCAGCCACGGGATTTCGCCGAAACCGAGGCCGTTCAGGACCCAGTTGAATGCGGAATGCGTCGGATCGAACAGCCACCACCAGCCAAGCGACGACAATGCCAGCGGGATGACCCACGGAACGAGCAGCATGCCGCGCCATTTGCGCTGACCCTTGCTCGGAAGATTGTTGATGAGATGGGCGGTGATAAGGCCAATGAGGGCTTTGAAGAAGACGGCGGACAGCGCGAAGATCGCCGATTGCTGCATCACCATCCAGAAGGCGTCGCGCGACAGCAGATAGCTGAAATTGCCGAGGCCAATGAAACGTGTCTGCGCCTTGTTCAGCATCGACAGGTAGATCGAGTAGAAAGTGGGGTATACGACGAGGCAGGTGATGATCGTGATCAGGGGCAGACAAAACAGGAAGGCGATCGTCGAGCGTTGGCGGAGAAATTTGCCAAACCCGCTCCGCGCGGTGCGCGTAGCGCTCACGCGTTGCAGGCCGGGAACCCAGGTCTGGACTGTGTCTGCCATGCGGCTGTTCTCGACCCGATAACGGTCGTCCCTCGCCATGGTTCAGCGTTCTGCATGCCGGCCAGAACGGCCGGCATGCAAATAGTCTCAACGCCTATCGAAACTCAGGCGCGCAGCGTTCCCTCGAGCTCTTTTTCCGCCCACTTGATGACGTCGTCGAGCTTCTCATTGCCCTGGGTGAACTTTGCCACCATCACGGTGTTGATCGCCTGGTTGTACATCTGGGCGCCGACTTCCGAACGCGCAGGTGCGCCGAACATCGAGGTCTGCTCGTCGCCGCGCGGCGGGTAGCTGTACACCACGCCCTTCGGCGGCTCGACGGTCTTCCAGGTGTCGAGGTCGTACATGCTCTTGAAGGACGGCAGGTCGTAGCCGATCGAGGCGGCGACCAATTGGGCCATCGATTCCTTTTGCGACATATGGAGCAGGAGATCCTTGCCCGCCGATTTGTTCTTCGAGAAGCTCCACAGGCCGTAGAATTGTGGAAGCTGCCCGACGAAACGGCCCTTCGGGCCTTTCGGCATGGAATGTAGCCAGATGTTTTCCGCAACCTTCGGATTGTCGCGCTTGGCGACGGCCCAGGAGCTTGGCGGGTTCATGATGCCAGAGCCCTTGCCGGAAATGATCCAGCGGTTGTTGCCGGCGTCATCCCAGGCGTAGACCTCAGGCGGATTCACCGCCATCAGTTTTTTCAGATACTCCATCACCGCGCGGGTTTCGTCCGAGTTGATCTTGATGTTGTCCTTCTCATCGATCATGACCACGCCGAAGGACTTGAACAGCGCGCCGACCCAATCGACCGCGTCACTGGTCTGTCCCATCGGCAGTCCGACGGGGTAGCCCGCCTTGTGCAGTTTCTGCGCGGTCTCGAGATAAAGGTCCCACGTCCATAGATCTGTTTTAGCCTTGTCGTATTTCGTCTCATCCGCCGGGAACATATCGACCAGATCGATGCCGCAGTGTTCCTTGTAGAGGTCAAAGCGCGACTGACACGGCTTGACCTGGCTGCCGACTGCAGTCGGGATACCGCGCCAGGTGCCTTTGATCTTGGCAAGATATTCAGCAACCGGGCTGATCGGGCCGTATTGCTTGATCAGCTGATCGGCCACATCGTTGAGCGGCTCAAGAAGCCGTTCGTGGATCCGGATGTTCCAGTCACGGTGGGACATGATGTCGTGGCCCGTGCCGGCTTGCGCTTCGGCTGCGGCCGTCAACTTGTCTTTTTCGCCTTGCGACGTGATGTAGTCGATGTGGACATCGACCTTGTTCTTTTCGCCCCACTCCTTGCAGATCTTATCAAGCGTCTTGTTGGCGCCGGGTACCCAGTGGTCCCAGCAGCCAAGCGAGAGCGTGCCGGCGGCATGGACGCCGCTGACATACGGCGCGGTAATGACCGCCGCGGAGCCGAGGGCAGCGGTCTTGAGAACGGCACGACGTGATAGACGTGAACTTCCCATGTTATCCTCCCGGATGGTGATTTCTTCTTTTTTCTCTTTATGAAACGATACTCTCGCCTCGCGCAGGCGCCTAGCCACTAAAGTATCGGACGGCGGAAAAATCTCATTACTTTCGCAGCGCAACACCACGGGCGACCGGGAAAGCGCCTGATGGGCGGACGGCCAAAATTCGATGCAAAGCGGCGGATACGCCCCTATTGTGCGTCGGCCGAAGCCCCGCACATGACTCTCGCCCTGCAAAAGACACCCCGCAAACTCCGAGCGATTGCCGGATCTGCCGGCGGCAATAGCAATTCCTGATGGAAAACTTCGTTTTCCTCGCCGTTTTGTTCGCCGCTGCCTGCCATGCCGGCTGGAATGCGCTGATCAAGGTCGGGCTCGATCCGCTGTCGACCACAACCCTGATCTCGCTCGGGGCCGGCTTGGTGGCCCTGACGCTTGTGCCGCTGGTGGGCGTGCCGGCCTGGGCGGCCTGGCCTTGGCTGATCGCATCGGTCATCGTCCATCTCTGCTATTTTGCATCATTGATCGAAAGTTACCGCACGGGCGATCTCGGGCAGGTCTATCCGATCGCGCGCGGATCGGCGCCGCTGATGACGGCGGCCGCTACCACCGTCTTCATTGGCGAGAAATTGAGCCTGATTGGATGGACCGGGATTCTTTTGCTTGTGGCGGGTGTGTTGCTGCTGTCGGCGCGCGGCGGGCGTGAACTTGCCGAAGTCGACCGCCGTGCCATCGGTTTCGCGCTCTTCACCGCGCTCACCATCTGCGCGTATTCAGTGGTGGATGGCATCGGCGGGCGGCTGTCCGCCAATCCGAACGCGTATTCGCTCTGGCTCTTTATCGGCATTGCCGTCGTGATGTTGCCATATGCCATCTACCGCGACGGCCCGGATGTCATTCCGGCGATGCGACGCTTCTGGCGGCGTGGACTAGCCGGAGGCGCGCTGCAGCTTCTTTCCTACGGGATCGCGATCTGGGCGATGACAGCGGCGCCGATCGCCATCGTTGCGACCTTGCGCGAAACCAGCGTGCTGTTTGGAGCCGTCATTGCCGTGGTGGTGCTTAAAGAGCCGTTGCGCGCCGCGCGCGTCGTTGCCGCATGTCTCATCGTCTGCGGCTTGATCCTGATCCGACTGCAGTAACGATTACAGTTTGAGCTCGGGGTATTCCCGCTCAAGGCGCGCGAGGTCGTTCTCGGTATCGACGTCCCAGAGCGGTGGCTGCTCGGTCAGGATGAGACGCTGCTGGATGATACGTGTGCGTGTCTCGGCGAGCACGGTCTTTGTGCCCCAGGCGATGCCTGCAAACAGTGGTGGCTGCGCCGAGCGCGTGCCGATCAGGACATAGCCGCCGTCCTCGGCAGGGATGAGGATAACGTCGGTCCCGTTGCGCAGCGCATTGGCTGCCCCGCGGAGATGCACTTCGGTCAGCGCGGGGCAATCGGTACCGATGACCAAAGTCGGGCCACTGCCGGTAGCAGTTGCCGCCAGCATTCGCGCACCAATGTCGCCTTCGGGCTGCCGCCTGAGCGTGATGCGTGAGCGCGCGACCAGTTTGAGGAACGAGTCGTGCGTGCCGTCGGGCGCACACCATATTGTCACTGGCCCCACATCCGCGGCGAGGGCGGTAGCCACGGCCCGTTCAGTCAGGCGTTCCTGCAGCACGGCCGCTGCGTGTGCTCCGATCGTCGGAATGAGACGGGTCTTGGCCAGCCCCGGGACAGGGGCTTTCGCGAGGATCGCAATGGAAACGGCACTATTGTTCGGCGGAGGCATAGCCGTAGCGTCGTGCAAGATGGTCAGGGTCCGCGCCAAAGAAGTATGCGAGCCGCAATTGCCACATCAAAAAAATGGTGCGGAGCATCCCGTGTTCTCGCCAGCGGCGCCCGGAGGTGGTGACGCGGGCGCGAATGCAGACGGGACGCCTGATACGTTTAAGGCGAACTGAAAGGGCCACATCCTCCATCAGTGCGATTGACGGAAAACCGCCGGCAGAATCGAACGCTGCGCGGGTGACGAACAAGGCCTGATCGCCTGTCGCAATTCCGGTCAAACGCGAGCGCAGGTTCATCATGAACGCGATGAGGCTGAGCAATCCGCGACGGTCAAACCGCACGTCAAAACGTCCCCACGCGCGCCCCGATTTTGCCAGACCCTCAGATATGAGCGCATCGGCATTGTCGGGCAACCGCGTGTCGGCGTGCAGAAATAACAGAACGTCGCCTCGTGCGACCGAACGACCCGCGTTCATCTGCGTCGCGCGGCCGCGCTCTGCGGCAAGCACGCAGTCGGCAAGGCGCCGGGCCAGCGTACGTGTGCCGTCCCGGCTCCCACCGTCCACGACGATCACCTCGGCGCCACGCTCGCGATAGGGCGCAAGCGCCGTCAGCGCAGCTTCGATGCCGACGGATTCATCGAGCACGGGCATGATGATGGACAGTGGTGTGCCGCTCATTCGGCCGCTTCTTTCAATGCGCCGCCACAACTTGAGCCTTGTCCGGCTGTGCACCCATAGCAGTGGCCTGCGACACGGACGGGATTGCCCTCGATCGCACCGTCGAGCAAATCGGCCAGGTGCACGCGGCGGTGCGGGCCGCGCGCCATTGGCAGGTCTAGCATCTGGTTGAAGTCGCAGTCATAGACATAGCCGCGCCAATCCACCGAAATCAGGTTGCGGCACATGACGCCGCCGAGATTGGCGTCAAGATGAGCATCCTGCAGAAGCCCAAGATAGCTTTCGAATTCGCCATTGGTGACGAGTGTCGAGCCAAAACGTTGAATAGGCATGTTGGCGAGGACATAAAGCCTGTTGAACACGATGCCGTATTGTTCGCCGAGCACGCGCTTATAGTCGGCCTCGAGCGCGGCCTGGGCCGGCGGAAGCGACGGACCCTGCGGATTGTAAACAAGATTGAGGATGAGCGATGGATGACGTCCATAGTCGAGCGCGTTCAGGCGCTTGAGGCCACGGATCGAACCGTCGAAGACACCCTTGCCGCGCTGCCGCTCGACATTGTCTTG
The DNA here is from genome assembly GCA_036496445.1 of Pseudolabrys sp. Lineage (GTDB taxonomy): Bacteria > Pseudomonadota > Alphaproteobacteria > Rhizobiales > Xanthobacteraceae > Pseudolabrys. Next base: position 5,604 of record DASXLC010000012.1, on the reverse strand, counting down.
CAGATAGCATGGCATCGAGGCGACGATCTCGACGCGCTCGCGTGCCAGAAACTCTGCGGTGTCTTCCTGGCCCGGCTGTTCCAGAATGGTGAGATTGCAGCGGTCCATGACTTTGACGCCGAGTTTGCGTGCTTCGTGCACCAGCCGGCGAAAATTCGGATTAAGCTCCGGCGCGCCGCCGGTAATGTCGAGAGTCGAGATTCTTTGACGCCGAAGAAATTCCAATACCAGGTCAGCGATGTCGGCCGGCATTTCCTCGGTTCGCGTGGGGCCGGCATTGACGTGGCAATGAAAGCACGACTGGTTGCAGCGATAGCCGACATTGACCTGCAATGTTTCAAGCCTGCCGCGGCGGACCGCCGGAAAGGAAACCTGCTCGAGCAGCGGAAGCATATCGCGCATTGATGGCCTCGATCGCGCAACTTGCCATGAAGCGTGCGCTGGCGTCATCCCGACCGGAGCGGCAATCAAACAAATGTGAGAAAACCTGCAGGCTTCATCGTGCCAGCGCGGTTGTGACCGGAGATGCAATGCCGATACGACCGTAGCCCGGCAGCTTCAGGCCGGGGTAGCGCAGGTCGAGACCGGCCACCAGGCCCAGGACATTCAGTTCGACGCCTTCGATCCAGCCGACCTTGATGCCGGCATAACCATTGAGATTGATCTCCAGACCGGTACCGCTATCGGTCCAACCGGCATAAAAACCATGGCGGAAATCGCGCCCGATGGCATTCGGAGGCAATGCCACGCCAAGCTCCGGTACCGTGCGCAGGATCGCAGCGGTGAAGCTGTTGCTGTTCGGGCCCGGCCAGATCCGGTAATCGCCGGTCTGCGCGTAGTCGTAGGCCTTCACAGCCTTTTCGATGCGCGGGATCAGCGTCTCGGCCTCCGCGCCGGTGATATCCGCGAGCATGACGGGCTTGTTGCCGTACCAGAGGCCGTCAACCGGCCAGTTATTGAGACGCACGGGCTCGCCCCAGCCAACCACGTCATAGCGCGTCCAGCGCTTTTCATCCGCGCGCTTGAGTACAATCCAGCTGTGCACGGAGAAAACGCCCTTCCAGGCGCCGGCGGTGCCGGTGAAAATAACGACGCGCGCGGGAGCAAAACTGGCCGCTGCCGGCAGCATGCCGGTGCTCGACCAGTCGGCATCGCGCCATGAGCGCGGGTCATTGCCGACCGCGTAAACGGCAGCACGGGCGAGGATAGGTGCGAGGAACAGGAGAAAGAAAACAAGCATGAGAGTCTTGCGGCGTCCGGGTGGATGGGGGAATGGCATGACCCGTCAATTATAGGCGCTTTCCGGCCTAAACGTGGCGATTGACGCGGCTGTAAGCGTAGATGTTAACGCCGTGCTGCCGTCGCAACGGCAACCAGAAAACGGCTGCCGGCACGCGAAAGATCATCAAAAGTCAGGCGCCGCTGCTGACCCGGGCGCCGGGCAAATCGTGCAACGGGCGGCACGTGGACGAAACTTGCAATTCGCGGACCGTCTCGCGCGGCCGCCTCGGCCGCGCGCCAGCAGAGATAGTTGCATAGATAGCGTCCCGCATCACGAGAGACGACGAGCGGAATACGCGCGGCCCGGCTGACAGCGAACAGATGCCGCGCGCGAGCGGGCAGGGCCATAGCCGACGGTCCGCCTTTGACGATCGTATGACGGCGCAGCGATTGTCCGGATACATCGGGAAGAAGCGCCAACGCATTGCGCGCGCGCGTTTCGATGCGCAACGTCTTTGCGCGCGGTGCAAGTCCGAACATCAGCAGGGCATCGGGTTTGTGCCGGGCGATCAGTTTCGGCAGTTCGCGATCGACAGCTTCGTAGCTTGTCTGGAAAACGTGCGGGACGATCGTCACGCCGTCGAGTGCCGGCCGCCGCACGCGTGCCAGCCGTTCAACCAGCGGTCCTGTCGGATTGAATGGCGCGCCCGGAAACGGTCCGAAGCCTGTAATGAGGACGGTGGTCATACGCCCAGCAGCGCCGCGATCTCTTCGACGGCAAGTGTCGGCGCGAGCTTGCCCGCCGCGACCTGGGTCTCTGCCTGACGCAATTTTGCGCGGACCGATGCGTCGCTGCGCAGACGAGCCGTAAGCCGCTCCTCCAGCATGGTCCACATCCATTTCACCTGTTGTTCGCGCCGGCGCGTTTCCAGTTCGCCAGACCCGGTCATTTTCTTCTTGTGGGCGAGAACCTGCGCCCACAATTCGTCGATCCCGTTTTGCGTCAGCGCCGAGTAGGTGATCACCGGAGGCGACCAGGTCGACGAGTGCGGTGTCAGGATATTGAGCGCAGCGCGATAGTCCGCCGCCGCCCGCCGGGCGCGCTCGATATTATCGCCATCGGATTTGTTGACTGCGATCATATCGGCAAGCTCGACGATGCCCTTCTTGAGGCCCTGCAATTCGTCGCCTGCGCCCGGGAGCATCAACACCAGGAAGAAGTCGGTCATATCGGCGACCGCGGTTTCCGACTGGCCGATACCGACGGTCTCTACCATCACGACGTCGTATCCGGCAGCTTCGCAGACCAGCATGGTTTCACGCGTCTTGGCAGCAACACCACCAAGCGTTCCGGAAGAGGGCGATGGCCGCACAAACGCATGGGGGTCAACGGCGAGCTGCGCCATGCGCGTTTTGTCGCCGAGGATCGAGCCGCCGGTTCGTGTCGACGATGGATCGACCGCCAGCACCGCGACCTTGTGGCCTTTGCCCGTGAGATAAGTGCCAAGGACGTCGATCGTCGTTGATTTGCCGACGCCTGGCGCACCGGTAATGCCGAGGCGCACGGCCCTGCCTGTGAGAGGCAGCAACTCCTGCACCAGATGATGTGCGGTCTTGCGGTGATCGCCGCGTTTGCTTTCGATCAGGGTGATCGCGCGCGCCAATGTCGCGCGGTCACCGGCGCGGATGCCGCGGACGAGATCGGAAGGTGGGAGATTGCGCGAAGCCATCGGTTTACCTAGCGCGGTGGCCCTGAAGCATCGTCGGCAAGGCGAAGCACCAGGCCGCCTTCGCTCTTCTGTCGCGCGTCGGTGGCACGCGCAAAGGCAGTCAATTGCGCACGCGTCGCGATACGGCAGCGCGAATCATTGGTCTTCTTGCATTCGCGTGCACGCGTGACCCCGTCGGCGTCGTCTTCGTCAATTACGGTGACCTGGAAAACGCCTTCAGCCAGTTTATGCGCGACCGCATATTCGATGATGTTTGGCCGCTTGGCCGCCGCGCTCTGCACGATATAGGCGCGGCCCTCGAACCGATGCACAGTAAAGGCGGTGACATCGGTCATTCCACCGCCAGCATGGATGTACCGTTCACCGTCCCACTTGAACGACGCCTGTTCAGGCTCGTCCACGAAGCCCTTTCGCAGTGAGTAAAACTGGAGTCGCACGTCCTTGCCGAACAAAGGCTGCGCGTCCGTCAGGATCGGACCATCCGAATCCACGCAGCCCGTCAACGACAGCGCGCAAAGTGCGGCCGCGGCCGCGCGGACAATCAGTCGGCTCACTCGGCAGCCTCTTTGCCGTGTCCGAGACGCTTGTTGAGACTCTTGAGAAGCTTTTCGGCGGCTTCTGCGATCACGGTGCCTGGTGGGAAAATCGCTTCAGCACCGGCCTGCACCAGCGCGTCGTAATCCTGCGGAGGCACCACGCCACCAACCACAATCATGATGTCGTCGCGGCCCTGTTTGGCGAGTTCTACCTTTAATTCAGGCACCAGCGTGAGGTGAGCCGCGGCAAGCGAGGACACACCGAGAATATGCACGTCGTTCTCGACGGCCTGGCGGGCTGCTTCCGCCGGCGTCGCAAAAAGGGGTCCAATGTCGACGTCGAATCCCAGATCGGCGAAGGCGGATGCAATCACCTTCTGGCCGCGGTCGTGGCCGTCCTGTCCGATCTTGGCCACCAACAGGCGCGGGCGGCGGCCTTCCGCAGCCTCGAAGGCCTCAACGGCCGTGCGGACACGTTCGACGGCGCCGGTCATGCCGACCTCCCGCTTGTAAACTCCGGTGATCGCCTTGATCTCGGCGCGGTGGCGGCCGAAGACCTTCTCCAGCGCCGATGAGATTTCACCGACTGTCGCTTTCGTGCGCGCGGCATCGATGGCAAGCGCCAAAAGATTGCCGTTGCCCCCGTCAGCGGCACGGGTGAGGGCGTCGAGTGCTTCCTGCAGGGCTGCCGGATCGCGCTCCGCTTTCAGGCGTTGAAGCTTGTCGATCTGGTGGGCGCGGACAGCTGAATTGTCGATTTTGAGCACTTCGATCGGCGCTTCATCGGTTGGCGGATATTTATTGACGCCGATGACCGCCTGCGCGCCGGCGTCGATGCGAGCCTGCGTCTTGGCAGCGGCCTCCTCGATGCGCAACTTGGGAATGCCGGCCTCGATCGCCTTGACCATGCCGCCCAACGCCTCGACTTCTTCAATATGGCCCCAGGCTTTGTGCGCAAGTTCATAGGTCAGACGCTCAACATAGTGGGAGCCACCCCACGGATCGACGATGCGGGTGGCGCCGGCTTCCTGTTGCAGAACAATCTGTGTATTGCGCGCGATGCGGGCGGAAAAATCTGTCGGCAGGGCGAGTGCCTCGTCGAGCGCATTGGTATGCAGCGACTGGGTCTGGCCCTGGGTTGCCGCCATCGCTTCGATCATGGTGCGGGCAACGTTGTTGAACACGTCCTGCGCCGCCAGCGACCAGCCCGACGTCTGACAGTGGGTGCGCAACGACAATGAGCGCGCGTCTTCGGGGTTGAAAGGCTTCATCAGCTTCGCCCACAGCATACGGGCAGCGCGCAGCTTGGCGATCTCCATGAAATAATTCATGCCGATCGCCCAGAAGAATGAAATACGAGGCGCAAACTGATCGATGGTGAGGCCGGCCTTCAGCCCGGCGCGCACATACTCGACGCCGTCAGCGAGTGTATAGGCAAGCTCGAGGTCCTGCGTCGCTCCGGCCTCCTGCATGTGATAGCCGCTGACCGAAATCGAATTGAATTTTGGCATCTCGGCGGACGTGAACGCGAAGATGTCGGAAATGATGCGCAGGCTCGGACCGGGCGGGTAGATGTAGGTGTTGCGCACCATGAATTCTTTGAGGATGTCGTTCTGGATTGTCCCCGACAACTTCCCGTGCGGCACGCCCTGTTCTTCTGCAGCGACGATATAGAGCGCGAGCACCGGCAGCACCGCGCCATTCATCGTCATCGATACGCTCATCTGGTCGAGCGGAATGCCTGAGAACAGCGTGCGCATATCGTAGATCGAGTCGATCGCGACGCCTGCCATGCCGACGTCGCCCGACACGCGCGGATGATCGCTGTCGTAGCCGCGGTGGGTGGCGAGATCGAAGGCGATGGACAGGCCCTTCTGTCCGGCGGCGAGATTGCGCCGGTAGAAGGCGTTGGAATCTTCCGCCGTCGAGAAGCCGGCATATTGCCGGATGGTCCAGGGCTGCGCCGCGTACATCGCCGGGTAGGGGCCGCGCAGAAACGGTGGCTTGCCGGGGTACGTGTCGAGGAAGTCGAGCCCGGCGAGATCTTGTTCGCCATAGACAGGCTTCACCGCAATGCCTTCGGGCGTCAGCCAAGGTACAGACAAAGCTGCAGACGA
>DASXLC010000011.1:0-22455 GCA_036496445.1 Pseudolabrys sp. | reverse complement strand
TTCCTCACCGTGCAGAATTTCACGCTGCACAATATCAATTTCGTGCTGTTCGAGCTGTCGGCCGCTTCACTCGCCCTGAAGAATACGGTGATCCTGGGCACCGCGACTGCCACCATCGGGACTGCAATTGCGCTTGTCATCGCCTACGTGACGGCCCGACAGGCGGTGGCCGGTTGGCGTGTGCTTGGGTTTCTCGCCACTGCGCCTATCGCCATTCCCGGCATCGTGCTCGGTGTTGGTCTCTTTCTGAGCTACACGCGACCGCCTTTCGTCCTTTATGGCACGCTGTGGATCCTGCTGATCGCTTTTGTGACGATCGCGTTACCGTCTTCCTATCAGCAGCTTCAGGCTGCATTCCGCACCATTCACCCCGAGCTGGAAGATGCAAGCCGTATTCTCGGTGCCACACGTTTGCGTTCCCTGTGGGAGATTACGGCGCCGCTTCTGCGTACAGGAGTGATCGCGACCTGGTGCTTCATCTTCGTGGGTGTGATGCGGGAACTGTCTGCAGCGATCATTCTGTTCACGTCGGAAACCAAAGTGGTGTCGGTCCTGATTTACGATCTCAACGAAAGCGGCGATCTCGGCGCCATCTCGGTTATCGGCCTGGGCATGCTGTTGATCACCTTTGCTGTGGTGATCGCGGTAAACCGGATCCCCGGTTTCGGCAGCGTGCGTTTCCGAACTTGATGTCAATGTCGACGAAACTTCCTGCCATCTCGGTTTCCGAACAACTGGCGCAGCGCATTATCGCGCAGCGTGCCGATCGGCTGCCGTCAGCCGTGCGGCAGAAATGCGAAGATCTACTGATCGACGTTGCGGGCCTTTGCGTGACCGCTCGCAACGAGGATTACATCAAGGCCGCACTTGCCGGGTGCGACGATGAGGGTTCCTGCACCGCCATCGGCCATGCGCGTGCTTTCAGCGCCGCAAGCGCGGCCTTCATCAATGGCACTGCCGCCCATGGCGAGGACTTCGACGACACCTTCGAAGGCGGGCCCGTCCATGCCGGAGCAGTCATCGTGCCAGCGGTCCTGGCGGCTTGCGAACGGCACAGGCCTGAAGGTGCGGCTGCCATGCTTGGCGTTGCGATCGGTACAGAAGTCATGTGCCGCCTGAGCACCGTGGTGCCGAAGGCCGTGCACAAGGCCGGTTTCCATCCGACCGCCATTTTCGGCGTTATGGGCGCGGCCGCTGGTGTCGGCGCTGCACTTGGCCTCAATGCCAAACAGATTGTCGACGCGCTCGGCATCGCAGCGAGTTTTGCGGGCGGCATCATTGAATATCTGGCCGAGGGCACGTGGACCAAGCGGTTGCATCCAGGCTGGGCTGCGCAATCCGGCATACGTGCGGCGCTTCTTGCGCGCGGCGGCTTCACTGGCCCGCGCACGGTCTTCGAGGGCGTGCACGGGTTGTTCCATGGCTTTGCGCATACCACGCAAGGCGACTACGACGCGCTCATTGGCGGCTTTGGCGAACGCTGGGTGACCGAAACGCTTGCCTTCAAACCCTATCCATGTGGAACTATGGCGCATCCTTACATCGATTGCGCCAAGCGGCTCGCCGCACGCGGCGTCAAGCCGGCCGACGTAAAAGAGCTGGTGTGCGAAGTTGCTGAAGGCACGGTGCATCGCTTATGGGAGCCGCTCGCCGACAAGCAGCGTCCGCCCAATGGATATGCAGCCAAGTTTTCGACGCCGTTTCTTCTTGCCACCGGCTTCGTTCGCGGCGGTGTTGGACTCGACGCCTTTACTGAGCAAGCGGTGCGCGACAAAGACGTGCTCGCTCTCTCGTCGAAAGTACGTTACGTCATCGATCCCGATAATCCCTATCCCAACAACTTCACAGGCCACATCCGCGCCGTGCTCAATGATGGCCGCGTGGTCGAGGAGCGGCAACCACATTTCCGGGGCGGTGCACACGAACCCTTGACGCGCGCCGACGTCGGAGAAAAGTTTATACTCAACGTCCGTTACGGCGGTTGGGATGACAGGCGCGCCGTTGCTGCGCTCAAGCAGCTGGCAAAATTTTACGAAGGCAAAATCGATCTGGCATTCTTGCGGGGATAGTCGCGGGTCATGACTGAAAACAAGGAGCTCACCGGCAAGGTCGCTATCGTCACCGGTGCCGGGCGTAATATCGGGCGTGCAATTGCGCTTGCGCTCGCGCGGGCCGGCGCTTCGGTGATCGTTAATGTTCGCTCCAATCAGATTGAAGCCGAAGGTGTCGTGCGCGAGATCGAAGCGGGCGGCAGCAAAGCGGTCGCCGTTCCTGGCGATATCGGCGAAGAAAAAACCGCCGGTGCGCTCGCCGAGACCGCGCTCAAGCGATTCGGGCGCATCGATATTCTGGTCAACAACGCGGCGCTCCGGCGTGAAAAACCCATCGGCGATATGAGCTATGCCGAATGGCGCGAGGTGATGAATGTCATCCTCGATGGCACCTTTCGTTGCGTGCATGCCTGCCTGCCGGCACTGAAGAAGAGGGGTGGCAGCATCATCAATATCGGCGGGATGAGCGCGCATATCGGATCAAAAGACCGTGCGCACGTGATTACTGCAAAGGCTGCGCTGGTCGGCTTCTCGCGCGCGCTTGCCCACGACCTTGCCGCCGACAAGATCACTGCCAATTGCGTGGTGCCGGGCGCGATCGATACGACACGCCCGGCCTCGTCGCAAATTCCAGCCCACCACCTCACTCACGGCACGATTACCGGCGAGCGGGGCAAAGCCGAAGATGTTGCGGCGATGGTGCGCTATTTATGCGGTCCGGGTGGCCGGTATGTCACCGGCCAGACCATTCACGTGAGTGGCGGAGCTTATCTCGGCTCATAGCCGCCATGCCGCGCATGGCCACAGGGTGGTCGTACTTGCTCTTAAGTGCTAGTCCATAGTCCGACGGCTTCCGGTCACAACGAGGTTCCTATGTATTCCGAGCTGGGTCTCTACATCGACGGCAAATGGCTCAACGGCGAAGGCCGCAAGGGCGAGGACGTGATCAATCCGGCAACCGGCAAGACGCTTGCGCACCTGCCGCATGCGAGCAAAGCCGATCTCGATGCGGCGCTCGCCGCCGCCGAAAGGGGCTTCGCGGCGTGGAAGGCAACCTCCGCCTATGACCGCTCGAAGATCATGCGCAAGGCCGCCGATCTGCTGCGCGAGCGCTTCGATCACGTTTCCAAGGTGATGACCCAGGAACAGGGCAAGGTCTATGTTGAGTCGCGTGCGGAAGTCCTGACCAGTGCCGACATCATTGACTGGTATGCGGAGGAAGGCCGCCGCACCTATGGCCGTGTGATCCCGGGCCGCCAGAAGGGCGTGCGCCAGCTCGTTGTGCAGGAGCCCGTCGGCATCGTTGCGGCGTTCACGCCGTGGAATTTCCCGACGCTGACGCCGGTACGAAAAATCGCCGGCGCGCTCGCGGCCGGCTGCTCGATCATCATCAAGGCATCGGAGGAAACGCCTGGCGGATGCGTTGAGCTGGTCAAATGCTTCGCCGACGCCGGCTTGCCGGCGGGCGTGCTCAATCTTGTCTTCGGCGTGCCGGCGGATGTGTCAGAGCACCTGATCCCGAAGAAGTCAGTCAAGAAGATCTCGTTCACGGGATCAGTCCCGGTCGGCAAGCATCTCGCCGGCCTCGCGGCCAAGGGCATGAAGAAAGCAACCATGGAGCTTGGCGGGCACTCACCGGTCGTCGTGTTCGACGATGCCGACCCCGAGAAGACCGCCGACACCATCGCGGCATTCAAGTATCGCAATGCCGGTCAGGTCTGCATCTCGCCGACGCGCTTCTACGTGCAGGAAAAAAACTACAGCAAGTTCGTGGCCCGCTTCACCGAATATGCCAAAGGCTTGAAACTGGGTGACGGCCTGGAGAAGGGCATCACCTTGGGCCCGCTCGCCAATCCGCGCCGGCTCGACGCCATGGAAAGCTTTGTCAACGACGCCAAGGACCGCGGCGGCAAGGTTCTCGCCGGCGGCTCGCGGCACGGCAACCAGGGCTTCTTCTTTCAACCGACCGTTATTACCGACGTGCCCGACGATTCCAAGATTATGACTGAGGAACCGTTCGGGCCGGTCGCGCCAATCGTGCCGTTCAAGACCTTCGACGAAGTGGTCGAGCGTGCCAATTCGCTGCAGTTCGGCCTCGCTGCCTATGCCTTCACCTCATCGGACAAGAATGCGTCGGCAATCAGCGACGCGCTGCAGTCCGGGATGGTGGGCGTGAACAGCGTCGCCATCTCGACGCCTGAGACGCCGTTCGGCGGCGTCAAGGAATCGGGTTATGGCTCCGAGGGCGGCATTGAAGGCTTGCAGGCTTACATGAACGTCAAGTTCATTTCGCAGGCGTAAGTTTCTATCGTCCCCGCGAAGGCGGGGACCTCACACCGTGTACCAAGGACAGGCTGCCGAGTATGGGTCCCGGCCTCGCGCAGCCTGTCATCGGGCTGCGCTTCGCGCGGACCCGTTGGTTCGTCCGAAATGACAGTTCAGATTATTTCCCCGCCAATCCCCGCTGACACGCTTCCCACACCTTCGCGGGCGTGGCCGGCATTTCCATGTGATTGGCGGCGCCGTTCGGGATTGCATTTGAAATCGCATTCATCACCGCGGCGATCGCCGCCGTCGTTCCGGCTTCGCCGGTGCCCTTCACGCCGAGCGGGTTGCTCGTCGCGGGGACCGAATGCACCGCCTCGCGCAGTTCGGCCGGCATATGGTGGGCGCGCGGCATGCCGTAGTCCATAAACGAGCCTGCCACCAATTGACCGCTTCCGGAATCGTAAACCGCGTTTTCCGTCAACGCCTGACCGAGGCCATTCGCGATTGAGCCCTGCACCTGTCCTTCCACGATCATTGCATCAAGCATGACGCCCGGATCATCAACTGCGGTGTAGGTTACCAGGTCGACTGCGCCGGTCTCGGGATCGATCTCCACTTCGGCGATATGGCAACCGTTCGGGAATGTCAGCGGCGTCTCGGTCTTTTCCTTGGTGTCGAGACTTTCGCCAATCTCTTTCGCGCGTCTCGCGGTATCGAACAGCGAGATCTTGCGGTCGGTGCCGACGACTTCGAAATTTCCATTGCGATACTGGATATCGGCCTCGGAAGCTTCCAGAAGTGCTGACGCCACTTTCCTGCCCTTCGCCAGCATGACATCTGCCGTGTGCACGATCGCACTGCCGGCACACATCGCGGAGCGCGAACCGACGGAGGCGAAACCGGTGATTCCCAGCGCGGTGTCACCGTGACGGTGCTGAATCTTGGCAGCATCGATGCCGAGTTTGTTGGCGAGCAGACGCGGAAAAACGGTGGCGTGGCCCTGGCCGGTCGACTGCACATTGCAGCCAAGAACGAGCTGGTCGCCGCCAGGAAACGAAACGGAGGCCTGTTCCATCGGCATTGCGCCGGCATGCTCCAGCATGCAGGAGACACCGATGCCGCGCAGCCTTTTGCGTTTCGACGACTCGCGCCGGCGCTTGTTGAAATTCTCGAAGTCGGCGAGCTCCAGTGCCCGGTCGACAATCGCCGGGAAATCGCCGCTGTCATACGTATTGATCGGCGTCTTGAACGGCATTGCCGACGGGGGAATGAGGTTTTTCTTGCGCAGCCGCACGGGATCGATGCCGGTGATCCGCGCCGCCTCCTCCACCACGCGCTCGAGTGCGTAATTCGCTTCCGGCCGACCGGCGCCGCGATAGGGTCCGATCGGAATGGTGTTGCTGAAGTAGCAGGCGACCGAAGCCTCTACCTTCGGGATACGGTACATGCCGGGCAGGCAGCGAGCGAAATTGTTGGTGTTAATTCCGACGCCCGCGGTGCTCACATAGGCGCCCTGGTTACACAGGTGCCGTACCCGCAGCGCCAGAAATTTCCCCTTTTCGTCGATCGCGAGCTCGGCCTCGGTGACCGTGTCGCGCGCCTGCGTGTCGGTGACGAAAGCTTCCGACCGGGTCGATTGCCATTGCACCGGACGGCCGAGCTGGCGCGCCGCAACCAGCAGTGCCGGATATTCCGGGTAGGGCGGTGTCTTCATGCCGAAGGCGCCGCCGACGTCCTGGGTGATGACGCGCAGCTTTTCGTTCGGTACGCCCATGACAGCGGCGCTCAGGTTGCGCAGCGAGTCAGCGCTCTGCGAACAGACGTAGAGCGTGTAGCCGTCATTGGCCTTGTCGTAGATGCCGGTTGCGCCGCGGGTCTCCATGGACGCGACCACCATGCGTTGGTTGGTCACGCTCACCTTTGCCACATGCGGCGCCTTGGCGATTATTTCGGCGACCTCACGCTCATTCTGTTCGTCGGGTACGGGGCCTGGCCAGTCGACGCAAAGATTTCCGGGTGCCTCCGGATAAAGTTGCGTGCCGCCTTTCTTCATGGCGTCGCGCAGATCGATCACCGCCGGCAATTCCTCGTATTCAACTCGCACCAGGTCGGCCGCATCCTGCGCGGCCGCGATCGTCTCGGCGACCACCATCGCAACCGGATCGCCGACATGCATTACCTTTTCGCCAGCGAGCGATGGCCGGAACGGCATGATCATCTTGGTGCCGCCGCGGCCCGGGACCGGCGGATGGCGCGACACGCTTCCGACGTTCGCTGCTTTCATGTCTTCGGCTGTGAGCACGGCCAGCACTTTCTTGGCCTTGCGCGCCTCGTCGGAATTGACCGACGTGACGCGGGCGTGCGCATGCGGCGATCGCACGAAGGCGGCATAGGCTGTGTTGGGAAGGCGCGGATCGTCCATAAAACGGCCGGTGCCCCGGACGAGAGCGTCATCCTCAATGCGCGGCGTGTGCTTCGTGCTGGTGGGGCTGGTTGTCATGAGAGGTCCGAGAATGCGCTTGTGGAACCCCTTTTATAGCCGAAACAACCGCGGGCGACAGGGGCTTGCGTCCGCGCGCTGGGTGCGGCACTCAGGCGTCCTTTCCTCACGCCGCATGGCGTTTTTCGGGTGGTGAAATGAGCAAAGTGAGAACGATCGATACTCATGCGCATGTGTTGACCGAAGAAACCGCCGCGTTGCTGCGCAAGGAAGCACCCAAGGTGCCGGTGACCATCAACCCGATCGACGCGGCTTCGGCGACGCTCGAGGTCGGCGGCGTAGCCTACAGGCCTTACCCGCGCGGCGGCTTCGACATTGCACACCGCTTGCGGGACATGGACGAGGCCGGTGTGGACGTGCAAGTCCTCTCGGCAACACCCCAGACCTATCTCTATGGCCAGGAGGCTGCGCTTGGCGCCGCGACCTCTGCAATCCAGAACGACCAGATCGCGAAACTGGTCAAAGAGAATCCGCAACGGTTCATGGGCATCGCGACACTGCCGATGCAGGCGCCGGAAAGGGCCGCCGACGAACTCAGGCGCGCGATGACCAAACTCGGACTGCGCGGCACGATGTTCGCGTCCAATATCATGGGCAAGAACCTCGACGATCCGAGCTTCGAGCCGCTTTGGGCAACCGCTGAGGAGCTGGGAGCCTTCGTCTTTATTCACCCGAACAATATCGCCGGCGCCGACCGGATGAAGTCCTATTACCTCAACAATCTGATCGGCAACCCGCTCGACACAACTATAGGCGCAGCCTGCCTCTATTTTGGTGGTGTGCTCGACCGCTATCCCAAATTGACGGTGGTGCTCGCTCATGGCGGCGGCTTCACCCCATATCAGGCGGCGCGCTGGGAGCATGGGTGGCAAGTGCGGCCTGAACCAAAGAAAAACATCTCGAAGCAGCCAATGAACATTGCAAAACGTTTTTACTACGACACGATTCTCCACTCGGCGCCGGTCCTGGAATTCATGATCGGCCATGTTGGCGCCGATCGCGTTATGCTCGGCAGCGACTATCCTTATGACATGGGCATGATGGACTGCGTGAAACACGTGCGCTCCCTGAAGATTTCCGATGCAGACAAGGCAACAATTTTGAGCACAGGCGCCGAAGCCTTGCTGGGGAATCCATGAACGTTCAAGCCGCCAAAGCCACCCGAATTCCAACGACGGCTGTCACAAGCCTGATCGTCGACGCGATGGGCAAGGCCGGCGTGTCGAAGGATGACGCGGGAAAAATTGCGGGGCTCATGCTCGAGGCAGATCTCATCGGCGCCGATGCGCATGGCGTGTTCCGCCTGATGCAATATGTTCAGCGCCTGAAGCTCGGTTCTACCAATCCCCGGCCCAACATCACGGTCAACCGCACAGCGCCGGCGACCGCGCTCGTCGACGGCGACAATGGCATGGGCCATCTGGTGGTCGCCCGTGCTGCGGAAACCGCGATTGAGCTCGCGCGCGAATGCGGCGTTGCCTGGGTCGGGTGCCGCATGTCCGGTCACGCCGGCGCGGCGGGAGTCTATGCCGCGTTGCCGTTGAAGGCCGACATGGTGGGTCTCTATTCGGCGGTGGCGAATGCCAACCATATGCCGCTTGCCGGCGGTGCCGAGCCGGTGCTCGGCACCAATCCGCTGGCCATCGCTATTCCCGCCGGCAAGGAAGCGCCGGTGGTGCTTGATATAGCCACCTCGATCGTGTCCTACGGCACTATCAAGAACCACCGTTTACAAAACAAACCGTTGCAAGACGACTGGATGATCGATCCTGCAACCGGCGAAGCCGTCATCGATCCGCACAAAAGTGCGGAGGCGCTGCTGCTGCCGATGGCAGGTTACAAGGGGGCAGGGCTCGCGCTGACGCTTGGCCTTCTTGCGGGTACGCTCAATGGTGCGCTGTTTGGTCGCGACTGCGTCGATTTCAACGCCGAACCGGACAAGATTACCAATACCGGGCAGTTCGTGGTCGCGCTCGACCCGGCCCGTTTCCAGCCGCTCGACCAATTCAAGGCCGAGGTGGATCGGCATATCCGCGAACTGCGCAACACGAAAGCGCTACCCGGCCAAAACGTTCGCCTGCCGGGCGAGCAGCGTGCGCAGCGCCGCGCCGACCGCCAGCACAATGGCCTACCGCTCGGGTCAGAACTATTGGCGCAGCTGGACAAACTCGCAGTGGAATTGGCGATCACGCCACTGCGTGAACGCAGTTAGGGCAGTCAGATCACATAACCGCCTTCTTTTGGTCTCAGGGGAACAATGCGGATGAAGCGCCATTTGTTGCGCGGCCCGCTCCCGGTCGATGTGTGCCTGTCGGTGCGGCATTTGTGTAAATCAATTGTCGAATCAATTCGATGAAGCTGATTGAAAAAAAAGAGCTGGTACCGTGGGTCATAAGAAAGTTGGCCCGTCTCAGCGTTCTTTTGGTGTTCGGTTCTGCGTTGTCTGCAATTCCCTTACTCAGTGTCTCGAGCGAAAACACCTTTGATCGCATTCAGGCCGGCGAGTGGGTGACGGCTTCGATGTATTGGGAAGACAAGCTGGTTTCGACAGGCAAGAGTTTCAATCCAATCGGATGGCACGCCGCCCATAAGACGTTGCCGATTGGAACATTGATCCGTGTGTCGAATCCCAAGAACCATCGCTCGATCAACGTAACAATCAACGATCGCGGGCCATTTGTAGCGAACCGCGACCTGGACCTCAGCCTTGGTGCTGGCACATTGTTGGGGCTTCAAGGGCTGGGTACCGTCTACATGGAAGTTCTCTCGATCCCGCCCATAAAGAACATGCGACGGCCGGTGGTGGAGAGCCTGTTTACGGTGAGCGATGCCAACGCCAATTGCGTGGGTGGCGTCGCCGCCTGCTAGGCCATTCCGCGCTTGGCGTGGGGAACTGGCGGCTCGAAACGGCAACGAAAACGGCTGCCTTTATAGTTAACTCGACGTTAACCTAAAAAGGTAAACGGCGTTTAAGGATTACCACCGATTTGTTAACCTTTAGAAGTGAGGGGCGGGGCGAAAGATTGCGCTCGGTGCGGCTCTTGAGTTGCGCCCATCGCCTGCCGATCGGCTTGGCGCGCAACCGCAAAGTCCCGCCGCAACGCATCCAGTCCTGTCTCGGCTCGTCAGCCCGCGAAGGCACAAGCGTGGGCGCGTGGTGCTGTGCCATGGAAGAGGGAGCGGTTCGGTGACGGCAGGCATCTTGCTCAGTAGCCAAACGCGCGGCGATTGGATCGAG
This sequence comes from Pseudolabrys sp., assembly GCA_036496445.1. Taxonomy (GTDB): domain Bacteria; phylum Pseudomonadota; class Alphaproteobacteria; order Rhizobiales; family Xanthobacteraceae; genus Pseudolabrys. Next base: position 12,398 of record DASXLC010000011.1, on the reverse strand, counting down.
CTTAGCGCCGCCGGCTCGTGGACGGCCGAATATGCCAGCGCGATCGAGCCGCAGGTCGATGCTGTCACACAAACCGTCACAGCGCGCAGCATCGCGATCAATATCACCCGCATCGACTATCTCGACACTTACGGCGCGTGGCTTCTTGAGCGTACGCTGAGAAACTGGACGAACCAGGGGCGTGAAGCGCGTCTTGTCGGATTGCGCGAGGATTACCGCGGTCTCTTCGAGAAGGTTCACGCCGGAACACAGGCGTTGTCGCCGCCGCCGCCCAAGCGCAACAGCATCATTGCGACGCTGGAAAGCGTCGGCATGACGATGGCGGCGGTTGGCGCCGATCTCGTCCTGTTGGCGCAGATGATGGGCTCGCTGATCGTCGCGCTCAAGCGCGTGATGCTCCGACCGACAACGTTTCGCTTCACGTCGATGATCCACCAGCTCGAGCGCGTTGGCTGGCGAGCGGTGCCGATCGTCCTCCTGATCACGGTATTGATCGGCGCCATTCTCGCGCAACAAGGCATTTTCCATTTCCGCAAGTTTGGGGCGGACATCTTTGTCATCGACATGGTCGGTGTGCTCGTGCTCCGCGAAATAGGCGTGCTGATCGTGTGCATCATGGTGGCGGGCCGGTCCGGCAGCTCGTACACGGCCGAGCTCGGCGCGATGCGGATGCGGGAGGAAGTTGATGCCCTGCGCACGATGGGTTTTGATCCGATCGAGGTCCTGGTTCTGCCGCGTATTCTGGCGCTGATCATCGCGGTGCCGGCTCTCACATTCCTCGGCTCCATGGCGGCACTCTATGGCGGCGGGCTGGTGTCCTGGCTTTACGGAGGCATCCAGCCGGAGGTCTTTTTGGCTCGCCTGCGCGAGGCAGTCACGACCACCACATTTGAGGTAGGAATGATCAAGGCGCCATTTATGGCGCTGGTTATCGGCGTTGTGGCCTGCGTGGAAGGGCTGCAGGTTCAGGGAAGCGCCGAGTCGCTCGGCGAGAAGACCACCAACTCGGTGGTCAAATCCATCTTCCTGGTTATCGTGCTCGACGGTGTGTTCGCCATGTTCTTCGCATCAATCGGAATGTGACATGGCCGACGAATCCATCATCGAGGTGCGCGACCTTGTCGTTGAGCTCAAAGGGAATCGGGTTCTCAATGGCGTCACGCTTGATGTCTATCGCGGAGAAATCCTGGGCTTCGTTGGCGCTTCGGGTGCGGGCAAGTCGGTTCTCACGCGCACGATCCTTGGCCTGTTGCCGAAGCAACAAGGACGGATCGACGTCTTTGGCGTCAATCTCGACGAAGCCGGCGAGATGCAGCGCCAGGAGATCGAGCGGCGTTGGGGCATCCTGTTCCAGCAAGGCGCGTTGTTTTCCTCTCTGACGGTCGGCGAGAACGTCGAATTTCCCATTCGCGAATATCTCGATATTTCGGACCGTCTAATGACCGAAATCGCCATCACCAAGCTGGAAATGGTCGGTCTCAAGCCGGACGTATACAGGAAGTTCCCTTCGGAACTTTCGGGCGGCATGATCAAGCGCGTCGCGCTCGCGCGCGCCTTAGCGCTTGATCCTGAAATCCTTTTCCTGGACGAGCCAACTTCGGGCCTCGACCCGATCAGCGCTGGCGATTTCGACCAGCTAATCCTGACTTTGCAGCAGACTTCGTCGATGGCGGTTTTTATGGTAACCCATGACCTCGACAGCTTGCACACGATCTGCGACAGGATCGCCGTACTCGGCGACGGAAAGATCATTGAAGCCGGCACCATGGATACGATGCTGGCGTCACAGCATCCATGGATGCGGGCCTATTTCCACGGTGTGCGCGCCCGGACAGGCCTGCTAGCTGCGGCGAGGAACTAACGGAGTGGGGTGATGGAGCGAAAAGCGCACTACGCACTGATCGGGCTGTTCACGTTTGCCGTGGTGGCAGGCGCGTTCGGCTTTATCTTCTGGCTGCATCACTCCTCGGGCAAGAAACAGGCCGTTTCCTATCGTGTCATTTTCGACAGCTCGGTGTCGGGACTGCAGGTCGGCGGCAATGTGCTGTTCAACGGCATTCGCGTCGGCGAGGTCACCAATCTCCGCCTCGATCCCGATAACCCGCGCCAGGTCGTCGCCCTGCTCGCGGTCAACAAGGCAACACCGATCCGCTCCGACACGCGTGTGGGTCTTGAATTTGCCGGCCTGACCGGCGTCGCCGCGGTGTCGCTCAAGGGCGTCTCGGCAAATACGCCTTTGATCGAACGGGAAGAGGGGGAGCCGCCGACCTTGCGGTCCGACCCGAGCGCCAGCCAGGACATGATGCAGGCGGCGCGCGAGGTGCTCAATAAGGCGGAGGAAGTGATCACCGCCAATCAGGAGGCGCTGCACCAGGCGATTGCGGACATTGCTGCATTCAGCGCATCGCTTGCGCGGAACACCGACAATGTCGATTCGATCATGAAAGACGCCAAAGACACGATGAGCAACGCCAAGGATGCAACGGCCTCGGCGCGCATGCTTATGGACAATCTCGATAAGCGCACCGACGAGATCACGATTGGCGTCAACAGGATGACTGCGACCGCGACGCGCCAGATCGACATCGCCGGGAAAGCGATCACCGATCTTGCGCACAATCCGCAGCGATTTTTGTTCGGGGGCAGCAGCAGTAGCAGCAGCACCACTACCGAGGCGACGCCGGCGCCTGCTCCGGCCCGCACTCCGGCGCGCGCTACGCCTGCTCCGGCGCGGGCTTCGACACCTGCTCCGACACCTGCTCCGCCGCGCAGGCAGTCGCAGCAGCAATAACGTCGTCAGGCCGCCGCGCGCACTTCGTCGGGATCAAGCGGTAACTTTACCGGCTGCTTGCGCCTGGCCGACAGGTCGAGCGCTTTGGTCAGCATCAGGTTCCGATGGGCCTCTTCGACTGTCGCGGCTGCCGTTGGCAAACCGAGCGCGACGCGGTTGAGCCACGAGTCGGTTTCCTCGGCCATCGGCCCGCGCAGTTCACCGAGCGCCATGTCGCCGGGCGGATAGCTGCCCATGAAGTCCACCAGCCGGGTGGCATCGGGATTGTAGCCCTCTGACTGCGGCTTAGAGACCGCAAGCACGATGTCGCGGTGCGTGTCATCGATGGTGAGCACGCCGGTGGTGCCGATAATCCCGACTTCGAGCGAATACACCGCGGCTGGCCATGTCACCGGCAGCGCCCAAGACATGTTGAGATGATAAATGGTGCCGTCGGAAAAATTGATCATCCCGGCCGTGCCGTCGATCCCTTTGTAGGAGGGGCCCAGCACCCTGTCGACCGAACGCGCATAACATTCGACCGCCGTCTTTCCTTCCAGACACCACATGCAAATGTCGAGCGCGTGCGTGCCGGAAATGACCATCGGAGAAATGCTCGCGGGATCGTCGGTGCGCTTGTAGTTGTCGATCGCGACCAGACGATTCATGAATGCGCGCGAAGTCACCATTGTAACGTCGCCGAGCGCACCGGTGCGGCATTTCTCCTTCGCGGCCAGCCAGCGGCGGCGGAAGCGTTGCGTGTAGCCAACCACGGCATCGAGTTTCGCCGCTTTGATTGCCTTCAGAACGCGCTCGGACTCGGCAAGATTGGTTGCGAGCGGCTTCTCGATCAGCATCGGAATGCCACGCTCGACGGCAGCCATGATCGGATCAACATGCAAATGCTCGTCGGTGCAGATGATGGCGGCCGTGACTTCCGGCCGCTTGAGCAACTCGATGTGGCTTTGTGTTACAAAATCCGCGCTGATCTTCGGGCCCACCTCTCCCGCGCGGTTCGGGTTTTTTTCGGCAAGCCCGATCCACTCGACAGCCGGATGGCGCGCCGCCACTTCGCCACGGAACAATCCGACGCGGCCGCCGCCGATGATCGCAAGGCCGACTCCCTTGGCCGAGGCCTTCATTGGTTAACCCCCGCACGGATTTTCTGCTTGAATTCGGCAATGGCTGAAATCGTTTCATTGGAAAGCGGCAGATCCACCGGCTCATTTCGATCGGCGGACAGGTCTGCGGCGCTGTAGGTTTCCATCACACGCCGCGCACTTTCCGGTGTTACCATCACCGGGGTGTTGCGGATGCAGGCCTCCAGGAAATGGATGGTTTCAGGGCCCATACCGCCAGCAAAGACGTTGTCGACCCACTCACCTGGCATGGTGGACATCGGAAACTCCTGTCCCCGCTTCTCGGTATTGAGCCAGTTGTCGCGTTGAGTGTCATCGAGAAACAGTGAGCCGTCGGTGCCGGTGATCTCGATCCAGGTTGCGCAATAATTCGGGTAGCTCGGCGGCAGGTTCCAGCCGCCGCCGATCATCACCGCTACACCATTGTCCATCGTCACCGTGGTGAACATCACGTCGTGGGAGCCATTGATGGGCTCCATGTAACCATAGGCGCCCTGCGAGTAGACGCGGACGGGCTTTGCCGGCTCCAGAAGCCAGAGCACAAAATCGAGGTCGTGCGTTGACTCCATGACGACCGGAGAAAGCCGTACGCGGCTCGCGATCTTCTTGCCCAGGCTGCGCGAGAGGTGGCGACTCACCAATACAGACACGACCTTGCCGAGTGTGCCGTCAACGATCTTTTTCTTGGCGTAGGCAATTTTCGGATTGAAGCGCTGCGAGTAACCGATAGTGAATTTCAGATTGTTGCGCTTGGCGAGCAGGATCAGCTCGTCAGCTTCCCATAACTCCAGCGCGATCGGCTTTTCCAGCATCACATTCTTGCCGGACTTGAGGCAGTCGCGGCAGATCGGATAGTGGTTGGATTCCGGAGTGGTCGATATGTAGACCACCGAGATGTTCGGATTCTTGATGATATCGTTGTAGTCGAGGGTCGCGGTGGCAGGCTTGTAAAGCGCTTTCACCTCGGCCAGGCGGTCTGGCTTGATGTCGCACAGGTGCAATTTATCCACCAGTGCCGTACGCGAAAGGGTATCCGCGCGTGTACCCCCGACCCAACCCACGCCAATGACCGCAGCTTCAACCGTTTTCACCAGACTTCTTCCCTTCAGTTTCTTGAGATGTTGCGACCTGTCGGCCGCGCGGCGGCACACTAGCCCACGTGTAAAATAACCGGAAGGGCAGGCTTTTTTCAGCGCGCGAAAGCAGTCTTGCCTATGCCAAACACCTGCGCCGCGAATTGCGGATAGACCTCCGCCAATTGTGGCGCGACCACCTCCCGCATGAGCTTGAGTGTCTCGGGCGAGGGCGCCCGGGTCTGTGGCACACTCGCCGGCATCTCGAAATCGAATCCCGTGTTCTCGACAATCTCGTCGACCGTATGACCCGGATGCACGCTTGCCAGGGCGAAATGGCCGTTCACGAAATTGAACAGGCAGCGATTTGTCACAAGCGCAACAGGTCCCCCTGGACGATAGATATTGGCGTTGCTTGTGCCGGGCGCACTGATGAAATCGACCTTGGGCACGAGCGTGCGCGGCGAATGCTCGGTGCGGAAAAGGATCACCTTCGGTACCACGTAGTAGAGATAGGCAGAGCCAAATGAACCTGGAAAGCGCACTTTTGGATGGCGATAGTCGCCGGTGCTCACAAGGTTGACGTTGCCTTCACCATCGATTTGTCCGCCCGAAAGAAAGAACACGTCGATCCGCCCCTGGCCGGCGCAATCGAACAGTTCACGCGCCCCATCGGTGAAGAAATTGTGCTTGCGGCTTTGCAGCAATGAGACATACGGCTGTCCTTTGCCGCGTTCGCGCGCAATCAACGCGGCAGTCGCTGGAATGGGTGAGGCGTTGCCGACTGCAACGTGGCGTACGTCACCGATGAGGCGCGCGATCACGTCGGCGAGAAGCTCCTCATCACGAAATTCGTGTGCAGTCACGTGCGGGCTCTCCCTTGTCATGCCAGGGTGGCCGGGACACGCGCGGGCTATGCAGCGCGTTTCTCATGCACATACTTGTCCAGATACTCGGCGAAACCCTCCTCCGTCGCCGCCATGCTGGCGTATTCGGCAAGATGATCGGCGTCAGACGGATAAAAATCCGGCAATCCGAGCGGCCATGCGCCGCGCTCGGCGATTGCGATCGTTTCGACGTAGAAGCCCGGCAAGGTGCCGGCGGCCAGCATCGGATCATCCAGCAGATTGCCGTCGTGGATTTTTTCGACGGTCGCAATGGTCTTGTGCGCCGCATGGGCCATGGTGGCCAATTCGCGTTGCCGTCCGATCCAGACATTGCCGAAACGATCCGCCATCGGCGCATGGATAAGCGCCACGTCCGGCTTGATCGCGGGCAACAGCACAATTGGGCCGTCGTTTGCGAACGGACTGTCGATCACTTTCCAGTCGTCACGATGTTTCAGGACATCCGAGCCGATAAGCCCGCGCAGCGGCATGAATGGCACGCCTTTTTCAGATGCCTGCAGTGCCGCATGCAGCGCCGGGCAGGTGGCGTCCTTCATTTTGATCGCGCCCGATTTGATGGCGGCCGTGAAGCGGGGCGCCGGACCAAACTCACCGAGGCTCACCGCGCTCGTTTCGAGCGTTTCGACACAGCCGGCCCCGATCAGCAAATCAGCCTGCAGGCTCGAGGTTGGCAGCGCCACAAGGTGTATGCGTTTCACTCCCCGTCGTACGAGCGCGCGGGTCGCCGCCATCGGCACGCCGGAAACCTCGCGCGGCACCACCAACAGGCAGCCGTCGCCAATCGGCGTAAGTAACTCATCGAGTGATTTCGCCGGCTGAAACATCACGGTCCGCAAGGTTCCGCGGCATTGATGCCGACAGCCTTTTTCCCATTGTTGCCCTTGCAACGTCCACTGGATTTTGCGACTTGGGTTGGATGCTTACCAACCTGCAGGACAAGCTGCGTTCCCGGCGCTTTGTAATCACTGCGGAAGTGACGCCGCCGGTATCGGCTGATCGTGCCGAACTGCTGGCTAAAGCGCTTCCGCTGCGGGGACTGGCCGATGCCGTCAACATCACTGACGGTGCGGGCGCACGGCCCCATCTCGGTGCGATTACGTCGGCCGCGATTCTTGTGGAGCAGGGTATCGAGCCGATACTTCAATTCACCTGCCGTGATCGCAATCGCATTGCCTTGCAGAGTGAATTGTTGAGCGCGGCAGCCTCGGGCATACACAATCTGCTGATGCTGCGCGGTGACGATCCGAGCGCCGGAGATCAGCCGGATGCCGTGCCGGTGTTCGATCTCGACCCGCGTTCGCTGCTCGAGACCGCGCGGCGGCTTCGCGACAATGGCGAATTGCCGACGGGCCGAAAGATCACCGGTCGCGCCGACTTCTTCCTCGGCAGCGCCGACAATCCGGTCGATCCGCCGCCAGGCTGGCGCCCGACCGGATTGCAAGCCAAGGTCGTGGCCGGCGCGCAGTTCGTGCAGACTCAATTTTGTATGGATGCCGGCGTGGTGCGTCGTTATATGGCGCGTCTCGCCGAACATGGCGTAACAGATGGACTTTCTATCCTGATCGGCATTGTGCCACCGCGCTCCGCCAAGTCGGCACGCTGGATCAAGGAAAAACTGTTCGGCGCCGTCATTCCCGACGCACTGATTGATCGCATGGAGCGCGCAATCGATCCGGCAGCGGAAGGCCGTCGCATTTGCATCGATATGGTCCGTGAGTTGGCGGACGTGCCGTCAGTAGCCGGTGTCCACATCATGGCGCCCGGCAACGATGCGGCTGTGCCCGAAATCATCAAGGTGGCGCGAGACAGCGTCTCCCGTCTCGCGCCGGCCTGATTGGTCAGCTCAGCGCCGATTTCACCCGATCCGGAGAGAACGGCACCCGGCGGATGCGCACACCGGTCGCATCGAAGATGGCGTTGGCAATGGCCGCTGCCACTGGCCGAATCGAAGGCTCACCGGCACCACTGGGCGCAATGTCCGGATGATTGATCAGGACCACATTCACCTCGCCCGGCGTCTCGGTGATGTCGAGGATCGGGTAGGTGATCCAGTCGACGCTGGTCACCGCTTTGCGGTCGAAGGTGACTTCCTCCCACAAGGTGCGGCTGACACCCTGCACGATGTTGCCCTCGATACACTTCACCAGGCCGTCAGGATTGATGATCTGTCCGCAATCGTGCGCCACCGTGAACTTGCGCGCCCAGATCTTGCCGGTCGAGCGGTCTATGTCGACCTCGGCGACAATCGCAACGCGCGTGCCGTTCCGCTGCGCATATGCGATTCCGCGGCCGGAGACCTTGCTGCCGCTCTGATCGCGACGCGGGGAGGCCCGGGTCTCCCATTTCGCCGCCTCGGCCGCGGCCTTGATAACGGCAATGTCGCGCGGCTCCTTGATGTGCCGCAACCGGAATTCGATCGGATCGGCGTTTACGGCGGCAGCGACTTCGTCGATGAAGGATTCACTCGCGAAGTGGATTTGCGGTCCGACCGGATCGCGCAGATGCGCCGTGCGCAGCGGCGAAGATCGGTCAAGCAGCGGCGGAATGGTCTCCCATGCCAGCCGTTTGTTGTCGAAGGCATAGGATTCTGCCGGTACGCCGAACCCGTCCCCGGATTTCAGCGCGACGCCTAGCGTCTGCCCCGAAAGCGTGTCGTACGGCTTGCCGCCATTGGTATTCACGTCGACGCGAGAGAAACCTTTGCTGGTAAACTCATAGGCAGTGACTTTTCCGGCTGTGTCGATTGCAGCCCGCGCCTTATGAATTGAAGCGGGGCCTTTTGGATCCCAGCCGGTCCCTTGTTCACGCATATACTGCAGGCGAACTGGCTTGCCGACCGCTTTCGTCAGGACGGCCGCGTCCATGGCGCAGTCATCGGCATCGTTTCGGCCGTAAGAGCCGGGACCCATCGTCCATATGACGTGGACCTTGTCGAGCGGCACATCGAGCGTAAGCGCAAGCCCCTCCTGCACGAAATGGGACTTCTGCGTTCCGCTCCAGCAGGTCACCAGGCCGTCCTTGATCTCGACCAAGGCACAGGCGGGGCCCATGCTGGCGTGCGACTGGAACGGCCATTCGTATTCGGCCTCGATCACCTTGGCGGCGTTCTTGAACGCATCATCGACGTTGCCGTTTTCTTTGTCGACGCTGCGCTTGCGTACGCTTGCCTTGCGGATGTGGTCGTAGAGCGAAGCTTGTTCGGGGAAGGGTGCGTCAACCTGAGACCATTCCACCTTAAGCTTCTGCGCTGCCTGAATGGCATCCCATTCCTTGTCAGCGACCACGCCAAGGAAGCCCTTGTCCCAGACGACTTTCGCGCCAGGGATGTCCTTGATGGAGCTTTCATCCACTTTCGTCGGCACGGCGCCGGCGACGGCGGGACGGAGCACGCGCCCGTGCACCATGCCGGGCACCGTGATGTCGGTGACGAAGTTCTCCTGCGCGAATACTTTGGGTGCCACGTCCTCGCGCTTGATCGGCTGACCGACGATTTTGTGCTCGCTCGGTTTCTTTGGCTGAGCCTTGCCAGGCGCGTAGAGCGTATTGCCATATTGCTTGTTCCAGTCGAGCTGGATGTTGAAATACTTGCCTCCGATCATTTGCGCGTAGGAAATTCGCTTCGACTTGTCGTCGCTGGCGCTTACCACGCCGTCAGCGACGGTGAGTTTGTCGGCGGGCACAGACAACAGGCCCGCTGCCATCTCGACCAGCGTGCGGCGTGCTTCCGCCGCTGCCATGCGCAATTGCTTGCCGCCCATCTGGATGCCGGTTGAACCGGACGCGCCGCCTTGGTTCACCGTCACGGCGGTGTCGGCCATCACGACCTTGACACTCTTGAACGGAACGTCGAGCTCGTCCGCCACAATCTGGCCGATTGCGACTCCGAGCCCGTGGCCCATGTCCATCTTGCCGAAATAGGCTGAGACCGTGCCGTCGGCATTGACCGCGATGTAGGAGGAGAGTTGGTCCGGCGTCAGCGGCGGCCTGGCGCCCTGCGCGAAGGCCTGCTGCATCGACAACAAGGTGTCGAGCGACACGGCCGCACCGATTGACACGACCAGCGCGCCGCTGCCCAGCAGCATCGAGCGGCGGGTGAATGCAGAGGTTTGTTCTAGTTTTGTCATGGCACTCTCCCTCAACCCATCATCGTCGCGGCGCGCTTGACCGCTTTGAGAATACTGATGTGCGTGCCGCACCGGCACTTCAAACCCGAGAGCGCGTCCTTGATTTCAGCCTCGCTCGGATTCTTTTTGTCGCGCAGGAATGCTGCCGCAGTCATCAGCCAGCCGTTGATGCAGTAGCCGCATTGCGGCACCTGCTCCTCGACATAGGCGGTCTGCAATGGATGTGGTTTTTCAGGAGTGCCAAGACCCGCAAGCGTGGTGATCTTGGCGTCACCGATCGTTGAGACTGCTGTGATGCAGGAGCGTATCGGCTGGCCGTCGAGATGTACGGTGCAGGCACCGCACTGCGCCAGCCCGCAGCCGAAGTGAGGATTATTGAGCCCGAGGTCGTTGCGCAGCGCATAGAGCAACGGCATATCGGGATCGGCGTTGACCGTGTGGGATTTGCCGTTGACAGTAATGGTAAAGCGTTGGGTCATAACGTTCAGCTCCCTGAACCAGATTGTGGGGGCCAGAGGCTTACGGCCGACCGCCCCGCTGCGGATGCGCCTTGCGCCGACGCTTGCGGGCCAAAGGCTAGTCCCGCAAACTGCTCTTGGGAACGCCCGTGTCGATAAAATTGATGTTATGATCCCGGGAATAAGGGTCCGATCAGAGACCTAAGGAACTGCAGGGAGGAACTTCGCCATGCGCATCGTTTTGTCCGGGAAGGTCGCTGTCGGCATAATTGCAGCCGCCGTGATCTGTGCCGCCTTCTCCGCTCCCGCGATCGCTCAGGAAAAAGTCTGGAAGCACGGTTTAATCAACGCCAAGGGCGATGCCGGCATCTTCCTGATGGTGTCGACGCGCGACTTTGCCAAAAAACAGGGCCTCAAGCTCGAGGTTTCGCAGTTCAAGGATGATCAGCTGGCGCTGAAGGCGCTGATCGCCGGCGAGCTCGACAGCTTCGAAGGCGGGCCACAGGGGGTATTTGCCGCCGATTCCAAGGGCGGCGACGTCAAGCTGCTTGGCTGTCACTGGGTGGTAGTGCCGCACGGCATCTTTGCCAATGAGAAGATCACCAAGGTCGAGGATCTAAAGGGCAAACAGATCGCGGTGTCGGCGCCGAACTCCATGCCTGACATGCTGGCGCGCTCGGCATTGGCGAAATTCGGTGTCGCCGACACCGAGGTGAAGCTCGCTGCGGTCGGTGGCGATAGCGACCGTTACCAGGCACTGATCGGCGGCGTTGTCGACGCAGCAGTTGTGTCGAATGAGTATCAGCCGATCGCTCCGAAGAACATTCATCTCCTGGTGGCCGGCCGCGATGCTGTTCCGAACTTTCTGCGTGTGTGCATGGTTTCAACGGGAAAGAAATTGGCCGAGCGAGGCGATGACGCCGTTAAATTTCTCGCCGCGGAAATGAGCGCATTGCGGTTTGCGCTGTCGCACCGGGACGAGACAATCGCGCTGACGCGCGAACTTATCCGTGCGAAGCCCGACGATCCGCGCCCAGCCTTCGTGTATGATGACGCGGTCCAGCATCATGCCGTGGATCCAACGCTGCCGCTGCCGGCTGAGAAGATTCAATGGATTCAGGACCAGATGGTGAAGGCGGGCAGGTTGAAGGCGCCGCTCGATCTGAAGACCGTCACCGCGCCTGAGTATCGCGAAAAGGCACTTCAGATCCTGGGTCACTGATTGAACTACAATTCGGAGAATTGAATGGGTGAGGTGACTTTCCTCGACGTGTCCAAACGCTTTTCACTGCGCGTGGACGGCGACGTTCATCACGTTCAGGCGCTGGACCGGGTGAGTTTCACTGTGCACGACGGCGAGATCGTTGCCCTGCTTGGGCCGTCCGGCTGCGGCAAGACCACTGCGTTACGAGTGGCGATGGGGCTCGATCCATCGACCTCCGGGCGCGTCACCGTCGACGGACGTGAGGTGCGCGGCTGCGGCTACGACCGCGGCATGGTGTTCCAGCACGCCGAGCTGCTGCCCTGGCTCTCCGCTCTGCAGAACGTCATGTTTGGCCTGGAGATGAAGGGGATGCGCGGGACAGCCTTGCGCGAGACGGCCGAGAAATATCTTGATCTTGTGGGGCTGAAAGACTCCCAGGCCCGTCGTCCGCACCAGCTATCCGGCGGCATGAAGCAACGCGTCGGCATCGCACGTGCGCTCGCCATCGATCCCAAAGTCCTGCTCATGGACGAGCCATTCGGCGCACTCGACGCGCAGACGCGGGAGACGATGCAGGTCGAGTTGCTGGACATCCACGCCCGCACCAGGAAGACCATTCTGTTCGTGACCCATGACCTCGACGAAGCGGTACTGATTTCCGATCGCATCGTGATCATGCGGGACGGGCGCATCGTCGACATCATGACGGTGCCGGTCAAGCG